>NZ_LAJE02000072.1 GCF_000970465.2 Devosia insulae DS-56
CGGCCGTGACGAGCAAGCAGCAAGCAGGGGCCATCAGCGGGCAAGGGCGAAGATAGAGTCTGTGGGGGGGGGCGACGCGACAGCAGCGAAGTAGCCAGCGAGCAGGCCGATGGCCACGGCGCCGTCGAGCACCGACCGGGCGATATCACCTTGCTTGGCCGGAGGGCGGACGGTGATGCCGGTCAGGTCCGGCGTTTCGCCGTAGAGCGACGGGCCGACGAACAGCACCCTCATTGTCCAAGCACCCGGAGGGCGCGCTGACCCGGCGACCAGTTGACGTTGGTTTCCCGGTCCTCGAGCACCGCGGAAAGCGCCCGCACCACCGAGATGCCGTAGGGGGCGCCGCCCAGTTCGCTCCAGACGATCTCAGCGGTCGGCCCGATGCGTTCCGCCAGATGATCGAGCAGTTCAGGCAATGGTGTGTCGGGGGCGAGCCAGGCGGGGGGCTGGGCCTGGCCCGGGCCATAGTGCTGTAAGAACGCGATCGACTCGTCCGCCTGCTCAAAATACTCGGCCGGCAGAAAATCGTCCCGACCGCCGGCGATGTTGGTGATTCTGGTTTGCGCCGCTTCGGTGATGGCGCGGCCAATGGCGCGGGTTCCCGTTGGGTGGCAGCCGTAACCCGCGGCAATGTCGAACAACCTGGCGGTGTCCGAGCCGCGCTCGCTGATCACCGCCATGACGCACGGGACGCCGAGGTCGGTGGTCTGGTCGAACAGCCGAAGCTCGAGGTCGGCATCGCTGATCTGTTTGCCAAATGCCTTGATCACGGCATCATCCACGGCCTCGATCGGGAACTCCGTCGCGAGCCTCGCGGCATCGGGGAGGAGTGACCACAAGGAGGTGGCGTCTCGCTCCAGCAGCTCGCAGATGGCGTGAAACAGCGCTTCCTCGGTGGTGTTGCCGGAGGCGAGGCCGTTGGTGCTGCGGCCAACTTCCGGCAGGTCGGTGGCGTCCTCGCCGATGGTCAGGGCGTCGCGGGGAATCCAGAGGGGCTCATCGTGGGGCCAGTTGCTTCCCTTGAGCCAGCGGATCGGCACGGCTGTGGGCAGCGGGCGATCGGGTGGCAAGAGGCGGGCTGCATCGTAGTAGGTCTCGCCGGCCAGCCGCAGCGCCTCGGCGGTGGCAAGCCGGTCCGGGACTTCGGATCGTTCGGCAATGGCGAATTCGGCGGCCTCCATCAGCGCCGATGCCATGGCACTGGCATCATCGCGCCCTTTGCCCTGGCTGACGCTGAGGGTCAGTCCAGCGGGCCGAATGGCTGAGAAGCAGGGGATGCCAATACGATCGAGGCCGGTCTGGCGCGCCAGCCGGGTGATGCCGAGCGAGGCAAGGTGCGGCCGCAGCCGCTCGACCGTTTGCACGGCCGGCGTGCTGCGTTCGCCATATTCAAACCAGCTCGACGGCGTCGAAACGGCGCCGTCCACCGATTACTGCCGGAAGAACTTGCGGCTGGGAATTCGGGGCAGAGCCGGAAGGGCCTTGGCAACCTGGGCGACCTTCGGCGAAGCAGATGAAGTGTTCAATTGCAATCCTCCTGATGACACGGCAGGAGGCCCACAATCGAATTAAGACAGAGTTTACGCGCCGCGCGAGAAACCAGCCAAAAGCAAGGCGTCGAGATAGTGCGCCGTGTCGGCCGGATTGGGGGCCGGATAGAGGCTTTGCCACTTTTCAACGGTGAAGGCTGGGTCACGGGCCAGCGCCTGCTCTCGGTACGCTGCCGCGGCTTCTTTGTCGTGAAGCATTGCTGCACAGGCTGCCATCAGTCGCAGCGCCAGCCCTGGGGACTCCATCGCCGACAATCTCGCCAGGGCCTGTTGGTACTCGCCCCGGAAGAAGCTGACTGCTCCGGCGATCCAGTAATAGTCGTCCGGCGCCAGCGGATTGAGGGAAAGCGCCCGCGAGATCTTGGCTTCGGCTTCATCGTGCCTGGACAGATGGGTGAGAACGTCTGCCTGGTCGACAAGCAAGTCAGCATGGTTCGGGGCGAATTCATGGGCGGCTTCGAAAAGCTCCCGGGCGCCGGGGAGGTCATGCAGGTACAAGGTGGCGTGGCCGATCTCGCGCAGGCTGGCGCTGTCGTTCGGTGCATAGCAGTAAGCGCGCTGCGCCAGGTGCCGAGCGTCGTGCAGCAGCGTGCGGTCCGCGCTGCCGCGCTCCAGCCACTCCAGGGTCTTGGTCCGCGCCAGTTGCGCCAGTGCCGGTGCAAAATCCGGCGACAACTGGATCGAGCGCTCCAGCGACTTCTGCGCTCGAAGCAAGGAGGTTAGATCGTTGCGATCCCGCCTTTGCATGGCGATCAGGTAGTGCACATATGCCGATGCGGCGCCGGTGCGTCGGTATTGCTGCAGCTCGTAGGCGCCGATTTCGCCGCAGATTTTGTCGGCGAGTACTGCACAGAAACTGTCATGGATGCCTTGCAGCGCACCTGAGCGCAGCTCGACTTCACTGCGGTAGATGCGCCGGCCGGGGCCCGTTGCGACCACGTCGATGCTCATCAACGCAAATGGCAGTTCTCTCTGGCAAAGCACCACGTCAGTCAGAACGACGTAGTCGGCGGGGAGCATCTCTTCCCAGATTGGGCCACTCGTCAGCTTCATTGCCGAGTGCGGCGCGATTACCTCGTAGAGGCGACTCCTGCACAGGCTGAGTGTAACATCTGTGACCAGAGACAGCGCGATCTTGTGATCTTGCGCGTCAACCAGCGGCGAGCTGTGGCGCGGCGGAACAATCAGAAGACGAGGGATAGTGTCGTTCTTCCGTTCCGCAAATGTTCCGGTGGGCTGTGACAGGTCAGTTCTCACACCAGGAAATCCGATTGAATTGAATGGCCGTCTCCCGTCTCGACGGTAACCGCTATTTCTTGCTCGTGGAAGCGTTGCGACGACGATATTTTGAAGTAATGCACGTTTGTCGGTGCATCGTAGAGCCGCTTCAACTCCGGGCATCGTAGATGCGAGCTTCCGACAGCTGCTGGTGATACAGCTTGCGGTCAGCTGCGGCCAACGCGAAGCCCCCTCACTGCAGATGTCGTCAAGCTGGCCTTTGGCTGTGTTGCATAGCGCCGGCCTTGACTTCCGCCTGCCGGGTTCCGCAAGCATTCGATGGGTGGTGCCGATGCTGGATCTCGAGTCCCACCGCCTGCATGAGTTTTGGAGGAGTGACGGATGCTGCTGAAGCTCGAGGTGCTGGAGGCGATCAAGCGCGGCGACATCACGCTGCAGTTCCGGCGCTGGACCCGCCCAACGGTGAAGCCGGGCGGGACGCTGAAGACCAAGGTGGGGCTGCTGCAGATCGGCCGGATCGACGACATGTCACCGTCAGCGGTCACTGAGGCGGATGCGAAGAAGGCTGGCTTCAAGGATGTCGCCGCGTTCAACAAGTGGCTCGGCACGATGAAGGAAGGGCCGCTGTTCCAGCGAATCGAGGTCAGCTATCTCGGTGACGCGTCGTGATCCGGCTCGCATCCGTCGCACTTGCTCTGCTGCTCGCTGCGCTGCCGGCAGCGGCCGAGGAGGCTTGCCAGACCTGGACGGCGGGAGCGCAGGAGGACGAGGGTGGGCCAGTGTTCACCGTTGCTGCCTGCGCCACGGACCGGCCAGATGCCTACCTGTTCCTCACCTGCTCGAGCGGTGAGGTGTTCATCCGCTACGACCTCGCGGTGGGAGCCGAACGCGCCCCGGAGTCCAACGACGTCAACGATGTCGATTTCACCGTCGGCGTCTCCACGCAGCGGCTGTCGATGAGCTACCAGGAAATGGACGGGATGTTTGCCGGGAGCGTGCCGGCGAACGGACCGCTGATGGCGCTGCTGAAGTCGGGCGAGGGGCTGAGCGTCGTCGATGCGGACAGCCGCTATCCGATTCACAGCTTCGGCCTTACCGGTTCATCGAACGCGTTGTCTCGGTTAGTGCGGCAGTGTGGTTAGGCGCGCAGGCGCTCACGTAGCCAGGGCTGGTCGTCGAGGTTCGGGCCGATGACCGCGAACCGGCTGAGCGCGCCCTCGAGCGTGTGTTGCAGCACAACCAAGGCCCGGACCCACTCGGTGTAGAGCCGGCGCGACCGGCGGACACCGTCGAGCGAAACGCAGCGGGTATGGGCGGCGTGCCAATCGGGGCGGCGCGCCTCGCGGGCGAAGCGGCGGATCACTGTGGCGTGCGGCACGGGCAGGGCAAGTACCGCCCAGTAGACGGTCAACGCGTCCGGATCGGCGCCGGTCGCCGTTTCCACCGACTGGTGGCGAAAGGCCCAGACGAGCAGGTCTTGAATGTCGATCCGTTGAGCCATTTCACCTCGCAGAGGCTTAATCTGAAGGGGAGAAACGGCGGACGGAATACCGAGTTTCCACATTTCCAGGGGATAGCGGAAGGGCTGGTTGACGCGGTGTGAAGCTCAGCGTCGCAGCTTCTGCGCAAATCGATATTGACCCTCACGTAGCGTCAGGGACTATTCCCTCGTCCCGCGGAGAACGCGTGCGATGAAAACACTGACAGTCAAAGAGGTTGCGAGACTATCCGGGGTATCGGTCCGGACCTTGCACCACTATGACCAGATCGGCCTTCTGAGACCCGCGTTCACCGGGCAGAACCGCTATCGCTACTACGGACAGGACGAACTGCTGCGGTTGCAGCAGATCCTGCTGCACCGGGAGCTCGGCATCCCGCTGGGAGAGATCGGCGCCATCCTCGATGCGCCGGGCTTCGACCGGCTGGAAGCGCTGCGCCAGCAGCGCCAGCGGCTGAGCGAGGAAGCCAAGCGCTATGCCCAACTTGTCAGGACGATCGACCGCACGATCGCCAGTCTTGAAGGAGATCGCGCCATGAGAAACGCGGATTTGTACAAGGGCATCTCGCCCGACAAGCAGGCCGAATACGAGGCCTGGCTGGTGGAGCAGTATGGCGGCGACATGCCGGAGCGCATCGCGCTCAGCAAGCACAAGTATGAGAGCCTGTCGGAAGCCGAGAGGCTCGAGCTCAACCAGGAGCTGCACGACATGGAGCAGGGGCTGGCGGAGGGCCTGCGGCGCGGTGTGCCGATGGGCTCGCCCAGCCTCGATCCGCTGCTCGGGCGGCATCGGGCGTGGGTGTCTCAGATGTGGGGCAGGCCGTGCCCGCCCGAGGCCTATGCCGGCCTCGCCGACCTCTATTTGTCGCACCCGGATTTCATCGCCCGTTACGAGACGATCGAGCCCGGGTTCGCCGAGTACCTGTCGGGCTCGATGAAGGTCTACGCCAACCGGCAGGGGTAAGATCATGGCCGCCGGATTAATTCACCCGGCGGCCGGAACGTTTGGCGGCGGGCCGGCATTATCCGCCCCGAACGCTAACCCACGGAGACCGGGAAATGCACAAGGACGAGATCAAGGGCGCCGCCAAGCAGGCACGCGGCAACGTCAAGGAGGCCATCGGCAAGGCCACCGGCGACCGCAAGCTGCAGGCCGACGGCGCCGCCGACAAGGTGGAAGGCTCGGTCCAGAAGACGGCCGGCAAGGTCAAGGAAGCGGCGCGCGACGCGCTCAAGCGCTGAGCTGCCGGTCCACGCGCTAAGGCCGCCCATCGGGCGGCCTTTTTGCATTAGGCTCGCCATATCCAGCATGGAGTCGCGGGCATGATCGGCAGCATCCTGACGGGCGTCATCGCCCTCATTCACATCTACATCCTGATCCTCGAGATGTTCCTGTGGGATAAACCGCAGGGAATGAAGGCGTTCGGCACCACGCCAGCCTTTGCTGAGGAGTCGAAGACGCTGGCGGCCAACCAGGGGCTCTACAACGGTTTCCTCGCGGCCGGGTTGATCTGGGGCATCTGGCTGGGGGAGGCGGGCGATCCGATCAAGATCTTCTTTCTCCTCTGCGTTGCCGTCGCAGGTGTGTTCGGGGCCGTGACGGTCGGCCGCAAGATCTTGTTCGTACAGACAATTCCCGCTGTTGTGGCGCTAGTTGGGGTGTGGCTCGCCTGAGCTTTTGCACAAGCGGGCAGATAGTTGGCTGGGCATAAATTGCCCACGGGAGACGAACTGGCTAACCTTGCCCCTGCGGACGGATCTGAGGGGCGATAGACGATGAGCTATCTGGAGTTGCAGCGGAGGCCACGCCTCCGATCGGGGGCGGTGCCGCCCTATTTCCGGCACATGGCGGGGGTCCTATGACCTCAAGCAAGAGCGTATCCGCCGCATGGGCGGACGAGGCGCCGGCAGCGGCCTGGGAGCCTCGGCAAACTGGGGCCCGATCCACGGTGAAGCAGGTGGTGTTCCTGGTCGATTTCGGCATGGTCAGTCATGGGCTGGCCCCGCTGTTCGTTGACGGCCATGCCACCGAGATCGGCTTCTGGGGCTTTTCCAACGACATTATCCGCCGGTTGACGCGGCTCAACGAGCTCTACGACCGGCAGGTCAACTGGGACAACCCGAACGACCCGACGTGGCGGATCTCCGAGCGCGACCGCAACGAGTTCAACGCGCTGCTGCCGTTCCTCGTCTCGGAAATCCAGATCGCGCTCGGCGACAAATGGGAGATCGTGCTGGAGAGCCAGCCGATTTAGCGTGCTCGCTGGTCTATCCCACACGCGGTGTCACCCCTGCGAAAGCCCACGCGCTAAGTCACGGTCGTGCCCCACCCACCGGGTCATTCCCGCGAAAGCGGGAACCTCTGTTTTCTTGACCTTTGCACGATCGCAAACGGAGTTCCCCGCTTTCGCGGGGATGACACCGAGTTTGGGGGACTTGCAGAGCTAGACTCCCCGCCTTCGCCGGAATTACCTCGCAGACGGAGCCAGGGAGTGCCTACTCAAAACTGTAGTGCAGCCGCACGCAGCCGGTGCCCAGTGTGTGCGACGACAACAGCTTGAGGCGCTTTTCGAAGCCGGTGGCCGGGAACAGCGGGAAACCGCCGCCGAGCAGCTGCGAGATCATGTAGATCTCGATCTCATCGAGCGCGCCGCGCTCCATGAACGCCATCTGCAGCTGGCCGCCGCCGAGCATCCAGACGTCGCCGTCGTCGAGGGCGCGCAGCTCGGCGACCAGCGCGTCGATATCGGTGCGGGTTTCAAGCCGGCCGATCGGCGAGGGCAGGGGGCGCGAGGTGACGACGATGACGCGTTGCTCGCCATAGGGCCACGGGATGTTCTCGCGCACCAGCCAGTCATAGGTGCCGCGGCCCATCACCACGGTGCGGATACGCTTGATGAACAGGTTGTAGTCGAACTCACCCAGTTGCATGTCGCTGCGCTGAGTCAGCCAGGTGAGCGACTCCTGGGGGTCGGCGATGAAGCCGTCGAGGCTCGAAGCGATGTAGCCGACGATGCGGGCCATGACGATTCTCCTTGTTGGTGTCTGCGTAGGCGTTTATAAACGAACATTCGTTTATATTGGAAGCCATGTCCAGACCCCGCAAGATTTCTGACGAGGATGTTGTTGAGGCAGTAGCCGCGCTGGTGTCTCGCGAAGGCCCGGCTGGCCTGACCTTCGCCTCGGCCTCAGTCGCCACTGGCTTGTCACCGGCGACCCTGGTGCAGCGTTATGGCAATCGCGAGGCGCTGCTGCGCGCGGCGCTGCTCTGGATGTGGGGCCAGCTCGATCTCAACGTCGCCGGCGCCGACGCGAGCCATCCGGTCGATCCGGAAGGGGCGATCGCGTTGCTGGTTCGTCTGTCGGCGGGCTATGGCGAGGGTGACGAGGCGGCGCAGGGCCTGCTGCTGTTGCGCGAGGATTTTCGCGATTCCGTGCTGCGGGCGCGTGGCGTGGCGTGGAACCAGGCGATGACACAGGCGCTGGGTCGGCGGCTCAGCCAGGATCCGGCGCGGCAGGAGCTGCTCGGCCGGCTGATGGCCAGCCAGTGGCAGGGCGCCGTGCTGTGGTGGGGGTTTTCGCGCGAGGGGACGCTGCGCGGCTTTCTGAGGCGCGAACTGCGCGAGTGGCTGACGGCGATGGGTATTTCGTAGTTTCCGGGTTCATTCCGCCATCGACCATCACTACATTCAAGCCATGCATTACCGCATGCTCGACACGGCTCTGGGACCAATGGCGATCGGCTGGACCGATGCCGGGATCTCGCGCGTGCTGCTGCCAGGCGACACGGCGGACGAAATGCGGGCGCGGCTCGAAAAGTCCGGTGGCGTCGAGGATGTCGATGGCCAACCTGAGATCGCCGCGCGCATCCTCGCTTATGCCGAGGGAACCAACGACAACTTCGCCGATGTGGCGCTCGACCTGTCGCGGGTGCCTGAGGTCAACCGCCGCATCTACGAACACATCCGCGAACTTGCCTGGGGCGAGACCACCACCTATGGCGCCATCGCCCGTTGGCTCGGCGATGTGGTGCTGTCGCGGGCCGTGGGCGCCGCGATGGGCGCCAACCCCATCCCGCTGATCGTCCCGTGCCATCGGGTGCTTGCCGCCGATGGGCGCACCGGCGGCTTCTCGTCTCCCGGCGGCGTCCGGGCCAAGATGGAAATGCTGGCGCTGGAAAAGGCCGCTTCGCCGACCGGGCAGTTCTCGTTCGGCTTCTAGGCGAGGGCATGCTGCAGGCCTACTGCCCCCGCTTGAACACCTTCAGGTGACCGAGCTGCTTCACTACCTTACTGGCGACGGTTTCGATCGGCTCTTCGATCGAGACGGCCAGCACGTTCTCATCCGGGCTCGGTCGCTCGAGCGTGGCGAACTGACTGTCGAGCAGTTTTGGGCTCATGAACTCGTGGTTGCGGGCCTCGATGCGCTTGCGGATCATCTCGATATCGCCGTCGAGGAAGACAAAGAGGATGGGCTCGCCCGCCTTCTCGGTCAGGTAATCGCGATAGGCGCGCTTCAGCGCCGAGCAGGCGCCGACAGCGACGCCTTTCTGCGCTGCCGCTTCGTGCAGCGCGCCGGCCAGCGTCTCCAGCCATGGCCAGCGGTCTTCGTCGGTGAGCGGGATGCCGTTGCGCATCTTCTCTTTGTTGGCGGGCGGGTGATAGCCGTCGCCATCGAGGAAGGGGGCGTGCAGCCGCCGCGCTATCGCCGCGCCGGTCGCCGACTTGCCCGACGACGACACCCCCATGGCGATGATGATGCGGGCATTCTCAAACGGTGGCAGTGAAGGCGCCGTCGACATAGAGGATGTGTCCGTTGACGAAGGTGGAAGCCTCGGAGGCCAGGAAGATGGCGGCGCCGCCCAGTTCGGCCGGGTCACCCCAGCGGCCCATCGGCGTGCGCTTTTCGACCCAGGAGTTGAACTCCTGGTTCTTCAGCAGCGCCTCGTTGAGTTCGGTGCGGATGTAGCCCGGCGCGATGCCGTTGACGTTGAGGCCGTGCTTCGACCAATCGACCGCCATGCCGCGGGTCAGGTTGGCGATCGCCGCTTTGCTCGCCGCATAAGGGGCGATCGAGGGGCGGGCGAGGTTGCTCATCACCGAGCAGATATTGATGATCTTGCCATGCCTGCGGGCGATCATGCCGCGCGCCACGGCACGGCCGACGATGAAGGCAGAGGTCAGGTTGGTATCGATGACCTGCCTGAACTTTTCGAGCGGCCATTCCTCGAGCGGCGCGCGGTGCTGCATGCCGGCATTGTTGACGAGAATGTCGATCGGGCCGATTTCGGTCTCGGCGTGAGCGATGGCGTCCTCGACGCTGTCCTCGCTGGTGACGTCGAAGGCCAGCGCCTTGACGTTCAGCGCACCGTCGTCAGCGAGACGCGACGCCGCATCGCCGAGCGCTGCCGGGTCGCGGCCGTTGAGGATCACCTCGGCGCCGGCGCCGGCGAGCGCCGCGGCGATGCCGAAGCCGATGCCGCGGCTCGAACCGGTGACCAGAGCGCGCTTGCCGCCCAGATTGAATAGAGAAATCGAGTCCAAAGTCAGTGCCCCTCCCAGGCTCAGGCGGCGCGAGACTAGTAGATGACGCGCGGCTTGGTAAGACCAAGAGACCGAAGCGGCTAGGAACGTGCACAGGGCAGGTGCGTCGGGGCTCCGATGGGGTGGCGTTCGGGCGTCGCCCGTGCCAAAAAGCCGCGCAAAGAAATCCTGATGACTCCCAATGGAGATAATGATGGCGTCTGCCGATATCGGCCTGATCGGGCTCGCAGTAATGGGCTCGAATCTGGCGCTCAACATCGCCGAGAACGGCTACACCATCGCGGTGCACAACCGCACTGCCTCGAAGATCGACGATTTCGTCGCGATGGCGAAACAGCAGGGGCTCGACCAGAAGGTCGTGCCGGAAGCCGACCTGGTGCAGTTCATCCAGGCGGTGAAGCGGCCGCGCTCCATCATCATCATGGTCAAGGCCGGCAAGCCGGTCGACGAGATGATCGAACAGCTGCTGCCGCACCTCGAAGCGGGCGACGCCATCCTCGAATGCGGCAACTCGCTCTATACCGATAGCCAGCGGCGCTACGAATATCTCAAATCCAAGAATATCGGCTTTCTCGGCATCGGCGTCTCCGGTGGTGAAGAAGGCGCGCGCCATGGCCCGTCGATCATGGTCGGCGGCCCCGAGCAGCAGTGGAAGAACGCCCAGCCGATTCTCGAGGCGATCTCGGCCAAGTTCAATGGCGAGCCGTGCTGCGCCTATCTCGGCGAGGGCGGCGCTGGTCATTTCGTCAAGATGATCCATAACGGCATCGAGTATGGCGACATGCAGATGATTGCCGAGACCTATGGCGTGATGCGTGACGGGCTGGGGATGAACCCGGCGGCGGCCGCAAAAGTGTTCAAGGACTGGAACCAGGGTCCGCTGAACTCCTACCTGATCGAGATCACCGGCTATGTGCTCGAGGCGATCGAGCCCAGGACCGGCAAGCCCCTGGTCGAGCTGATCCTCGACAAGGCTGGCCAGAAGGGCACCGGCACCTGGACCGCCATCGCGGCGCAGCAGCTCGCGGTGCCGGCCACCGCCATCGAAGGCGCCGTCGCGGCCCGCTCGATCTCGTCGCGGAAGGAAGAGCGCGTGGCGGCCGAGGCGGCCTATGGCAAGCCCTCGGCCGGCAAGGCCGACGTATCGCTCGATGACCTCGAGCAGGCGCTGCTGGCGGGCAAGATCGTCTCCTACGCACAGGGCTTTGCGGTGCTGTCGAAGGCCTCGGAAGAGTTCGGCTGGAACCTGCCGCTTGCTACGATCGCCAAGATCTGGCGCGCCGGCTGCATCATCCGCTCGCGCTTCCTCGACCAGATGTCGGCGGCTTACGCCAAGGGTGGCGCCACCAACCTGCTGATGGTGCCGGACTTCGTCACCATCATGCAGGACGCGCACAAATCCCTGCGGAAGATCGTCGCGGCCGGGGCCATCGGCGAGTTCCCGCTGATCTGTCTTTCGGCCTCGCTGGCCTATTTCGACAGCTACCGCCAGGCGCAGGGCACGGCGAACCTGACCCAGGGCCAGCGCGACTTCTTCGGCGCCCACGGCTTCATCCTCACCGATCGCGAAGGCGAGCAGCACGGCAAGTGGCCGTCGACGCTGGGGAAGTAAGGCACAGCTCAGTGCATGGGGAGGGTGGCAGGCCCGGTGGCTCCGCACCCCCTCTCTGGCGATTTCTGGGACTTAGCAAACGCTAAGCCCAAGAAATCGCTTTCTCCCCCGCAAGGGGGGAGATGATCGGTGGCCGCCATCCGCATGGGAGCATCAGTCGGGACTCTCCCCCATGGCGGGGGAGAAAGCGAAAACTTGGGCTTAGCGCAGCTAAGTCCTTAGTTTTCGCCAGAGAGGGGGGCGTGGTAAGCCAGCGTGCCTCGCCAGCTACCGGCCAGCCGTTCCTTCACCCACGCCGTTGCCATTCCCGTTCTCGTCATGCGGCGGGGTCTGCTGCTGGCCGGGCTGGGCCATTTCGTGGATGTGGTCTTTCTTGGCCACGCGTGGGCGATGCATCAGGTCGAAGCGGCGCACCGTGTAGATGAACAGCGCGGCCGCGACGAGCACCAGGATGCCGGCGCCGAGGAATGGCGCGCCGGGGAAATAGCCCGGTGTTCCGGGCGCGGCCTGGGTGTAGTAACTGAACAGCTGCGTGGCCAGCAGGGGCCCAAGAATCGAGGCCAGCGAATTGGTGGCGTTGATGGCCCCCTGCAACTCGCCCTGCGCATCGTCGGGCACCTGGCGCGACATCAGCGAGTTGATGGCCGGGCCGGCGACACCAGCGAGCGAGCCGAAGATCAGGAAGAAGTAGAGCGGGATCTCGGAGTGGATCGAGGCCGTGCCGATGAAGGCGATCGCGGCGGCCAGCATGCCGAGCAACACCGTGGACCACTCGCCGATCCGCTTGGTCAAGAGGCCGACCAGCAGCGCCTGGCTGGCGGCAAACCCCAGGCCGAAACACCCGAGTGCGACGCCAATCTGGGCGGAAGAAAAGCTCAGCACTTCGATGGTGAAGAAGTTCCACACCGAAGGGAAGGACTGGCTGGCGAGGACGAACATGCCCAGCGAACCCATGAGCCAGAGGACGACCGGGTTCTTACTCAAGCTCCACAGCACGCCGAACGGGTTGGCGCGGCGGATATCGAACTTGCGGCGTTTGTCCCTGGCAAGGCTCTCGGGGAGCACGAAGAAGCCGAACAGCAGGTTGGCGCCAGCGAGAATAGCCGCGGCGTAGAACGGCCAGCGCGGCCCGAGTTCGCCGAGCAGGCCGCCGATGACCGGGCCGAAAATAAAGCCGAGCCCGAAGGCGGCGCCGATCAGCCCGAAGCGGTGGGCGCGTTTTTCACGCGGGGTGATATCGGCGATGTAGGCGGTTGCCGTCGCCACCGAGGCGCCGGAGATGCCGGCGATGGTGTGGCCGATGAAGATCAGCACCATCGAATTGGCAAAGCCCATGATGGTGTAGTCGATGGTCAGCCCGGCCAGCGCGATCAGGATGATCGGGCGGCGACCGAAGCGGTCGGAGAGGTTGCCGAGCGCCGGGCCGAACAGGAACTGCATCAGCGAATAGGCGAAGACCAGGTAACCGCCGATCACCGCGGCCTGTGCGACGCTGCCACCGGAGAGCTGGCCGATCAGCTGCGGCAGCACCGGCAGGATGATGCCGTAGCCCAGCATATCCAGGAAGATGGTGATGAGCACGCAGGCGAGCGTGAGATTGGATTGCGGAGAAACAGGCATGCGGGGCGATTATTCCCAGTTTGGAGCGGCAGTTGACACATCGCCTTCAACGAAGGCAAGCGGCAACGGTTTAGTGAACATCCTGGCGCGGCGAGCGCGGTGCAGGGGGCAAGCCCTCGGGGTCGGGTGCTGCGTCGTAGCCGTAGAGCCAGCCGAGGCGCTGCAAATGCCCACGCGGCCCCTGCAGTTTCACCACGGCGTTGCGGGCGAGGGTGAACGGCCACTCCAGGTGGAAGGCAAAGCCGTTGGAGCTGGAGAGTTTTCGCACCCGCTCGACGCGCGGTTGGCGGAGCGCGGCATAGCGGCGAAGCGCCGAGTCGGCGTCGGCTTCGGTCATCAGCAGCGGCGCGAGGATGGCGGCATCTTCGATGGCCATCGCGGCGCCCTGCGCCTGGAACGGCAGCATGGCGTGGGCGGCATCGCCGATAACGCCGACTCCGCCTTCGGACCAGGTCGGCGTGGTGACGGTGGAGACCGGCCAATAGCCCCACTGGTCGTCGGCGGCCTCGCGGATGGCGGCGAACTGTCGGCTCTTCAGGGCCGCCCAGGGCAGGTCAGGGGCGCGTGGCGGCTCGGCGCCAAAGGTACGGGCGGCTTTCGACTTGGCGAACAGCGCGACGTTGACCTGGTGACGGTGCGGTAACGGGTAGGTTACGGCATGATAACCCGGGCCCCAGAGTAGGCTGGTGCGATCGGGCGCCAGCACGCCGTCGAGCGCCGACTGGCCGAGGGTGATGCGCCAGGCGACCATGCCGGAATAGGTCGCCTCAGGGCCCATCAGCACGCCGGTGCGGGTGCGCGAGTTGACCCCGTCGGCGCCGATGAAGGCGAAGGCCCGGGCCGAGCGCGATTTGCCATCGGCCTCGTCGACGGTGACCGAAACGCCGCGCGAGTGGCTCACCACGTCGTAGGCCCGGACGCCGAACAGCAGGTCGATATTGGCGAAGCGCTTGCAGGCCCGGTACAGCACCTCGGCGAGATCGGCGCGGTGCATCACGGTATAGGGCACGCCGAAGCGCTGCTCCATCACCCGGCCAAGTTCCAGCGTCAGCAGCGGCTGGTTGGCGCCGTAGGGATAGACGTCGATGCCCTCGGGCTCGAACGCCTTGGCCGCCAGCGCCTTGTCGAGGCCGAGCCGGTTGAGGATCTTTCGCGCGTTGGGGCTGACCTGCAGGCCGGCGCCGACTTCCTGCACCTGGGTGTGGCGCTCGAGCACCACGACGGTGGCGCCGAACTTGGCCAGCGCCAGCGCCAGCGTCATGCCGGCAATGCCCGCTCCCGCGATGTAGACGGTGCGTCCGTTGCCGGACATCGGGGGAATCAGGCGGCTTCGGAGTGATAGACGGCCGAGAGCGGCTCGGAAGTGCCGGGCGCCAGCTGCGGGTTGAACACGT
Organism: Devosia insulae DS-56; assembly: GCF_000970465.2. Lineage (GTDB taxonomy): Bacteria > Pseudomonadota > Alphaproteobacteria > Rhizobiales > Devosiaceae > Devosia_A > Devosia_A insulae. The sequence continues at coordinate 14,457 of NZ_LAJE02000072.1, forward strand.
AGAGCGTCGAGCAGTACGAGCAGACCGTCTCGTTGTCCTTGCCCATGTCGATATAGATGTGCGGGTGATCGAACGGGGGCAGGGCGCCGACGCACATAAATTCCTTGGAGCCGACCTCGATGCGCGGCAGACCCTGGGTATTGTGGAAATGCGGGGTGCTCTCGTGCGCCATCGGGTGGTCCTCGGGTTCGAATTCGGCCGGAACATAGCCAAGGCGCGGCTGATTTGGAAGCGCGGGCGCAGAACGATGAACCCCGGCTGAGCAGGTTGGTGGCCGGCGGTTCAGTCCGGGTTGCTACCCATTGCTGGTCGATGCCTGCAACGCATTGAACGCAATGAGGGAAAAATGAAATCACTGGTTCTTGCGGCGGTGCTTGCCGTCATGTCGTCTGCCGCCGGCCTCTCTCCGGTGGTGGCCGGGAGCAACTTCGTTGAACGCAACTATCTGGGCTGCGCCACCAAATCGGAGATGTTCAGCGTGCTCCGCTCGGCCGGCCTGAAGCCGAAAAAGATCGTCAAGGTGGGCGAGTATTTCGTGCTGATCCGCACGATCGAGCCGAAGACCGGCGATCTCTACGACTATGTGGTGCTGCCTTGCCAGTTGATGGTCGACGGACGGTTTCCGGTTAAACGATGAGCGCGGCACCGCGAGCGGTGAGGTGGTTGCCGCCTGCACCCTCGCGGGGCTAGACACGTCCTCCAAACGCTCGAGGCCGATCAGTGCTCCAGTTCAGCTCCGCCGGAATCTCCATCGCCTACGAAGTCCACGGCGAGGGAAAGCCCATCCTCCTGATTCACGGCTTCGGTTCGTCCGGCAAGGTCAACTGGATCGACACCGGCTGGGTGGAGACGCTGGTCGGGGCCGGCTACCAGCCGATCACCTTCGACAATCGCGGCCATGGCGGCTCGCGCAAACTCTACGACGCGCAGCTCTATTTCGCCCACGAGATGGCTCGGGATGCCAAGCGCCTCCTGGACCACCTCGGCATCGTCAGGTCGCCGATCATGGGCTACTCGATGGGCGCGCGGATCGCCGCCTACCTGATGCTGCAGGATCCGGATGCGGTGAGCTGCGCGGTGTGGGGCGGCATGGGACTCAACCTGATCTCGGGCCTCGAGGACAGCGAAGAGATCATCTCGGCGCTCACCGCCGAGTCGCTCGACCAGGTGACCGGGCGCACCGGCCGGCAGTTCCGTATCTTTGCCGATCACAACAAGGCGGACCGCGCGGCGCTCGCCGCCTGCATGGTCAACTCGCGCGAGCCGATGCGCGAGGCCGATGTCCGGCGCATCGCCCAGCCGGTGCTGGTGGCGGTTGGCAGTGACGACGACATGGCGGGCTCGGCGGCGGGGCTCGCGGCACTGTTGCCTCAGGGCGAGGCTTTCACCATCGAGCGGCGCGATCACATGCGCGCGACCGGCGACAAGCAGTTCAAGGCGGCGGCACTGGAATTCCTCGCTCGGCACGCCCAAGAGTAACCATTCAAGGCGAGTTCAGCTGAGGCGAACCAATCTGTGCGCTAAGGGTTGGTATCGGAGCACGTTTTGTCTTATATCGGCATCCGCCGATGGAGAGCCTTATGAGCACGAATTTAAGAACGGCCAATGTCACGGCCATGGACCCGGTGTGGGACGCGGTGGTTTCGGGGGCTCGACGGGTGGTGGCCAGCGAGCCGTCGCTGACCAATCTGCTCTACTCCAACGTGCTCAATCATGACGGCTTCGAGGATGCGCTGGCCCACCGGCTGGCCGAGCGGCTCGACCACCCCGACGTTTCCGCCGACCTGATCCGCCAGGCCTTCCGTGAGGCGCAGGAGTCGCGCCCGGAAATCGGGCTCGAGGCGCGCGCCGATCTCGCGGCGACACTGGAGCGCGATCCGGCGCTGCATAAGGCGGTCGATTGCTTCCTCTACTTCAAGGGTTTCCATGCCATCCAGACGCACCGCTTCGCGCATGCGCTGTGGCTGATGGGCCGCAAGGATTTCGCGCTCTACCTGCAGAGCCGCTCGAGCGCGGTGTTCCAGGTCGACATCAATCCGGCGGCGCGCATCGGCAAGGGCATCATGCTCGACCATGCCACCGGTTTCGTGGTCGGCGAGACGGCCACCATCGGTGACAATGTCTCGATCCTGCAGGGCGTGACGCTGGGCGGTACCGGCAAGTCCGAGGAAGACCGCCATCCCAAGATCGGCAATGGCGTGCTGATCGGCGCACATGCGGTGGTGCTGGGCAATATCCGGGTCGGAGATTGCGCCCGCATCGGCGCGGGTTCGGTGGTGGTCAAGGAAGTGCCGCCGCGAGTGACCGTGGCCGGGGTTCCGGCGCGGATCATCGGCGAAGCGGGCACGCCGCATCCGGCATCGGTGATGGACCAGCTGGCCGTGGTGCAGGACCTCACCGGCTGATTCTGCCGCGGACCGGCGGTGTCTCCGCCGCTTTTTGCGCCCTTCATCGCGGAAAAATGCACAGCACGGGATTGCCCGCCGGGGCGCAATGCCTATTGTGGCGATCCCAAATCGACCTCGCGAATGCCCTTGAAGGAGCCGCCGTGAACCATCCTGAAATCATCAAGCTCCAGAAGTTTCTGCAGCAGAAGTTCGGCAACCGGAACATCGACGTCCGCCCACGCAACAAGCAGAACGACAGCGTGGAAGTGTATCTGGGCGAGGAATTCCTCGGCCTGATCTATGTCGACGACGAGGACGGCGACCGTTCGTACAATTTCCAGATGGCTATTCTGGACGTCGACCTGGACGAGATCCACTAAGCACAGCGCGTTGCGGCGCGCCTCAGAGCGCGCCGATCTGCCCCAGCCTGGCGGTGAGTTCCGCATCGAAATCACGCCAGTGCTGCAGCGCGGGTTCCGGGAAGGCGTAGACCGCCGCGACGCCCGGCCCCAGATAGACGGTCCTCAGGCACTGTCCGACTGCGGCCGAGGCGATCGGCTTCGAGCACTTGGCGACGAACGGCTCGGACGATAGCGGGTCGTACCACACCACTTCATCGGCATAGCCACCATCTGCCCGCAATGGCTTGCCCACCAGACCGGGCGGGCCGCTCAACTGCTCGGGCAGAAACTGGTGCAGGTAGACGCCGTCGAGCAATGCGGCGCTCGGTCGGGCGCGACTGCGCGGCAGCAGCGTCACGTCCACCGGCTCGCTATGGGCGTCGACGCCGAACGGCAACTCGAAGCGCAGGTCGATCTGCTTGGCAAAGCCCTCGATGCGCTGCTCCTCGTAGCGGAACCAGGATAGCGGGATTTCGAGGTCGCGGCCACCCAGCGTACGGGTCAGCGTGGTCTCGGTATCGAGCCGGTGCGCCTGCGTGCGGGCAGTGCGCCCAGCGGCGTCGATCAGGTAGGCGACGCCGATCCCCAAAAGGGCAAGCAGCACGGCGATGGCGCCGAGGTTGAAGCCGATCGAGTGGTGATGGGGTCTGTGGACCTGCGCCTCGCCGGCCATCGCTCTCAAATTAACCAGAGTTGTGTGCGTCAGGTGACAGCCCACTGGGCGCCGGATATGCTTAACAAAGAGTTAAGGTATTGGTGCAGAGGGCGCGTGAATGCTCAGGGAATTGCTGCTGGCCGGCTTGATCATGGCGGTGGGGCTCGCCATCGCCGGCGCCGGCACCTACCTCTACCAGTGGCTGGCCAAGGCGCAGGCGGCACTGCGCTATGATGGCAAGACCTTCGCGCACAGCCTTGGTCACGTGGCGGTGAGTTTCGTGTGCGGCCCGTTCATCATGCTGCAGATGGGCTGGCAGCACGATCGCAACGGCACGTTGTCGATCAGCTTGGCGCTGGTCGCCGCATTTGTCGCTTTCGGCTGGGCCTTCATCACCGGCCTGATGTTCGTCGGCAGCTATTTCGCGCTGATGGCGTAAGCCAGCTGCCGCAGGGCATGGCGCCACCCGTTCCCGTCGAACTGAAGCCGCATGACCGGCTTTGGGCAAATGCCGTTGCGGCGGAAGCCGAACGGCTTGCCGCGACGCTTGGCGAGGAACTGCTGGCCGTCCATCACGTCGGTTCGACCGCCATCCCGGGGATCGTCGCCAAGCCCACGCTGGACATTGTCCCGGTGGTTCGTTCCCTCGACGCGCTCGATGCCATGCGGCCGGAGGTCGAGGCGCTGGGGTATCGATGGTGGGGGGAGTACGGCCTCGTCGGCCGGCGGTTTTGTACGCTCGACGATCCGGAGACCGGGAAGCGCCGCGTTCACCTGCATTGCTACCAGCTGGGTGCCGCCGCGATCGGGCGACACCTGGCGTTTCGCGACTATCTGGTGGCTCACCCCGAGCTCGCCGCCCAGTACGAGGCCGTGAAGCGACGCTGCTTCGAGCAGCATCACAAGAGCTCGCACGACTACAGCAGCTGCAAGGGGGATTGGATCCAGCGCATCGAAGCCGAGGCGCTGGCTGCGCTCGGCTGACGCTTACTTCGACGCAACGAAGGTGGTGCGGGGATCGACCAGGTCGACCCACTGGCCGGCATCGGCCTGCGACTGGCGCTTCAAGTAAGTGTAGGGCGTCTCGTTCCAGACGAGGATGCGGCCATCCTGATTGTCGAGCACCAGGTCGCCGCGGTCGGTGCGGACCATCAGCACGGCATGGCCGGTGCCCTTGGCTTCGCGCACCACGGTGACCAGCAGGGTCGAGGGGTTCCAGCCGGCGGCGATCAGCGCCTTGCGCTTGGCCAGCGCGAAATCCTCGCAGTCGCCGTAGCCGTCATCGGGGTAGGCCCAGTACTCGGCGACCTTGTAGTAGTCCTCGTCGGTGATGGCGGTGATCGCCGAGTTGACGACGTTGTTGACCTGCACGAGCTCGGCCCAGCGCGCCTCGGTCAGCACCGTGGCGCCGACGGCGTGCGGGTTGGCCTTGCATTCGCTGCGATGCGACTTGCAGAACTCGGAGGCGCCCACCGGGATGCTGGTGATGCCGCCGGCCGGGGCGAAGGCGGGATTGGTGAAATCGACCTGGTCGGCGCGCGCCGGCATGGCGAGAATGAATGCCGCCATCCCGATTGCGACTGCCGCTGCGATGAACCCTTTGAACTTCGACATCGTGGTTGCCCCCTGACGGAAGCCACGATGCCCGGGCCAAATTGCCCCGAACGAAAAACTGCAAGCTAGTTTTTATGCGAATTCGAACGGTCCTGGTGAGGACTCGTTAGGCATAGCGAAGCAGTTGGAAATCGGCGGGTTAGTTGACCCGCAGGTTCTGCTGCACGACGGTCAGCATTTCCTGGGCGGAGACGAATTCGACGGCGACGCCGTCGCCGAAGTGGCGGACCACGCGGGCGCGCATGCGGCCCAGGGTCACCGGGGTGCCCATCGCCGGGCGGACAGCAAGTTCGATCGCGGCGCCCGAGAGCGAGATGTCGATGATCTTGCAGTTGTAGCGGCGGCCATCGTCGAGGACGACGGTGGAATGCCGGTTGTCGGGCACCACGCGCTCGTGCCGGCGGTCCTCCGGCAGGTTGAGCAGGTCTTTGTTGGCGAGCCAGGTCAGCTGGGCCGCCATCTTGTCGCGCTTCCGCGAGGTGGCGACGATATCCATCTTGAAGCCGCCGTCGATGACGTCGGTGATGTCGCCCTCGATGCGGCCGAGGTGATCGATATAGGCAATGACGCGCTCGCCGGCGATGCCGGAGATCGGCGCGATGATCATCGCATCGCCCGGCGACATCTCAATCACCTGGCAGGGAAATTCGCGGCGGTCGGTGAGCATGTAGCGGCCGAGCAGCGAAACCCTGACGCGCTGGAAACGCGGCAGCTGCGCATACGAGCGGGCAGGTCGCGCGGAGCGTGTGTTGTCGGTGAGCATCAGAGGGGACCTGCCGGGGCCAAACGATTGATTGGCCTACACTAGTCCGCTCTTGGTTAATCGAAGGTAAGGCTTGAGGCGCGCAATGCGCCAAACCTGCGATTTTTAGCGTCGGCCACCATCGATCACGGCCAGATGAGCGTAGCGTCGCGCGGTTCGCCCGAACACCGTGGCGCTCATCGGGGTAGGGACCGCCGATCCGGCACTGGCGAAAACCAAGTCCTCTGCGGGTACCGATGCCACGACATCGCTCGCCATGTCGGCCAGCGACACGTCGTCCGGCCAGATCAGCCGCAGGCCGGTGATGCGCTGCTCCATGATCGGCTGGACGCCAAACCAATAGGGCTCGTCGATCGAGGTCATGGCGCCGAGCAGGCGGTTCTGGGTGCTGCCGTTGTGACGGAGCGGCAGGAGAATAGTCTCGACCGACAGGCGCGTGTGCACCGCCGTCGTGCCCTGGAAGGTGACGAGGGCAACCGCATGATCCTCGGTGACGGCGCGGACCAGGGTGTCGATAGCGTCGCGGTCACGTTCGTGCCACAGACGCGTAAAGGAGCGGCCCTTCAGCTCGCGGGCATAGGCCGAACAGAGATGCGAGCCGGCGAGGCGGAAATCGAACTCGTTGGTATCGTTGAGCTCGAGGATAAAGGTATTGGCGAGGGCGGAACGGATTCGGGTCGGATCGATGTCGCGCCGATCCGGAGCACTGCGAGAACCGCGGAGCGCATTCCAATAGTCGAACAGCGCCTTGGTGCTGGCCTTTTGCATAGTCTTTTTGCCTTGTTCCCAAACCCCGAGCATCGCATCCCGGAGAAGGGGGCGACCGCCGCAGCACTAAGAGTGACAAAAGCCGTAGCGGAAATCGCCCTTAAACAATTGTTAGGGTTAACGCGGCGGGCCCCGTGTGGATAAGTCGGGGGAATGGGCTACAAAGCCCGGAAAACCGGGAGTTTCCATGTCTGACGAGCGAAATCACCAACAAAATCAAGCGTCTGACGGTCGTCAGCCGGCCATTCTATTGCCCGGCGTGGTGACTGCGCTACTGGGCCTGATGTTGGCCGTACACCTCGCCAGAGCCTTCGTTCTTAACGAACAAGGTGACCTCCAGCTGATCTACTGGCTGGCCTTCATCCCGGCTCGCGGCATCGCTGGAGCGGGGTTCGACGGAGGGTGGATACCGCTGCTCTGGACCCCGTTCACGCACGCCTTTTTGCATGCGGGATGGGAGCACCTTTTAATCAATTGCGCCTGGTTGGCGATTTTTGGCACCCCGGTCGCCCGCCGCTACGGCCCGCGCGCCACGGTGATTCTCTTCCTCGCGAGTGCGGCCGTCGGCGCCGCGGCGTTCGCCGCGACGACACTGCCGTCGGTACAGGTGCTGATCGGCGCTTCCGGTGGCGTCGCGGGGCTGACCGGGGCCGCGTGCCGCTTCATGTTCCAGCCGGTGATCGTCGGGCGCGATCTCGAGACCGGCACCGAGCAGGTGCTCGGGCGCCGGATGGCGAGCATTGCCGAGCTGATGCGCAACCAGCGTGCCGCCTTCTTCATTGTAGTGTGGCTGGTGCTCAACGCGGCCGTACCGTTCCTGCCCATGCTGATCGGGCAATCGATCGGTATCGCCTGGCAGGCACACCTGGGCGGTTTCCTCGCCGGCCTGTTTCTCACGCCGCTGTTCGAGCGCCGTCCTGCCGCCTCTGAGGAGGAAAGCAAATGAGCGATGTCGCCGACCTTACGGCCCGCATGGTCACGCTGGAGACGACGATCGCCTTCCAGGACCAGGCGATCGAGGAATTGAACGCGGCGCTGGCCGAACACTTCAAACAGATCGAGGCGCTGAAGCGTGAGCTCAGCAACCTCGGCTCGCAGCTCCGCGACGTCGAAGCGCATCCGGCGCTGGCGCCGGCGGTCGAACCGCCGCCGCCGCATTACTGAACTTTGTAGACCTCAGCTGGATCGAACAGCCGCGCTTCGCCGCTCTGGCGCAGCGTCTCAGTGTCCTCCACGATGCGGTAGAAGCAGCTTTTCCGGCCGGTGTGGCAAGCGGCGCCCCGGCCGGTCTGCTCGACGAGCAGCAGCACCACGTCCTGGTCGCAATCGGTCCGCATCTCTACGAGCTTCTGGATTTCGCCCGAGCTTTCGCCCTTCTTCCAGAGCTTTTTCCGCGAGCGCGAATAGTAGTGCACCTCGCCGGTTTCGATGGTGAGCCGCAACGCCTCGGCGTTCATGTGCGCCACCATCAGCACGCGGTTGCTGCCGGCCTCCTGCGCCACGGCGGTGACGAGGCCGTGCGCGTCGAATTTCGGCGCGAACAGGGTGCCTTCCTCGAGGTCGGCGTGGCTGAGGGCAGTGGGGTCGGCAAAGGAGGTGCTCATGGCCGGGTTCTATCCCGCGCCCGGCTCGCGCTCAATCCTCGAGCGCGATCCAGATCTCGACCGTGCCGAGCCCGGTGTGCTCGTTGAAGTCGGGCCCGTAATACTCGATGAAGCTCCACGGCCCACGCTTCTTGCGGTACCCGCAGGTCGGCAGCCACTGCGCAAAGATCGCTTCGATGGTCGATCGGATGGTGGTGATGTGGCCGCGATGGGCGAGGCGGGCGTAGCGCTGGGCCGGCACGGTGACCAGCGTGAACTCGCGCGGCAGCTCGGCGGTCTCGCGCACCGCCATGGCGGCCATGTACTCGCACTCGCCGGTTTCGCTGAAATAGCGGCCGGAGAGCCCGTAATAGACGCCCGGGACTTCACCCGGCACGTTGCCGACATAGGGGCCGAAACGTTGCCACTGCGCCGGGATCCCGGCATCGGCATTGGCGGCGTAGCGTGCGACTATCCCCGCCACGCGGATCGGGCCATGATCTTCGATGCGCGGCGGGCAGAGTTCCACCGGCACCTCCGGGTCGATGCGCAGGGGCTCGAGCAAGGGCAGGCCGTCGAGGCGCCGCCGCCGCCGCACCTCCTCCGGCGTCAGGCCGGTCAAGCTGCGGAAGGCGCGGGTGAAAGCCTCATGCGAGCCGTAACCGGCATCGAGCGCGACGCCAAGGATATCGGGCGCGCCACCAGCCAGCGCCTTCGCCGCTTCGGTGAGCCGGCGGCCGCGCAGATACGCGGAGATCGAGTAGCCGGTAACCTGAGGGAAGATGCGCGACAGGTGGAAGCGCGACACCCCCGCATGCACGGCCATGTCCTCGAGCGTCAGCGACATGCCGAAGCGCGATTCGATGATCCAGAGGGTCTTGGCGACGGCGGACATGGGCTCACCCTATGCCCGCCCAGATATAGCAGACTTGATCGCGGTTGCGGTCAGCGCACTGCGCGTGACGTCAGCGCTTGCCCACCATGGCGAAGAAGCGATCCTGCTCGTTGCGATCCTCGGCGAACACACCGGTGAAGCGCTGCGTGATGGTGAGGGCACCGTGGGCGCGCACGCCGCGCATCGACATGCACATGTGCTCGGCTTCGATCATCACGGCGGCGCCGCGCGGGTTGAGGTGCTCGTTCACGGCATCGATGATCTGCGCCGTCATGTTCTCCTGCACCTGCAGGCGGCGGGCATAGACCTCGACCAGGCGGGCGAGCTTGGACAGGCCGACGACGCCGTCATGCGGCAGGTAGGCGATGTGCACCTTGCCGAAGAACGGCACCATGTGGTGCTCGCAATGAGACGAGAACGGGATGTCGCGCACCAGCACGACGTCATCGTAGCCACCGACCTCCTTGAAGGTCTTGTGCAGCACCTCGCGCGGATCGTCGCCATAGCCGGCGAAGAACTCGCGGTACGCTTTGGTAACGCGGTGCGGCGTTTCCAGCAGGCCCTCGCGCGTCGGATCGTCACCGGCCCAGGCGATCAGCGTGCGAACCGCCGCTTCCGCTTCTTCGCGGCTGGGGCGGGTGATTTCAGGGACGAGTTTGACGTGCTGCGGCTTGGCGCTGGCGTCCATCTTTGGTTCCTCGGTCAATAGCAGGCGACAGACGCAATACGTCGCCCCACGGTTCCCGGCATGGTGTCAGTGACGATGGACGCCGCTGACTTGTTGCATCTCCATCACTATATAGGTGGGCAACGACAGCGGCCAAGAAACAGTTTCGCGAAAAAGATGGAACTCAGCGATCTTTATTCGGACCGGATCCTCGAACTCGCCGGCAATCAGCCAAGGCCAGGGCGGCTCAGCGATCCCGATGCCAGCGCCCGCAAGGTCAGCCGGGTGTGCGGCTCGACCATCGAGGTGGATATCACGGTCGAGGACGGGGTGATCACCGGCTACGGCCATGACATCCAGGCCTGCGCGCTCGGCCAGACCTCGGCCGCGGTGGTCGCAACGCACGTGGTGGGCACGCCGATCAGCGAGTTCCGCCGGGTGCGCGACGAGATGACGACGATGCTCAAGGCTGACGGGCCGCCGCCGGCAGGCGAAAAGTGGATCGACCTCAAATATCTCGAACCGGTGCGCGAGTACCGGCCGCGGCACACCTCGACGCTGCTGGTGTTCGACGCGGTGTGCGAGGCGCTGGACAAGCTCGAGGCCCCGCAGGTGGCGGCGATCGGCTGATGCAGCGCATCGCGCAGGTGTTCTGGAGCATTGTCGACTGGCCGTTCAAGCTCGCCTCGTACGGGCTGATCCAGGGCTACCGCTATTCGCTGTCGATGTTCATGGGCCGCACCTGCCGGCACGCGCCCAGTTGCTCGGAGTTCACCCGCGACGCCATCTGGCGGCACGGCTTCTGGCCCGGCGGCTGGATGGGACTGGCACGGATCGTCCGCTGCCGGCCCGGCGGCACGCATGGCTACGACCCGGTGCCGGAGACGGTGCCGGCAGCGGCGCACTGGTATGCGCCCTGGAGCTACGGGCGCTGGAAGTAGCGGTACGGATCGTTTTCCGTCCTCCGCCGTTATGGCTGGCCAGCTGGAATGTTCTGGCTGGTTAGCGACTTAACGGGAAGGAAGACGTGCGATGGCTTTCGACGGCGTGGGTTGGCTTGCCGCCATCATCATTGGCGGCATAGCGGGTTGGCTCGCTGGGCGGTTCATGAACAACAGCAGCGGCGTGGTGATGAACATTATTCTGGGCATCGTTGGCGCGATCGTCGCCAGCCTGGTGTTTGGCCTTCTGGGCATCTCATTCGGCGGCTGGTTCGGTTACCTGATCGCCGGCGTGATTGGCGCCTGTATCCTCATTGCCATCGGCAGGGCGGTGTCCAGCAGGCGAAGCTAGAGCACTTCGTGCGTCCAAGTATTCCGCCTGGGGCCAGTGCGCCCCGGGCGCTTTTGTGCGTGCGCTTGGCGTAGCCCTGCGACACATGCTAGAGACCCCGCCTTGCCGGCACTTCCGCCGGCAATTTCCATTGGAGATGAAAATGATCAAGGTGACGTTCCCCGACGGTGCAGTACGCGACTATGCGCGTGGCACCACCGGGACCACCGTGGTCGAGGGCATCTCCCCAAGCCTCGCCAAGAAGACGGTCGCCATGAAGTGGAACGGGGTCCTCAGCGACCTCACGGATCCGCTCGAGGCAGACGGCACGATCGAGTTCGTGATGCGCGACAGCGTCGACGGGCTCGGGCTGATCCGTCACGATGCGGCGCACGTGCTCGCCGAGGCGGTGCAGGAGCTGTGGCCTGAGACGCAGGTCACCATCGGTCCGGTGATCGAGAACGGCTTCTATTACGACTTCAAGCGTGACACGCCGTTCAGCGAGGATGACTTCGGCACCATCGAAAAGAAGATGGCCGAGATCATCGCGCGCGGCGCCGCCTTCACCAAGGAAGTGTGGTCGCGCGACGAGGCCAAGCGCGTGTTCGCCGCCAAGGGCGAGAACTTCAAGGTCGAGCTGGTCGACGCCATTCCGGCCGACCAGATGATCAAGATCTACAAGCAGGGCCAGTGGTTCGACCTCTGCCGCGGCCCGCACATGCGCTCGACCAAGGACATCGGCACGGCGTTCAAGCTGACCAAGGTGGCCGGCGCTTACTGGCGTGGCGACAGCAACAATCCAGTGCTGAGCCGCATCTATGGCACGGCCTTCGCCAGCCAGAAGGAACTCGACGAGTACCTGCACATGCTCGAGGAGGCCGAGAAGCGCGACCATCGCAAGATCGGCCGCGAGCTCGACCTGTTCCACCTGCAGGAGGAGGCGCAGGGCTCGGTGTTCTGGCACCCCAAGGGCTATGTGCTGTACAACCAGCTGGAAGCTTACATCCGCCGGCGCGTCAACGCCGATGGCTATAACGAGGTGAAGACCCCGCAGCTGATGTCGTCCAAGTTCTGGGAGGCCTCGGGCCACTGGGGCAAGTATCGCGAGAACATGTTCGTGGTTCCCGACGAGGTGCCCGGCACCGAGGAAGAGGGGCCGGTGCTGAGCGGCAAGGGCGAGTTGATGGCGCTGAAGCCGATGAACTGCCCGGCCCATATCCAGATCTTCAACCAGGGCATCAAGAGCTACCGCGATCTGCCGTTGCGGATGGCTGAGTTCGGCTGCTGTCACCGCAACGAAGCGCATGGGGCGCTGCATGGACTGCTGCGCGTCCGCCAGATGACCCAGGACGACGCCCACATCTTCTGCACCGAGGAGCAGATCCAGTCCGAGACCGAGCGTTTCGTGCACCTCTTATATTCGGTGTACGAGCAACTGGGCTTCGACAATGTGGTGATCAAGCTGGCGACCCGTCCGGAGAAGTTCGGCGGTACCATCGAGCGCTGGAACGCCGCCGAGAAGGCGCTGGGCGACGCGCTGCTCGCCACCGGCTACAAGTTCGAGATTGCCGAGGGCGACGGCGCCTTCTATGCGCCCAAGCTCGAGTTCCACATGAAGGACGCTATCGGGCGCTCCTGGCAGGTGGGAACGCTGCAGCTCGACTACGTGCTGCCGGAGCGGCTGAACGCCACCTACGTGGCCGAAGACGGCTCGCGGAAGTATGCGGTGATGCTGCATCGCGCCATCCTCGGCTCGCTCGAGCGCTTCATCGGGGTGATGATCGAGCACTATGCCGGCAAGATGCCGATGTGGCTGGCGCCGACCCAGGTGGTGGTGGCGACCATCGTCTCGGAGGCCGATGACTATGCCCAGAAGCTGGTCGACCGGCTGAAGGCGGGCGGCATCCGGGCCGAACTCGACGCGCGCAACGAGAAGATCAACTACAAGGTGCGCGAGCACTCGGTGCAGAAGGTGCCGCTGATGTTCGTGGTCGGCAAGCGCGAGGCGGAGGAGGGGACCGTATCGGTGCGTCGCCTCGGCACCGAGGGTCAGAAGGTGATCGCCGCAACTGACGCGATCATCGAGCTGATGGCGGAAGCCGTGCCGCCGGACCTCAAGCAGCAGGCTGCATAAGCCCAAGAAACATGAAAGGGGCCGCAGCGATGCGGCCCCTTTCATCTGAGCTGTCAGAGCTTGACGGTTGGTTCGTAGTAGCAGTTGTCGGCGACGAGGAGCGTCTCGCCCGACCGCATCGCGCCCAGCAGGCTCTCGATCACGTAGTTGCAGTCCTTCTCGGACTGGACCAGCGAGCCCTGGTCGAGCTGCTCGCAATAGCCGCCGGGGCGCTTGTAACCCTCGGGGGCACCGGGGCCGCAAAGCGCACTGGCGCTCGAATCGGCGAGTACCGGGGTGGCGACTGGGAATGCCGCCGACGTGGCGAGCAGCAGGGCAATGGCAAGGATCTTCTTCAAGTTTCTCTCCTGAACGGGTTGCCAGCGAACTGGCAGGGAAGCGGGTGTGTGGCCCGCCGATGGGGGAGAGGCTTAATGAGGCCGGCGTGAATTGAAGCCGAACCCGGCATTCAATGTCGGTTCATAATCATAATACGACTTATGACTATTTGCCCCTGACTCGAACTGCAAACGGAAAAGGGCCCGTCCATTGGACGAGCCCTTTTCTTAAATCGGGATCGGTTGCCTAGGCGGCAGCGATCTGGATGGTGATTTTGCAGGCATCACGTGCCGGCTGCGCCGGCGCGGTGCGGCAGAGCAGCCGGGCGGCCTCGTCTCCGACGCTGCGGTAGGCGAACCAGGCCTTGGCGGGGATACGGACGAAGGACCCGGCGCCAACATAGCCGGCCGCGCCGTTCACCATCAGCTCGATCATGCCCTGTTGCACCACGAGGACCGTTTCGGCCGCTTCGTGCTGGTGTGGGCCCACCTGGACCTGCGGCGGCAGCGTGTGCGACTGCGCCTGATACTGGAAACCGGCACCGCAGGGATTGGCGACATGAACGACGCGATCACCAGCGATGAAAAATGCATGCCTCGACATTGCGAGTCCCCCCCAAGGGACGTGTGTCCGAAACGTGCTGCCGTATCTAAGATAGGGCAGATGAATGGCATTTGAATAGGCCGAAAGAGGAAGCGGCCCAAAGACCGCTTCCCGAGAGTTCTCAGACCGCCGCGAACGAGGGCAGCTCGCTGTCGTAGCAGTACTCGACGACGAGGATCGGCTTGGCCGCGGCGCCGAGGAAGAAGCTGGCCGGCACGTACGGCGCGCAACCTTCCTCGGTTTCGATGAGCGACTTGTTTTCAGTGATGGTTTGGCAATAGCCGCCGGGGCGCTTGTAGCCTTCCGGGGCGTCGGGACCACACAGCGTGCTCTTGCTGGCGTCGAAAGCGAACGACGGGGTGGCGACCGGGAAGGCAACAATGGACGCAGCCAGCAAAGCCAGCGCAATGGTCTTCTGCATTCTATTCTCCTGTTAGACGAGCGTTCCGCGCAGGGGCGGAACGTGAGGCGGAACATATCGTCCGCATCAATGGCCGGTCTGATAGGAGGCGGGTTTTGAACGGATCCCGAACTTGCGGTTCAGGCGGAGTTCAGCGAATTACCGGGTCGCGGAATTGCACGCCGAGCTCTTTCACGGAGCGCCAGATGACAATACAGGCCTGCGGGCGCACCTTCTCGACCACGAGGTCGAAGGTCCGCGGAATACGGGTGACTGACGCCACCTCAAGCTTGGCGCCGGTCTCTGACAGGTTGCGGATGATGCAGCGGATCCGCGTGCGGCCACCATCGAAGACGATCGTCGCCTCGATGATGGTGTTGCGACGCGGCGAAAGCCGCTTCTCGAGACGGATATCCAAGCTCAAACCCCCAAAGCCCAGGCGGGACAATGCCGATGCGGTGTTGGAGAACCACTTACAGAATGGATAAAGTTACGCCGCGAGTTGCCTATTGCAATCCGGCCAGTTGCAGGCCTTGCAGATAGCGCGCCAGCAGTGACGGATACATGAAGCGCAGTCCGTCGCCGATCGAGGCGAGGCTGACATCGGGATGCGCGTGCTGGAAACGCTGCAGCGCGTCGCGGGCCGCCGCCAGATCGCCATGATGCGCAAAGTAGACCGCGAGGTCACGATGCGGCCAGGTGAGGCCGGGACGCTCCGACATGGCGCGCTGGGCCCAGTCAATGGCCTGCTGCGGCCGGCCGGCGGCGAAGCTCGCAAGCCCCATACCCAGGTGCACGTTGAAGGCGAACGGATCCATGGGCGAGAGCCGTGCTGAGCGTTCGAAGGCAGCGAGGCCTTCCTCGGGGGTGCCGAGATAGACGTGGCCCCAGCCGCGGCGCATCCAGGCCCAGGCGTGGTTCGGATCCAGCTCCAGTGCCCGATCGGCAAAGGCTACGGCCTGCCGGACATCGCCGCCGAGCATCATCATGGCGGAGGCGAGGGCAGTGAGGGCCGTCGGGTCGTCGGCAACGTGCTGCGAGGCGGTTTCGACCAGGGCGCCAGCGGTGCGGCGCTCGGCGGCGAAATCGGTTGTCCAGTTATAGGCGACCTGCTGGCCGTGCGCCCAGGCGGCCAGCGCCGCGGCGAGGCCGTAATGCGGTTCGAGCGCCAGCGCCCGGGTCAGCAGCGCAATGGCCTCGCGGTTGTCGTCGGGGCTGTGCGACCAAAGGTGGGGCAGGGAGCGCATCACCAGGTCGTAGGCCGCGAGCGTCTCCGGGCGCTTCTTGCGGGCCCGTTCGACTTCGGCGCGGCGAATGGAAGGCTGGATGGCGCTCGCGACTTCAGCGGCCATGCGATCCTGCAGGTCGAACAGGTCGGCGACGGCGCCATCGATCTTGTTGGACCAGATGTGGCTGCCGGCCTCGGTCTCGACCAGCTGCGCGGTAATGCGAACGCGCTCGCCGACACGGCGCACCGAGCCCTCGACGACGTAGCGCACGCCCAGATCGCGGCCGATCTGGCGGATGTCGATGCCGGCGCGGCCCTTGTAGGTGAAGGCCGAGTTGCGGGCGATGACGAAGAAGTCCTTCACCCGGCTGAGCGTCGCGGTGATTTCCTCGACCACGGCATCGGCGAAATAGCTTTGATCGGCCTCGCCCGAGAGATTGTCGAACGGCAGGACAACCACCGAGGGCCGATTGCTCGGCGGCGGGGGCGGCGGCGACTCGGGCTGCTGCGGGCGCGTCAGACCGGCGGGATGCCAGGCGTAAATGCGGACGGTCTTCGAAATATTCTTGAGCTCGGTCGGGCCCATGTCGACGAAGGGCAACTCGATGGTGCCATCGAGATACTGGTACATCCACTTGGTGATGCACATGCCGCCGGCCGGCGAGTGGCTCTGCACCCGCACCGCGAGGTTGATGCCGGAGCCGTAGAGGTCATTGCCGGCCACCAGCACGTCGGCGAGCACGATGCCGGCTCGCACCTGGAACATCTCTCCGCCAGGGGCGTGGATCTTGCGCTCATGGATCTGCCGCTGCAGGTCGGCCGTCCATTGCACGGCGGCGACGACGCTGTTGAACTCAGCCAACAGGCCATCGCCCATGGTCTTGAAGACCTTGCCGCCGGCAGCGCCGATGGTGCGCGAGATCAGCCGATCGTAGACCCGCTGCACGAGGCGCAGGGTCTGACGTTCACTGCGCTCGACAAGGCGGGAATATCCCACGATGTCCAGCGATACGATCGGGACCAATCGGCGGTCGGGTTGAGCCATACTGTATATGCTTCTGCTGCAAGCTCTCGCTCTATAGCACTGTGAAATGTAACGGAGATAGCCGCCGCACGTTCTGCTTAAGAACAATTCATATAAGGGGCGTCGTGGTGCCGCGTCAGGCCGCGGGCTGACAAGCGGCGGCGCGATCTAGCAGGAGGATGCGCTCACGTTCGTTGCGGGTGAGGCCAGCGGCGCGTTCGAACTCGCGCCGCGCCTCGGCCAGCCGGCCGAGTTTCACCAGGAAGTCGCCGCGGACGCTGGGCAGCAGGTGATAGCTCCTGAGCGCCGGGTCGTCGGCAATCAGGTCAAGGATAGCGAGGCCCGAAGCAGGGCCGAAGGCCATGGAATGGGCGACGGCGCGGTTGAGCTCGATCACTGGACTCGGCGTCATTTCGGCGAGCATGTCGTAAAGCGCTGCGATGCGCCGCCAGTCGGTCTCGCCGGCCTTGCGGGCCCGGGCGTGGCAGGCGGCGATGGCGGCCTGCAGCACGTAAGGGCCGGCGCCGACCAGGCTCTCGGCCTTGTCGAGGGCAGCGAGACCGCGGCGGATCAGCATCTGGTCCCACAGGGCGCGATTCTGCTCGAGCAGTAGTACCGGTTCGCCATTGGCGCCGGTGCGGGCGCGGAGGCGTGAGGCCTGAATCTCCATCAGCGCGACGAGGCCGTGCACTTCGGCATCGTCGGGCGCGAGGCCGGCAAGGATGCGGCCCAGGCGCATCGCCTCCTCGCAGAGCTGCGGGCGGGTCCAGTCGTCGCCGGCGGTGGCCGAGTAGCCTTCGTTGAAGATCAGGTAGAGCACCTCGAGCACCGAGGCCATGCGCCCGGCGCGCTCCTCGGCCCTTGGGACCTCGAACGGCATGCCGGCCTCGGCGAGGCTCTTTTTGGCGCGGACGATGCGTTGCGCGATGGTCGGCTCGGCGGAAAGGAAGGCGCGGGCGATCTCGTCGGTGGTCAGCCCGCCGAGCAGGCGCAGCGTCAGCGCCACACGCGCCTCGGGCGACAGCACCGGATGGCAGGAGGTGAAGATCAGCTTCAGCAGGTCGTCGCCGACATCGTCATCGAGCGGGGTATCGAGGTCCGGCGCGGTCGACTCGATCTCGCGGAGGTCGTAGCCGAGCTCGTCGAGCTTGCGCGCCGCCATCTTGTTGCGCCGGAAATAGTCGATGGCCCGGCGCTTAGCGGTCTGCATCAGCCAGGCGCCCGGGTTGCGGGGGACACCGCTGTCCGGCCAGTGATTGAGGGCGACGATCAGCGAATCCTGCGCCAGTTCTTCGGCAAGGCCGACATCGCGCACGATTCGCGTCAGACCGGCGATCAGCTTGGCCTGCTCGATGCGGAACACCGCCTCGATGGCGCGATGGGTTTCTCTCTCGGTCATAGTGACGGATCAGACCAAATCCGATCCGCCGGAGCAAGATGCCGGACGCTCGCACGGCTTACTCAGGCTTGCCGAGCGCATTGCGGGCAGCGTCCCTGCTGGCCATGGCCTCGGTATAGGCGTCGCCAAAATCCTCCTCGGTGAACAGCTGGCGAATCTCGATCTCGACATTGCCGTGGCCGTCGAGCCTGGGCCAGCCTTTGACCCATTCGATCGCCGCCTCGCGCGACGGCACTTCGATCAGGGTGTAGCCGGCGATCAGCTCCTTGGCTTCGGCGAACGGTCCGTCGATGACGGTTGGCCTGCCATTGTTGAACTTCACCTTGGCGCCGCGGGAGGTCGGCATCAGGCCGGAGCCGGCAATGACGATGCCGGCCTTGGCCGCATCCTCGTGGAACTGCGTCATGTCGGCGATGAGCTCCGCACCCGGCATTACCCCGGCCTCGGTCTCGGCGTCCGCCCGGCGGATGACCATGAACTTCATGTCGATGTCCTCGTGTTGTCGTTAGTTGGTGATGGGCTTCTAGGTGGCGTCGCGCCAGGCCTGTTCCTGGGCGACGGCCTCCGCCGGGACGATCTCGGCGAAGTCAGCCGCCTCGAACACGCGCCTGAGCTCGATGGTCTCGCCATCGTCGAGCGGGATGCGCTTGACCCACTCGAGCGCCTCGTCGCGCGACTTGGCGCTGATCACCCAGAAGCCTGCGATCAGTTCCTTGGTTTCGGCAAACGGGCCATCCCTGACGATCAGGCTGCCGCCTTCCGAGGTGACGCGGGCGCCCTGACCCGAGGGGTGCAGGCCCTCGGCAGCCAGCAGCACGCCGGCGTTGATGAGCGCCTCGTTGAAGCGGCCCATCGCCTCGAAGCTTTCGGGCGGCGGCATGATGCCGGCTTCGCTGTCGGCGGTGGCTTTGACGATGATCATGAAGCGCATCTTCGGTCTCCTTGTGCCCGGACGTCGCGGCCCGTACGGCGCGAGTTCATCCTGCTTCAGTGACACGACGAGCGACCGATCGAGAGATCGACACGGGCTGTGAAGATTTTCGAGATGGCCTCAATAGACCGCGGTGAGGACCTCGATCTCCTTGGCCGCACCGGGCTGGACCTGGAACTCGCGGTTGTAGACCTGGTCGCCACGCTTGGCGAAGACCAGGTAGTCGCCTTCGCCCAGTACAGTCGAAGGGAAGGCGCCGATATTGGAGAAGACCGTCTGCCCGTCGGCGGTCTTCACCGTCCAGTCGATATCGGCGATGGCCTCGCCACCGGCCTCACTGACCAGCTTGAAGGAGATCTGCGCCGCGCGATGGTAGAGGGTTGCGTCGGTCAACTGCCCCGGCTCGACGCGCAGGTCCGCGCGCACCACGGCATTCACATCGCCGAAATACGAGACGATGTGATAGGTGCCGGCATTGAGGGTGACAATGTCGTTGGGGCTGAGGTTCTGCGCCACCATGGTCCGGTCTGCCTCGGTGCTGCCGCTGGTATAGATGTCGAAGCGCAGCAGGTTGATCGGGATGGCGACGTCGCCGGTCACCGCCGCGTTGAGACGCATGGCGCCGGCATCTAGGATCAGGGATTTGGAGTTGTTGCCCTCTGCCACGGTCAGCGTGTCGGTGGTCTGGGCGCGACCATAAGCGACGTGCACTACATAGCTGCCGGGCGGTAGTTCGAGATGCGCGGTGGCGTCATCGGATTTCTGCGCCAGCACCAGGTCGCCCGAGGCATCGGTGCGGGTCTCGAACACCCGCCAGGTGACGCCGTCGGGCAGGGAATTGCCGTCCTCGGTGATCTTGGCCATCAGCGTCACGGGCTGCGGCGTGGTGTTGACGGCCTCTGCCTCGGCGGCGGCTGCCGCCGGCCCGGGATCGACGATGGGCGTCTCGGTCGCCTCGGGGGTGGCAATCTCGGCAGCGGGCGCGTTGGCCAGTTGTTCGACGGCCTGCTGCGGCATGCGGTCGGCGCGGCGGGGCAGGGGAACCGGTGGGTCTTCGGCGATTGCCAGCATCGGCGCGAGCATCGCCGCGATCCCGAGAATGCCGATCCAATACCTGAGCTTCACCCTAAGACCCCGCAACCGGCGCCCCGCAGCGCCTCGCTTCAAAATGCCTCGCGTGCCTACGCTTGGATTGGGGAAAAGCTGTGTCATAAGGACCGGACGCTCGCAAGGACCAGACCATGCCCATCAACGCTGCAGTGCGCGACTACCTGAAAACCCGCCGTTCCGTCGGTATCGGCTTCCTCAAGGATCCCGGCCCGACGCCCGAAGAACTGCAGGAAATCCTGACCATTGGCACGCGCGTGCCCGACCATGGCAAGTTCGTGCCGTGGCGGCTGATTCTGATCGAGGGCGATGACCGCATCAAAGCCGGCGAGAAGCTCGCCGAGATCGCGAGGCGTAAGCGCCCCGAACTCGACGAGGCCGGGCTCGATATCGAGCGGCGGCAGTTCCTGCCAGCTCCGGTAACCATCGGCGTGCTGCTGTCGCCCAAGCCGAACCCCAAGGCGCCGGAAATGGAGCAGCTGCTGTCGGCCGGCAATGTCTGCTTCAACCTCTCGCACGCAGCCTTTGCCATGGGCTTTGCCGCCAGCTGGACCAACCGCTGGTACGGCTTCGACACCGAGGCGCAGACCATGCTCGGGGCGCGCGGTGGCGAACGCTTTGTCGGCTTCATCCATATCGGCACCCCGACCACGGTGATCGAAGATCGCGACCGGCCGAACCTCGATGAGGTGGTGACGCGGTGGCAAGGCTAACCATTCGTTAACCAGTCGCAGGCGATTGGTTAACCGAACGTTAGCAACGGACCCTTCGAGTCGATGGGCGTGAAGCCGATATCGGTGCCGCAACCGCTCGCCTATGCCATGGATACGGCAGGGGCGAAGAGCGATGTCGACTTCGACTATCTGCTGCGCACGGCGATCCGCGAAAGCAGCCTCAACCCCGAAGCCAAGGCCCGGACGTCGAGCGCCACCGGGCTGTTCCAGTTCCTCGACAGTACCTGGCTGCAGGTGATGAAGGAGGAGGGGCCGCGGCTCGGGTACGGCCAGTATGCCGACGCCATCAAGGTCGACTCGGACGGCGATTACTATATCGCCGACAAAGCGCTGCGGCAGGAAGTTCTGAAACTGCGTGAGGATCCGCAGATCGCCTCGGATATGGCGGCGGCGTTCACCCGGAGCAATGGCGCCTACCTGTTCGAGAAGTTCGGCCGCATGCCGAGCCCGGGCGAACTCTACATCGCGCATTTTCTCGGGGCGCAGGGGGCGGAAAAACTGTTCAACGCCGGCCTGAAGGATCCCGACCAGATCGCCGCGAAGCTCTTCCCCAAGCAGGCCAAGGCCAACCGGGCGATCTTCTACGAAGGCGGCGAGGCGCGAACCATACGCGAGGTCTACCGGGCGCTGGTCGACAAGCATGACGGCGCCGTCGATCCGCGCTTTACCGCGCAGCAGCTGGCGGTCGATCCAGCCGCGCCGGCGGGCAAATGGGACTCGGCCACGGTGCCGTCGCGCTTCTCGCCTGACGACATGTCGTTCACCTCGTTGTTTGCCAGCGACGGCGAGGTGCAGGCGCGTACGTTGCTGAGCCCGGCATCCGAAGCGCAAGGCAGCGCGCTGTTCACCCAGCTCTATGGGCAGGATGGCACGCTGCCCAAGCCCCCGAAATTATGGTGAACCGTTCCTTAAGCCTTCCCCGCTAGCGTCTTTCTTGGCGACGAGAGCAGGATTGCGCTTCGTGGAATCGCACTCCAGCTCCGCGTTTTTTGTTTGTCGCGAGATCGAACCGGAAAAGCCTGCAACTTTTTCCTGATCTCGCTCGGCGGAGAGGTTGATGGTTGCGTACCAGGATTTTGTCGCGCTGAGCCAATCGCGCGACAGTGAGGAGCGGGGGCAGGCGGCCCACCTCGCTGCCATGGCCTATCTCAACCATTATGGCCCGGCCGATGAGCACGCGGCGCTCTATGCAGCGCTGATCGGCTTCCTCGACGATCCCTCGGTGCGGGTACGCGGGGCGCTGGCCTATGGGCTGCTGCACGCGGTGGAGGCGCCGCGGCCGATCCTGTTGGCGCTGCTGCAGGATAGCCCGGTGATCGCGCGGGCGGTGGTGCAATACTCTCCCGCGCTGGTTGATGCCGACCTGATGGCGCTGATCCGCGGCGCCGACGAGGCCATGCTGATGGCGACGGCGACGCGCGAGCGACTCAGCCAACGGGTGGCCGAGGCGCTGGTGGCCAGCGGCGGGCGACCGCTGCTGGCCAAGCTGCTGGATCGACCCGACGTACCGTTCTCCCCAGCAATGCTGCGGCAGGTGGCGGATCGCGATGGTGCCGAGGATGCCGAGCTGCGTGGGCTGCTGCTGGCGCGCGACGATCTGCCGGCCGATGCGCGGCTGGTGCTGGTGCAGGCCGTGGCGGCGGTGCTGCGGCGCACCCGGATGGTCAGTGGCGCAGTGGCGCCGCATCGGCTGGAGCGGCTGCTGCGCGACGCGACCGATACGGCGCTGACGGCGATCGGCGAGCAGGAAGCGGCGGCGGGCCGGGCGCCCTACGCGGCGGAACTGGTGGATTCGGAGTTTGTGTCGACCCGGGTGATGCTGCACGCCATCGTTCAGGGACATGTGCTGTTCTTCGCCGATTGCGTGGCGCAGCTGTCGGAAACGCCGCGGGAGAAAGTGTTCACGCTGCTCGAGCATGGCAGCCGGTCGACCCTCAACGCGCTGTTCTCGCGCTGTGGGCTCAGCCAGGCAGTGCGCAACATGCTGGCCCGGCTGATCTTTCACGCCCGGGCCGCGGACCTTGCGGACGACCTCGCGGCGCGGCATTTCGTGGTGACGGCGCTGACCGAAGAGCTGATCGTCGAGCATGACGGGGTGATCCCGCCAGACCTCGAGGAGGCGTTTGCCTATCTCAGCGAACAGAACGTCATTCTCGCCCGACGGGCGGCACGCGGCGTAATGTCGGCCTTTGCCGGAATGACGCAAACCGAGATGGCGCTGCCGCAGCTCGAAGCCGAAGCACGGCTGGCACTGCCGGCGGCCTGACAGCCAACGGGCTAGTAGCGGAACTGTTCGCTCAGCACGCGCTCGTCGAGCCCGGTGCCCGGGTCGAACAGCAGGGTTACCCTCTGGGTACGGTTCTCGCGCACGGTCACCTCGATCACCCGCTGGAACTCGACATTGTCGGCCACCGCGCTCACCGGGCGCTTGTCGGCCTCGCGGGTGCGGAAGGTGACGACGGCGCGGTTGTTGAGGATGGCGCCACGCCAGCGGCGCGGGCGGAAGGGCGAGATCGGGGTCAGCGCCAGCAGCGGCGAGTCGATAGGCAGGATCGGACCATGCGCCGACAAGTTGTAGGCGGTCGAGCCGGCCGGCGTCGACAGCAGCACGCCGTCGCAGATCAGTTCGGCGAGCCTTGGCTGGCCATCGACGAGGATTTCGACCTTCACTGCCTGATAGGTCATGCGGAACAGCGACACTTCGTTGAGCGCCAGCGCCCGGTGTTCCGAGCCGTCGGCGAGCCGGACGTTCATTTCGAGCGGATAGATGTGCGTCGGTTTGGCGGCGGCGAGGCGGGCGGACAGGCCGTCGGCGGAAAACTCGTTCATCAGGAAGCCGACCGAGCCGAAGTTCATGCCGTATACCGGCACGTTCCTGCCCATCTTGCGATGCAGCGTCTGCAACATCAGCCCGTCGCCGCCGAGGGCAACAACGGTGGTAGCCTGGTCGAAGCCGCTGTCGCCGTAGCGCTCGCGCAGCAGGTCGGCAGCGCGATCCGCTTCCGGCGTGCCGCTCGATACGAAGCTTACCCCTTCGATACGTTCCGTCACAGCCAGCCCCTCGCTACCAAGCCCGCTGCCTAGCATGGGCGGGTGACGCGGGGAAGAACGGGTTGATTGGGCCCTTCGTCTCAACTACATGAGCGGCAACGGATTTGAGGATAGAAATGCGCGCCGAAATCATCAAGGTCATCGCCGAAATCGAGCAGGTCGTAAGCCTGCTGAGGAGGCATCTTTGACTGGGATACAGCTGAAGCCCGCCTCGACGATCTGACTGCACGTACCGAGCATCCCGACTTCTGGGCCGACCCGGACAAAGCGCGGCCGATCATGCAGCAGCGCGATGAGCTGGACGTGCAGGTGAAGGCGGTAAAGGCCTTCGAGGCTGCGGTGCGCGACAATACCGAGCTCATCGAAATGGGCGAGGCCGAGAACGACGCCGATGTGGTCAAGGAGGCCGAGCAGGCGCTGCACGAGACGCTGAAGGAAGCCCGTTCGGCGCAGGTCGAGACGCTGCTGTCCGGTGAGGCGGATGCCAACGACTGCTACCTCGAAATCCACTCTGGCGCCGGTGGCACCGAGAGCCAGGACTGGGCCAACATCCTGTTGCGCATGTACACGCGCTGGGCGGAGCGGCGGAAGTTCAAGGTCGAGACGATGGAAATCCATGACGGCGAAGAAGCCGGGATCAAGTCGGCGACGATCAAGGTCACCGGCCACAATGCCTATGGCTGGCTGAAGACCGAGAGCGGTGTGCATCGCCTCGTGCGCATTTCGCCCTATGACAGTGCGGCGCGCCGGCACACCAGCTTCTCGAGCGCCTGGATCTACCCGGTGGTCGACGACACCATCAACATCGAGATCAACGAGAGCGACCTCAAGGTCGACACCTATCGTTCGTCCGGCGCCGGTGGCCAGCACGTCAACACCACCGACTCGGCGATCCGCATCACGCACATCCCGTCGGGCATCATCGTTGCCTGCCAGCAGGAGCGCAGCCAGCACAAGAACCGTGCGACTGCCATGGCAATGCTGAAGGCGCGGCTCTACGAGGCCGAGCTGCAGAAGCGCGAGGAAGCGGCCAACGCTGAATCGGCGGCCAAGACCGATGTCGGCTGGGGCCACCAGATCCGCAGCTATGTGTTGCAGCCGTACCAGATGGTGAAGGACCTGCGCACCGGGCACGAAACCTCGAACACCTCGGCGGTGCTCGATGGCGATCTCGACGACTTCATGGAAGCCTCGCTCGCGGCGCGCGTCACCGGCTATGCCGATAAGGTATCGGACGCCGAATAACGAAGTTGGCCGGTGGCTCTGCCACCGGCCAACAACCATCCGAAGACCCGAAAAATCGAGATGAGCGCCCAGGGCCACCTTGGCGCAGGTAAACTGTTACCGGTAACGTCTTGCCGACGCATGATGCATTTGAACTAATGCGCGGTGCCGTGAGTTACGTCACTCAACAGGCATCTGCCATGGGGAAGCCGCCGATGGAGGACGACGACCTGGTCGACAGGATCTACGAGGCCGGGGCTGTTCCCGATCTCTGGCCGAGCGTGCTCGAAAGGCTGGGCGATCTCGCCAAGGTGGCGGGCACCGTGCTGTTCGCCATCCGCGGTGAGGCGGCCCACTGGACGGCGTCGCCGGGCTTGCACGAGATGTCGCGGGGCTATTTCGAAGGCGGCTACCCCGGGCATGACGATCGCACGGCGCGCCTGCTTGCCTACGATCATCCCGGCTTCGTCACCGACCTCGACGTGTTCAGCCGCGAGGAGTGGGAGGCCGATCCGATCCGCAGGGAATTCTTCGTACCGCGCGGGTTTGGTTGGGGCGTCGCGACCGGCATCAAGGTGCCGACCGGTGACCTCTTGATCTTCCACGGCGAGCGCCGGCTCGAGGATGGTCCAGTGGAGCGGCAAGTGGTGGAGCGTCTCGACCTGCTGCGGCCACACTTGGCGCGGGCGGCGCTGATGTCCGCACGCATCGCCTTCGAGCGCGCCCAGGGCGCCGTCGCGGCGCTCGAAATGGTGGGCATACCCGCCGCAGTTCTCGGACCGCGCGGTGCGGCCATCGCGACCAACAGCATGCTTGAGGCGCTGACGCCGTCGGTGGTGCAATCGCGCCCGACACGGCTGGCCCTCGCCAACCTGCGGGCCGACGAAATGCTGAGCACAGCCCTCGAGGCTGCGGAGGCCGGGCTGCATACCGGGCCGGTGCGTTCGATTCCCATTCCCGCAGGGAACGACAGTCCGGCGATGGTGGCCCACATACTGCCCATCCGTGCATCGGCTCGCGAAGTGTTCACCGGGGCAGCGGCGGTGTTGCTGATGACACCGGTGACCTTGCGCGAGTTGCCCGATGCCACGGTGATTCAGGGGCTGTTCGACCTGACGCCGGCGGAAGCGCGGATCGCTCGCGCGCTCGGCGGCGGCATGACCATCGGTCAGATTGCCTCGAGCACCGGCGCCAGCGCGGCGACCGTGCGCAACCAGGTGCAGGCAGTGTTCGGCAAGACTGGAATGCACCGGCAGGCCGATCTGGTCGGCCTGCTGCAGGGGCTGGTGCCGACGGCTAGCGCCCCGATCCCACCGTCGCGATTGCCGCCGCGTAAGTGATGCCGCCACCGAAGGCGACGAGGCCGAGCCGGTCGCCCGGCTTGGTGCTCGGCAGCGCATCCATCAGCGCCAGCGGAATGGTCGAGGAACTGGTGTTGCCGAGGTTGCGGATGATCGAATGCGCCGGGCGGCCAGAGCGGCGGGCAATGGCGTCGATGATGCGCTGGTTGGCCTGGTGCGGCACCATCAGGTCGATATCGTCCATGGTGATGCCTTCGGCGGCGCAGGCCGAGGTCAACGTCGCCGACATGGCGCGGACGGCATCGGCGAACACCTCGCGGCCATTCATCTTGATGTAGCCCTCGCCGGCGCGCGGCACGCTCAGCAGCTCGCCGGATTCCGGCGCGCCGGCAATGGTCGGCTGGGCGAAGGTGAAGAGGGTCGGCTGTTCGTGACCCGTGCCCTGCACCAGCGAAGCGGTGGCGGCATCGGCGAACAGCACGGCAGTGTTGAAGTCGTTCTGGTCGAGCAGCGGCGAGAGCACTTCCGACGTCACCACCAGCACGCGGGCGCTCGGGTTATTGGTGACGTAGTCGCGGGCCTGCGCCAGGGCGTAGAGGTAGCCGGAGCAGGCGGCGTTGATGTCGTAGGCGGGCAGGCTGGTCCGGCCGACGGTGCTGACGGCATCGGCGACGCGGCAGGCCAGCGACGGGGTGATCACATCCGGCGTGCCGGTGGCCGCGATCACCAGGTCGATGTCGCCGATCTCGAGCTGCTGCTCGTCGAGCAATTTCTGTGTGGCCGAGACGGCGAGGGAGAACACTGTCTCGCCGGGCTGTACCCAGCGACGGCTCTCGATGCCGGTGAGCTTGACGATGTCGCCGGCGTCGCGGGTCTGCCAGTTGCCCTTGAGGTCGGCGTTGTGCACCTTGCGGGCGCCGGTCACCCCGGCAATGCCGGCAACGCCGACGGAAACCTCGGCGCGGCCGATGCTGACGGGGGCAGCCTGCGGCGCGCTGCGGCGCTTCAGGATGGCTTTGTCGATGCGTTCGGCGGTGACGGTCGCCTGCTGCCGCGCCACCGAGGCGTCGGCTTCGACGAACATCAGCGGGGCGCCGACGGCGATCTTCTGCTTGGGTTCGACCGGGATCGACAGCACCTTGCCGGTAACCGTCGCCTGGACGTCGACGGCGGCCTTGGTGGCCTCAACCACCGCGACCAGATCGCCGGTCTTGATCATGTCGCCCGGCTTCACCAGCAGCTCGACAACCTCGACTTCGTCGTCGGCCGGGCCGGAGCCGATGGCGGTAATCGCGGCGGGACCGGTGTCGAGCTTGGGCGCTTCCCACGCGAGATCGAACTCGAGCAGCGCCGCGGCGGCTGCCATGATCCGGCGATAGGAGGGCAGGGTATCGATCTGCCGCTCGAACTGGAACGGCACGTGGATGTCGTCACGGGTGACGCGCCTGGCGCTGACCGGGATGCCGGCCTTCTCCATCACCGTCGCCATGACTTCGGCGCCGAAGCCGGCAGTGTGATTGTCTTCGTGCACCACCAGCAGGCGCTTGCTGCGGCGCACCGAGCGGAGCACCGCGTCCTCGTCCCAGGGCGAGATCGAACGGAGGTCGATCACATCGAGCTCGGCGCCGGCGCCGGACAGCGTCTCGGCGGCGAGCAGCGACTGGGTCAGCGGGTTGCCCCAGGTGACCAGCGTCAGATCATTGCCCTGGCGCACCGCGCGGGCCTTACCGGGCACCACGAATTGCTTGGCCGTATCGTCCGAGGTGCGGCGGTCCGAGAGGTTCAGGCCGCTCTTGGGGTAGAGAAACACCGTCGGGCGCTTGCTCTGGAACGCGGCGTTGAGGAGGCCAGCGGCGTCGCCGGCGCTCGAGGGCATCACTACATCGATGCCGGGCACATGGGCGAGGATCGATTCGAGGGTCTGGGCGTGGAACGGGCCGAGGCCGGCCTTGTAGCCGCCGCAACTCACCATCAGGATCACCGGCGCCTGCCAGCTGCCATCGGTGCGCCAGTACATCGAACCGAGTTCGGAGATGATCTGGTTGAAGCCGAGCGGCAGGAAATCGGCGAACTGGATGAACGCCACCGGCCGCTGGCCGGTCAGGGCGCGGCCGATCGAGGTGCCGACGATGGTCGATTCGGACAGCGGAGCGTTACGGACCCGGCCCGGGAAGGCGGTCGACAGGCCCTTGGTGACGCCGAACACGTCTCCCTTGGGGTCTTCGATGTCCTGGCCGAGCAGGTGCACTTCGCGGTTGGCGGCAAGCTGGTCGCGCAGCACCCGGTTGAGGGCCTCGCGCATCGTCAGGTTGGGCGCCTTGGCGTCGCCGCGATATTCCTTGGCGTGCGCAAATTCGGCGGGGTATGGCGCCTTGGCCGCGCCGGCGGTCTCAGGCACCGCTTCGGCGCGTGCTTCGACCACAGCCGCCGCCACTTCGGCGATCAGGCTGGTTTCGAGCTGCGCCAAAGCCGCATCGCCCATTTGCGACTCGCGCAGCGACTGCCGGATGGCTTCGAGCGGATCGCGGCTCTTGCCCGATTTCAGCTCGTCGGCAGCGCGGTACAGCGCCTGGTCATCGGCATTGGTGTGATCGGAGAGCCGCTCCAGCTCCATCAGCAGCAGCGACGGGCCGCGGGTGGCGCGGGTATGGGTCACCGCCGTTTCGAAGGCGGTGCGGGTGGCGGCCAGGTCGACACCGTCGACGCGACGGATCGGCAGACCGAGGAAGCTGTCGGCGGGCCCCGTGGGCAGATCGAAGAAGGTCTGGCCCGGGGTCTTGGTCGAAATCGCCCAGTTATTGTTCTGGATGACGAAGACCACCGGGGCGCCGGTGCGCACCGCTTCGCCGACCGCCTCGAGGAACTCGCCCTGCTGGGTGGTACCGTCGCCGACGCAGCAGATCACCACCGGAGAATCAGGGTGGAACTTCACGGCCTGGGCGTTGCCCACGGCATGCAGCGCATTGTTGCCGACCGGGCCGACCATCGAGGCGACATTCAGCTCGCGGGCCGAATAGTGCGCGCTCATCTGGCGACCGGCGGAATGCGAGGGGCCGGTGGCGAGCAGGCTGCGGAAGAATTCAACCAGTGGCAGGCCACGCGCCAGAAGCAGCGCCTTGTCGCGATAGTGCAGGTGCAGCCAATCCTGCTGGCCGAGATAATCGGCGATCAGTGCGGTCGACTCGTGGCCGGCGCCGGAGACATGGAAATGCGCAAGGCCCTGCTTGACCAGGTCTTGTTCCACGCGGTCAATCTCACGGGCGAGAAACATCGCCCGGTGCAGCCGCAGCATCGTCGGAATGTCTGAGGTCATCAGCATTGTGGCGGGAACCTAAACCCGTCCCCGGCGAAAAACCAGAGCAACTAGCTGGTCTTGGGTGAATGCATGGCTGATTTGCCGGAGGCGTTGCGGCGTTGCAATTTCCTGGAGGCGCCCTACGCCCCGAGGAAGTGCGCCAGCCGCTTGCCAGCAGCGAGATACTTGCCGGGATCAACCGCCACATCCTTGCGGCGCACCTCGAAATGCAGGTGCGGACCGGTGGAGCGGCCGGTGGAGCCGACCTTGGCGATCGGCGTGCCGGTGTTCACCACCTGGCCCTCCTTGACGAGAAAGGCGCTGAGGTGGCCGTAGCGGGTGACGAGGCCGGTCAGGTGGGTCACCTCAACCAGGTTGCCGTAGCCCGACTTCTCGCCGACGAAGGTCACCTTGCCGTAGCCGGCGCTGAGCACGGTGGTGCCTTTGGGCGCCGGGAAATCGAGGCCGGCATGGAAGGCGCGGCCGCCGGTAAAGGGGTCCTTGCGGTTGCCAAAGGTCGAGCTGATGCGGCTGAGCGAGTCCATCGGCTTGTGGATCGGCGCCAGGTCGATGGCGCCGCGCGCCGCCTTGAAACGTGCGAGCGCGAGATAGACGTCGTTGGCGTCATCGACGATGCCGCTGCTATCGCTGCCATCGACCGGGGGCTGATAGGGGCCGCCCACGGCGTCGGTCAATCCATCCGGCATGTTCGGCTTGATGCCGAGGCCGCCAAGCACGTCGAGGATGGTGTCGGTCGATTCGGTGGCCGAGACCGAGAGCGCCGCCAGCGCCATGCGGCTATCGTCCATCATGTTCGCCATCGAGGCGCTGACCTCGGCGAGGTCGCCGGTTGCGGTAACGGGGGCAATGGCGGCGAGCGGCGCGACATCGTCGTCGGTCGTCGGGTCGGCTGCGGCGGTTTCGATACCGAGCTCGGCGGCCTTGGCGGCGAGTTGCTTTACCAGTTGATGCTGTTCGAGCAGCACTTCCTGCTGCTGGGTCAGTTCCTGCAACTGCAGGTTGATGTCGCCGGCCTGGGCGAACTGCCGTGAATGGAGGCGATCCACCTCGACGCGCAACTGGGCGATGCGGTCCTCATAGGCGGAAACGACCACGTTGTTCTGCCCATTGAGCAGCGCGGCGATATCGGGAGCCATCAGGAAACCGACGAGCGTCAGGACATTGGTGCCGAACAGCGCCGCGAAGGCCAGGTAGAACAGGCCGGGCCGGATGCCGGGCGCCCGTTTCGCTTTCTGCGGGGGAGCGCCGAACACTTTGGAGACCGGCTGGGCGGCCGGCTGAACGCCACTCGATTTCGCACGCACCGCCATAACTCCGGGACGCCACTTTCACTGGTCCCGATCATGATCTGTTAGGGTTAACAAACGCGAAAAGCCCGGTCGCAGGCGACCTTAGGCTCCGGGCTCATGCCTTGGCGCGTTTAGATTTAGTGGGCGGGACCCCGGTTTTCGCGACCAGCGCACGCGTCGCGGCGAGCACTTTTTCGGCGTGGCCCTTGATGCGGGTGGCGTGGAAGACTTCGGCGACCTTGCCGTCGGGGTCGACCAGCACGGTGATGCGCTTCACCCCCATATACTCGACGCCCCAGAGCTTCTTCAGCTGCCAGATGCCATAGGCCTCGATGGCTTTGCGCTCGGGGTCGGCCGCAAGGATGACGCCGAGATTGTACTTGTCGCGGAACGAGCAGTGCTTTTCCACCGTGTCGGGCGAGATGCCGACGACGACGGCACCGAGCTTCTTGAATTCAGGCATCTGGTCGGTGAACTCGATGTTCTCGAGCGTACAGCCCTCGGTGTCGTCCTGGGGGTAGAAATAGAGCACCACCGGGTGGCCAAGATGATACGACAAGCGGAACTTCTCGTAGCTGTCGGTGACAAGTTCAAAGTCGGGGGCAGGGGTGCCGGGTGTGGGAAGGGTCATGTGGTCCGGTTCGGTAGACGGGAAAACGCCGGAAAAGCCGCGCATCCAATGGGTGTTAGTGCCATATTACAGCCGGTATCATCTGGCAGTGAACCGCTGCTCGGTTTGATTCTAAGATAGGGCGGCAAAGCGAGCGGCCTCAAGTCGGAAAGCAGTGAAACCTACTCCAGCCCCTGGCTCCCAGCTCCGCAAGCGCTCGGCATGGCGCATCCTGGGTAGGATCGCCGCGGCGGCAGTCGCTGCGCCTGTCATCCTGCTCGTCGTCATGTACGCCGTGCTGCTCGTCACCCCGATCCCGCTGCCGTTCGTCAGCTCGCAGGTGCGGAACTTGGTGCTCAACTCCATGCCGTCAGGCAGCAAGCTCGAGCTGGGCGACATGGCGCTGGCGCTCGAGGGCTTCGTCTGGCCGGTGATCCAGTTCAAGCCGGTCACCTTCACCGATGTGAAGACCGGCGGCACGGTGAGTATCGACGCGCTCGAGGTTGGGTTCTCGCCGCTGAGGGCGTTGGTCGGGCAGCCTGGCGCCACGGTGACGATCGTCGGTCCGCACCTGCAGGTGAACCAGGACCTGTTCGGGCCGCGCCTCGCCAAGTTCGAGTATGTGGACGAGCCCGATGGCGGCCGGACGGTGCGGATCATCGAGGGGCAGGACCAATTCCCCGAGGTGAACCTGTCGCCTGATGGTGTCGACGTGAAGGGGCAGGTGCCCGATGCCAATCTGGGCATCCGGTCGGACAATGACTGGCTGGTCTATAACCTCGAAGCGGCGGCCAAGGGCATCGCGGGCATCGTGCAGCAGGCCAAGCTCGGGAATTTCTCGAGGCTGGTGGTCAAGCGCGGCGCGCTCGACATGAACGATGCGCTCTATGGCGTGCTCCGGCATTTCACCGAAATCAATATCGACATCGCCCCGAACGCCGATGGCAAGTCGGCCTCGGGCAATTTCTCCGCCGGGATCGGCGGCTCGGTGATGAACGGCATCCTCGAGTGGGTCGAGACCGATGATGGAGGGGCGCGCCTCAAGGCCTCGATTACCAACCTCGACCCCGGCGCCTTTGCGCCGTTCGTGGGCGAGCAGGAGACCGCGATCTCGGTGGTGGGCACCGCGTCGGTGTCGATCGATGTCGGCTTCACCGACACGCAGAAAATCACCGACGGGCTGTTTCATGTCGACCTGACCGGCATGGATGTGCGGGTCAACGGCCAGTTCTTCCCGATCGCCACGTCGATCGCCGAAGTGGTGTGGGATCCCTCGATCGGCCAGTTCACCATGGGCGAAATGCAGGTGAGCGTTGCGGGCAGCACCGGCTCGGTCAGCGGGGTGTTCAAGCTCGGGCTCGACCCCCTCTATGGCCCTATCGTCGGCATGAAGGTGGCGGCGCGCAACGTCTCCATCGCCAACGAGCAGGGGGTGCCGGAGGCGCCGTTCTCGGAGGTGAACTTCCAGGGCTGGTCGGCGCCGCTTTACGGCGCGACGGGTATCGACCAGTTCGAGGCCAAGAAAGCCGACGGCAGCAAGCTGGTTTCGACCGGGCGCATCGACATGGTGCGGCGCGGCACCGGCTTCGAGATGAACATCGCCGGTGACGGGTTGTCGGCCGACGACCTCAAGCGGCTATGGCCGGCATTTCTGGCCAGCGAGTCGCGGGACTGGTTCGTCAAGAACGTGGTGGGTGGCCGGATCAAGAAATCCACCATGCGCTATGATTTCCCAGTCGGCTCGCTCGGCGAGCCGGGGGAAAACAAGCCGATTCCGAAGAATGCGATGTCGATCGATATCGTCGGCGTCGGTGTACAGATCAAAGCCCTCGACACGATGGATCCGATCACCATCGAAGGCGAGATGCGGCTGAGCCTCAAGGACAACGACATCCAGATTTCCGGTGATGGCGCGACGATCCCGACGTCCAAGGGCAATATCTCGATTGCCAATGCCGGCTTCATCATGGGCTCGAACAGCGATACCGAGGCGGTGTACGAGATCTCCGGCGATCTGTCCGGCGGCATCCCGGCACTGATCGACTGGGTCAAGACAAACCAGCCCGACGCGCTGAAGCAGGCGACGCTGCCGATCGACCTCGACATCCTCAAAGGCCAGGTTTCACTGGGCCTGGTGGCGACCTTCGTCACCGACAAGAAGACCAACAAGCCGCGAACCATGGACTATGTGGTCAACGGCACGCTGCAGGATCTCGAGACCGCCTCGCCGATCGAAGGCCACACCATCGGCAAGGGGCAGTTGCAGTTCCGCCTGACCCAGGCCGGGTTCAATATCGGCGGTACGACGGAACTCGACGGGGTGCCTGCTGCGATCTCGGCGATGGGGACGCTCGATCCCAAAAAGCCTGACGTGGTGCTGACGGCGAAGGTCGATTCCGACGCGTTCAATAAGTTCGGCGTCGATACCTCGGCGTTCCTCAACGGGCCGCTGACGGTTTCGGTGAAGCCGCTCAGCGATGGCAGCATGCAGCTTGTCGCGGACCTCAAGGACGCCAGCCTCAGCGTCAAGGACCTCGGCATCAGCAAGGCGGCGGGGGTCAAGGGAACCGTCGCGGCACAGATCAAGCTTGCAGGCGACGCTGTCACCATCGAGGACCTCGATCTCGGCTTCGGCGATGTGAAGCTCGCGGGCGGCCTCGATTTCGATCTCAAGGAAGGCCTGCAGTCGGCCGAGTTCACCTCGTTCGCGCTCAGTCCCGGCGACCAGGCGCAGATCTCGCTGACGCCGATCCGCAACGGCTACCAGGTGCGGCTGCGCGGCGATCAGCTCGATTTGAAGCCGATGCTGCAGCGTTTCTTCAGCCTCTCAGGCGATTCGACCGGCGGCCCGCAGGCGACCGCGGTCAACAACCAGACCATTGCTGTCGATCTCGAGCTGAAGCGAGCGCTGGGTTTTTACAAGACCACGGCGTTCAACGTGAACCTTGACCTGGTGCTGCGCGGGGCGGACCTGCAGCGGGTGAACCTCCAGGCCAATCTCGGCGGCAACCGCAGTGTCTCGGTGACCACCAATCCAACGCCGGACGGCAAGGTGATGTCGGTGGCATTCAATGACCTCGGCACGCTGCTGCGGCTGATGAATATCTACCCCAATGTCGAGGGCGGCGCCGGCAGCCTGGTGGTCGAGACGGTCAAGGAGCAGAAGATCGATGTCGGGCAGTTCTCGCTACGCAACTTCGCCTTCGTCAACGAAGGCAACGTGGCGCAGATTCTCGGCAACGACTCCCAGTCCCGGCAGATGATTGCCCGCTCCAACAAGCTGGAGTTCAAGAGCGCCGAGGCGGAGTTCGTACGGCGCAGTGACCGAGTGGAGATCACCGATGCGGTGCTGGCCGGCGCCACGGTGGGCGGCACGGCACGCGGCTTCATCTACACCGACAAGCGACAGTACGACATTACCGGCACCTATGTGCCGCTGTTCGGGCTCAACAACGCGTTCTCGAAGCTCTTGGGACCGCTGGCCGGGCGCGACGGCGAGGGGCTGTTCGGGGTGACCTTCGCGGTGCGTGGGCCGCTGGACAAGCCCGATTTCAAGATCAACCCGATGTCTGCGCTGGTGCCCGGGGCGTTCCGCCGGATGTTCGAATACCGATCCAAGGAAATCCCGCGCGTCGAGTGACCGGCCGGATAGTTGATTTCGATCAAAGTATAGGTTGGCGCAACGGCTTACGATCTCCACATCTGGGGTCTCGGAGGTACGTCAAATGTACGCACATATTCTCGTCGCAACGGATGGTTCGGAACTCGCCTCGCGGGCGCTGGACCATGCGCTCGGTCTCGCCAAGGCGCTCGGCTCGGCGGTGACCATCGTCACGGTCACTGAGCCCACCGCGGTGCTCGGCGGCGGTTACGCCACGGTCGCCGGTACGGCGTTCGACCCCATTCCGGAATTGATCGAGGCGCAGGAAACCGGCGCCAAGGAACTGCTGGCTAAGGCTGAGACTGCAGCCAGCGCTGCCGGCGTCGCGGCCAAGACGGTCTATGTCAATGACAGCTTTCCGGCCGACGGCATCATCTCGACCGCCAATTCGGTGGGCGCCGACCTGATCGTCATGGGCTCGCATGGCCGCCGCGGGCTTGGCCGGCTGCTGCTCGGCAGCCAGACCAACAATGTGCTGGCGCACACTGCCATCCCGGTGCTGGTGACGCGTTGAGGTGAGAGGTGAAGTGCGGTTCGTTGAACCGCACTTCAGTTCGCTTAGACCGGCTTCAGCAGGGCGTGCTTCTTCTTGCCGACCGAGAGCTTGATCACGCCTTCCGGCAGCAGAGCGGCCGTCCCCAGGGTAGCGCGGTCATCGGTTACCGGTTCATCGTTGACGCGCACCGCACCCGATTGAATGTGCCGGCGGGCCTCGCCGTTGGATGCGGCAAGACCGGCGGTGACCAGCGCGGCAAGCAGCCCGATGCCGGCGTTGAGGTCGGACTTCGAGACCTCAGCAGTCGGCAGCGACAGGTCGAGCGACCCGGCCTCGAAGGTCGCGGCAGCGGTCGACGCCGACTGCTCCGCGGCCTCGCGGCCGTGGACGATCGCCGTGACTTCCGTCGCCAGCACTTTCTTCGCCTCGTTCAGCTCCGAGCCGCCCAGCGCCGCGAGCTTTTCGATCTCGGCGAGTGGCAGACGGGTGAAGATCTTGAGGAACTTGCCGACATCGGCGTCCTCGGTGTTCCGGAAATACTGCCAGAAATCATAGGGGCTGAAGAGCTCGCCATTGAGCCAGACGGCGCCCGAGGCCGACTTGCCCATTTTCTCGCCGGAAGCCTTGGTCAGCAGTGGCGTGGTCAGGGCGTAGAGCTGCGGGCCGCCCATGCGGTGGCTGAGGTCGACGCCGTTGATGATGTTGCCCCACTGGTCGGAGCCACCCATCTGCAGCACCGTGCCGTAGCGCCGGTTGAGCTCAGTGAAATCGTAGCCCTGCATGATCATGTAGTTGAACTCGAGGAAGCTCAACGATTGGTCGCGATCGAGCCGCAGCTTCACCGAATCGAAGCTCAGCATGCGGTTGACCGAGAAGTGGCGGCCGACATCGCGCAGGAATTCGACATAGTTGAGCTTCAGCAGCCAGTCGGCATTGTCGACCATGACGGCGTCGGTCGGGCCGTCGCCGTAGCGGAGGATGCGCGAGTAGACCTTCTTGATGCTCTCGATGTTGGTCTTGATCTTCTCGACGCTGAGCAGGCTCCGCTGGTCGTCGCGGAAGCTCGGATCGCCAACCATGGAGGTGCCGCCGCCCATCAGGCTGATGGGGCGGTGGCCGGTTTCCTGCAGCCAGTAGAGCATCGTCACCGTGATCAGGTTGCCGATGTGGATGCTGGTCGCCGTCGCATCGTAGCCGACATAGCCGGTGATGCGTTCCCTTGCCGCGAGGGCATCGAGGCCCTCGGGATCGGAGATCTGGTGGATGAAGCCTCGCTGATCGAGGACGTTCAGGAAATCGGACTTGAACTTGGCGGCCATCGGCTTGCCCTATGTAATCGACCGGCTCGTCATGGGGGTACTTTACCCCCATGAGGACCTCATCCCCGAGCCTTCCGAAGGAGGAGGTCCGGGGCGTATGGCTAGCGCCCCTTGCCCGCCGCGATTTCCGCGCGGCGCCGGTCAAGATAGTCGGCGCAGCGTTCGGTGAGTTCGTCGATCTTGCCTTCGTAGAAGTGGTTGGCGCCCTCGACCTGCTGCTGCTCGATGGTGATGCCCTTCTGGGTCTTCAGCTTGTCGACCAGCTTCTGCACCGATTGCGGCGGCGCAACGCGGTCCTTGTCGCCATGGATGATCAGGCCCGAAGACGGGCAGGGGGCGAGGAAGGAGAAGTCGTAGAGGTTCTCCGGCGGGCTCACCGAGATGAAGCCCTCGACCTCGGGGCGACGCATCAAGAGCTGCATGCCGATCCAGGCGCCGAACGAGAAGCCGGCGATCCAGCAGCCGCGCGACTCGCGGTTGAGCGACTGCAGCCAGTCCAGCGCCGCGGCAGCGTCGGAGAGTTCGCCGATGCCGTGATCGAACAGGCCCTGGCTGCGGCCGACGCCGCGCGAGTTGAAGCGCAGCACCGAGAAGCCGCGCTGGGCGAACATGTAGAACAGGTTGTAGACGATCTGGTTGTTCATCGTGCCGCCGAACTGCGGATGCGGATGAAGCACGATCGCGATCGGAGCGTTCGGGTCCTTGCCCTGCTGGTAGCGCCCCTCGAGGCGGCCTTCGGGTCCGTTGAAGATGACTTCTGGCATTAGGTCGTTTCCTTGACCGTTCTTTCTGGGGCCCCGCCGAGCCTCTATGCGCTGGGCTCATGCCTCGCGCGCGGGCCGGTCTCTCGGCTTGACGAATGCTGCGCCGCTGCCTAAAACATGGGCCGAAAACTCCAGTTTCGAATAATTCTAAACTGGGTTTTCGAAGGCGGCAGTTGGTGGTCCAACCGCTTCCGGTTGCTGGTGAGCGCTCCTTGTAGTGAAAGTGAGCGCCCGATTTCAAGATTTGTTTCAGGCACGTGCGGCGCCTTGGCGTCGCGGCTGGCCTTTCGGAGCGGATGAGGCAGGCCTCGGATCTATGGCGCGACAGTCGATCTATCTCGATCACAATGCGTCGGCGCCGCTGTTGCCGGAGGCCCGCGCTGCCCATATCGGGGCGCTCGACCTCGTCGGCAACCCCTCGTCGGTGCATGCCGAGGGTAGGGCGCTGCGTGCGGTGATCGACAAGGCTCGGGCCCAGGTGGCGCGGCTCGCCGGGGCTGAGCGCGACCAGGTGGTGTTCACCGGCTCGGCCACCGAAGCGATCACCCAGGCGATTGTCGGCGGCGCCAAGGCGCTCAACGTCGATGCCATCGTCGTTTCGGAAGGCGAACACGCCGCCGTGCTCCGGGCGGCCGAAGCGACCGGACTGCCGATCAAGAAAGTCGGCCTCGATGCCGATGGAGTGATCAAGCTCGAGGAGATCGCGGCGGCGCTGGCCGCCGCGGACCTCGTGGGGATGCGGCTCCTGGTGGCGGTGCACCTCGTCAACAACGAGACCGGGGTGATCCAGCCGGTCGATCGCATTGAAGTGCTGGTCGGCCCGAGCCCGCATTATCTTTTTGTCGATGCGGTGCAGGGCTTTGGCAAGGTGGGGCTCGAATTTGCCTCGCGCGCACCCGATATGATGGCGGTCAGTGGCCACAAGATCGGCGGTCCCGCCGGCATCGGCGCGCTGCTGATGAAAGGCCACGCCGACCAGGTTCGACTGATCCCCGGTGGGGGCCAGGAGAGCGGGCGGCGCGGTGGCACGGAATCAGCGGCGGCAATCGCCGGGTTTGGCGCCGCGGCAGAAGTGTTCGCCGAGCGGTTCTACCAAGCCAATGTCAGCGAACTGGTACGGACGGCCGAAGACGGCATGCGCGTGATTGCCCCGGACCTGGTGGTCTTCGGAGAGAAGGCCGACCGGATCGGCAACGTCAGCAACTTCGCGGTGCCGGGGCTGAAGAATGCGGTGGCGATGATGGGGCTGGACCTGCTTGGTCTTGCCGTTTCGTCGGGTTCCGCCTGCTCGTCGGGCAAGGTTGGCCCGAGCCATGTGCTCGCCGCCATGGGTGTGCCGGCAGAGCTCGGCGAGTGTGCAATGCGTGTGAGCTTCGGCTGGTCCTCTTCAATCGAGGACGTCGAGGCTTATCTGAAGGGTTTTAGCGAAGTCGTCGGGCGTCATCGCGCTCGCCACGGCGTCGCAGCATAGGAAGAAGACGATGGCCCGTTACGACATCCCGACTTTGAAGGAAGAGATCGAGAACGATACCGTTGAGAAGGTACTCGCGCTCGATGTCGAGAAATACAAGTACGGGTTCGAAACTCAGCTCGAAGTCGACAAGGCTCCCAAGGGCCTGAACGAAGACACGATCCGTTTCATCTCGGCCAAGAAGGACGAGCCGGAGTGGATGCTGGAGTGGCGGCTGGATGCGTACAAGCGCTGGCTGACCATGGACGAGCCGACCTGGGCCAAGGTGCACTACCCCAAGATCGACTTCCAGGACATGTACTATTACGCGGCGCCCAAGAGCTCGAACCGGCCCAAGAGCCTCGACGAGATCGATCCGGCGCTGCTCGAAATGTACGAGAAGCTCGGCGTGCCGCTGAAGGAGCGCGAACTGCTCGCCGGCATCGAGCAGCCCAAGGTTGCCGTCGATGCGGTGATCGATTCCGTCTCGGTGGGCACGACGTTCCGGGCCGAGCTCGAGAAGATGGGCATCATCTTCTGCTCGATCTCGGAAGCCATCCGTGAGTACCCCGACCTGGTGAAGCAGTATCTCGGCTCGGTTGTTCCGGTGTCCGACAACTACTATGCGACGCTGAACTCGGCGGTCTTCACTGACGGGTCGTTCTGCTACATCCCCAAGGGCGTCCGTTGCCCGATGGAGCTCTCGACCTATTTCCGCATCAACGAGGCCAAGACCGGCCAGTTCGAGCGCACGCTGCTGATCGCCGACGAAGGCGCCTATGTCTCCTATCTCGAGGGCTGCACGGCGCCGGCACGCGCCGAGCATCAGCTGCATGCAGCGGTGGTCGAGCTCGTCGCCCTCAAGGACGCCGAGATCAAGTACTCGACGGTGCAGAACTGGTTCCCGGGCGACAAGGACGGCAAGGGCGGCGTCTACAATTTCGTCACCAAGCGTGGCGACTGCCGCGGCGACAATTCCAAGATCAGCTGGACGCAGGTTGAGACCGGCTCGGCGATCACCTGGAAGTACCCCTCGTGCATCCTGCGCGGCGACAACTCGTCGGGCGAGTTCTACTCGATCGCCATTTCGAACGGCTATCAGCAGGTTGATAGCGGCACCAAGATGCTGCACCTGGGCAAGAACACCACCTCGCGGATCATCTCCAAGGGCATCGCGGCGGGTTTTTCGGACAACACCTATCGCGGCCAGGTCTCGGCGCATGCCAAGGCCAAGGGCGCTCGCAACTTCACCCAGTGCGACAGCCTGCTGATCGGCGACAAGTGCGGTGCGCATACCGTGCCCTATATCGAGAGCCGCAACGCCTCAGCCGTGTTCGAGCACGAGGCGACGACCAGCAAGATCTCGGACGACCAGATGTTTTACTGCATGCAGCGCGGCCTCTCGGAAGAGGAAGCCGTGGCGCTGATCGTCAACGGTTTCGTCCGTGACGTGCTGCAGCACCTGCCGATGGAGTTCATGGTCGAAACGCAGAAGCTGATCTCGATCTCGCTCGAGGGCAGCGTCGGCTGATGACGACGGTACCCCACAACATCGTCAACGTTGCCGAGCTTGAGCTGAAATGGCTCAAGGTGGGCAATCGCTTTGAGGTGGGGCTCCACGATATCGATGCGGCCATCGGTACCGAGCAGATCGGCGCGACGCTGCACGTGGTGCCGGCCGGCAAGACTGCCTGGCCGTACCACCGGCACCACGGCAATGACGAGCTGTTCTTCATCGTCTCGGGCACCGGCACCTATCGGGTGGGTGAAGCGCGGCTGCCGATCAAGGCCGGCGATTGCATCGGCGCTCCGGCCGGTGGCGAAGCGCACCAGATCATCAACAGCAGCGAAGCGGAACTCCGCTACATCGCCTTCGCCAACCATGGCCGGGCCGATGTGACCGAATATCCCGACAGCGGCCGGATCGCCGTCGATATCGCGCATGGCAACGACAAGGAGCCGATGTCGATCTTCAGCACCGCCGGCAAGCTGACGCCGTTCGGTTACTGGGACGGCGAAGACACGGAGGGTGGGAACGGTGGCTAAGTACTGGTTCGCCCGGCGTTTCCCGGTCGGACATCCGCGCAATGCGATGGGCCCGGTCAGCCGCGAGGGCTGGCTGGTCGCATGGGCGTTCGTCGCCAGCATGGCGATCGGCGGCCTCGGTTTCCTCGGCCTCGCGCTTACGGGCTCGCCGCTGCTGGGCATTGCAATCTTCGTGGTGCTGGCTGCCTCGGGCATGGGCCTGTTCATCAGCCTCGCAGGTCGCAGGGGCGACACGCAGCACACGGTTGAAGACTACCGGTCAGGCCGCGTGTCGAATGAGGAGGGCACCCCGTGAAGGTGATCCTCAACCTCGACGAGGTGCCACTCGATCAGTCGTCGGAAGGGACGCGGTTCGCCGCGGCAACCGGCGAGTTCGGGGTGTTGCTTGG
The DNA here is from genome assembly GCF_000970465.2 of Devosia insulae DS-56. GTDB lineage: Bacteria > Pseudomonadota > Alphaproteobacteria > Rhizobiales > Devosiaceae > Devosia_A > Devosia_A insulae. Next base: position 56,256 of record NZ_LAJE02000072.1, read on the forward strand.
CCTCTTCGGGCTCGGCGCAGCGCTGCACGTGGTGCAGCCGGGAAAGACCGCCACGCCGTTCCACCGCCACCACACCTCCGATGAGATGTTCCTCGTGCTGTCGGGTTCGGGCACCTATCGCTACGGCGAGGACCGGTTGCCGTTCCGGGCGGGTGATTGCCTGTCAGCCCCTGCCGGCGCCGAGGGGCACCAGATCATCAATACCGGCACCGAAGAGCTGCGCTACGTCGCGTTCTCCAACAACACCAATGCCGACGTCGTCGAGTATCTCGACAGCGGCCGGATTCGGGTCGATGTCGGCGCCGTCGGTCACCACCGCGAGAACGCCACCTTTGGCGCGGGCGGCAAGCTGACGCCGATGGGCTACTGGGACGGCGAAGACACTGGAGCGGACAAGTGAACAAGCCTCTCCTCAACATCGCGGAACTGGCGCTCGAAAGCTGGACGCAGGGCACGAACTACCAGTCGTCGGACGCCTCGTTCGGCCGGCTGCTGGGGCTGCGTAACCTCGGCATCAGCTACAACGAGGTGCCGGCAGGCAAGTCGAGCTGCCCGTTCCACAATCATCATGTCGAGGACGAGCTGTTCATCGTGCTCGAAGGCGAGGGCACCTACCGCTTCGGCGCGGACAGCCATGCCATCAAGGCCGGCGACGTGCTGGGCGCCCCAGCGGGCGACCGCTCGACCGCCCACCAGATCATCAACACCGGCACTGGCGTGCTTCGGTATTTCGGCATCTCGACGATGGCCGCGACCGAAGTGTGCGAGTACCCGGACTCGAACAAGTTTGGCGTCTTTTCCCGGACCAGCGGTAACCCGACCGACAAATCGTCGCTTCGGCACATCGCGCGCGAGGCAGCGAGCCTCGACTACTGGGACGGCGAGAATATCGGAGAAGTGAAATGACCACCCCCATGCTCGAAATCCGCGACCTCACCGTGCGCATCGAGGAACGCGAAATCCTCAAAGGCGTGAACCTTGTCGTCCCCAAGGGCGAAGTGCACGCGATCATGGGTCGCAACGGTTCGGGCAAATCGACGCTGAGCTATGTGCTGGCCGGCAAGGAGGACTATGAGGTCACCGGCGGCGAAGTGCTGCTCGACGGCGTCAACATCCTCGAGCTGGAGCCGTCGGAGCGGGCCACGGCCGGGCTGTTCCTCGCCTTCCAGTACCCGATCGAAATCCCGGGTGTTGCCACCATGACCTTCCTCAAGGCAGCGCTGAACGCCAAGCGCAAGGCCAATGGCGAGGCCGAGATGTCGACGCCGGACTTCATGAAGGCAGTCAAGGAAGCCGGCAAGGCGCTGCATATCGACAGCGACATGCTGAAGCGCGCGCTGAACGTTGGCTTCTCGGGCGGCGAGAAGAAGCGCGCCGAGATCCTGCAGATGGCGCTGCTGAAGCCCAAGATGTGCATCCTCGACGAGACCGATTCCGGCCTTGATATCGATGCGCTGAAGGTGGTGTCGGAGGGCGTCAACGCGCTACGCAGCCCCGACCGCTCGATGCTGGTGATCACCCACTACCAGCGGCTCTTGAACCACATCGTGCCCGATGTCGTGCACGTGTTCTCGGATGGCCGCGTGGTCGAGAGTGGTGGCAAGGAGCTGGCGCTGGAACTGGAAGCCAAGGGCTATGCCGGCTTCGACGAAGCGGCGGCGTAAGGACCAATGACCATGCATGTCCCCGTCCGGCTTGGGCCGGCTGAACTGAAGCTCATCGACCAGCTGACGGCCGCCGGTGCGGTGGCGGAAGCCGAGCGCCTCAGCGGCGCCGGGCTGCCGACGCGGCGCGTCGAGGCCTATCACTACACCGACCTGAAGCAGCTGCTGCGGACGGTGCCGGAACTGGCTGCTGCCGCCACCGAAGCGAGCGTCCCGGCGCTGCGTGTCGCCGGCGCCTACCAGTTGATGATCGCCAATGGCGTAGTGCAGGAGACTGGCACGGCGCCGGCCGGCGTCATCGTCGGCAAGGCGGCAGGCGGCGTGCTGTCGACGCGTGATGATGTGGTTACGCGTCTCAACATGGCGCTGACCAAGGAATGCCTGACGCTCGACCTCGACGGCTCGGTCGATCCGGTGATCCAGATCGATCGCCGGACCGAAGGCGCCGCCGGCCACTCGACCAGCGCGGCAAAAATCTTCGTCGCCGACGACAGCAGCGCGGTGATCGTCGAGACCTATGCGGGCAGCGAGCAAGCGCATCTGGGCAACCACGCGACCTACCTGGCGCTCGGCAAGAACGCGAAGGTGACCCACATCACCGTCAACCTGGCTGCGGCCAAGGCGACGCATTTCGCCTCGAACGAGTACCATCTTGCCGAGGGCGCACAGCTCAGGACGTTGATCATCAACGCCGGCGCGGCGCTGAGCCGGACGCAACTGTTCCCACGCTACGAAGGCGCCGGCGCCCATGCCGACATCACCGGGCTGAACCTCGTCTCCGAGGGGCAGCACGCCGATATCACCATGGATGCGCTGCACGCCGTGCCGCACACTTCGTCGAAGCCGCTGTTCAAGTCGATTGCCCGTGGGCGGTCAAAGGCGGTGGTGCAGGGCCGGCTGGTGGTGGCGCGTGATGCGCAGAAGACCGACGCCAAGCTGATGAGCCAGGGGCTGATGCTCTCGGACGAAGCAGAAATCCTCTGCAAGCCCGAGCTCGAGATCTATGCCGACGACGTGGTCTGCGGCCACGGCTCGACCTGCGGCCAGCTCGATGAAGACTCGCTGTTCTATCTGACGAGTCGCGGCATCGCGAAAGCTGATGCCGAGACCATGCTGGTGCGAGCCTTCCTCGCCGAGCTGGTGGATCCGATCGAGGACGAGGCTTTGAACGAAGCCCTGACGGCGGTCATCGAGGGCTGGCTGGCGGGCAAATGAGTTTCGATCTCGCCAAGATCCGCGCCGATTTCCCGATCCTCGAAGAGAAGATCCATGGAAACCGGCTGGTCTATCTCGATAGCGGCGCCTCGGCCCAGAAGCCGAACCAGGTGCTCGACCGGATGGATTGGGCGCATCGGCATGCCTATGCCAACGTCCACCGCGGCCTCCACACACTCGCCAACCGGGCGACCGAAGCCTATGAGGGCGGGCGCGAGGCGACCCGGCGGTTCCTCAATGCTGGCCGTCCGGAAGAGATCATCTTCACCCGCTCGGCCACCGAGGCGATCAACCTCGTCGCGGCATCGTTCCTCGGGCCGCGGATCGGGGAGGGCGACGAGATCGTGCTGTCGATCATGGAGCACCACTCGAACGTCGTGCCGTGGCACTTCCACCGCGAACGCAAGGGCGCGGTGCTGAACTGGGTCGATGTGCGCGACGACGGCAGCTTCGACATCGACGCGTTTGAAGCGGCTTTGACGTCGAGGACGCGGATGGTGGCGATCACCCACATGTCCAACGTGCTGGGCACGGTGACGCCGATCAAACAGATCGTCGAGATCGCCCACGCGCGAAAGATCCCGGTGCTGGTCGACGGCAGCCAGGGCGCCGTACACCTCAAGGTCGACGTGCAGGACCTGGGCGTCGATTTCTACGTCTTTACCGGCCACAAGCTCTATGGCCCGACCGGTATCGGCGTGCTGTACGGGCGCTACGACCTGCTCGCCGACATGCAGCCCTACCAGGGCGGCGGAGAGATGATCGATACCGTCACCCGCGACACCGTCACCTACAACGAGCCGCCACACCGCTTCGAAGCCGGCACGCCGCCGATCGTCCAGGCGATCGGGCTCGGCGCCGCCATCGACTATGTCGAGGGCATCGGGCGCGAGGCGGCGCAGGCGCACGAAGCGGAACTCACTGGTTACGCGATGGAGCGGCTGGGGCGGATCAATTCGCTGCGGCTGATCGGCACCGCGCCGGGCAAGGGCGGCATCTTCTCGTTCGAGGTGAAAGGCGCGCATGCGCACGACGTCTCGACCATCCTCGACCGCTACGGCATCGCCGTGCGTGCCGGCACGCACTGCGCCATGCCGCTGTTACAAAGGTTCGGCGTCACCTCTACCTGCCGGGCCTCCTTCGGCCTATATACCGGCAAGGACGATATCGACGCCCTGGTCGAGGGCATTGAAAAGGCGCGGAGCTTCTTCGCGTAGGCGCGAAGCCGTTTCGTCTAAGGAAGTAACATGTCTGACGAGATCAACGAGATTGCCCCCGAGGTCGAGGCCACCGAGCCGAATGCCGGCGATGCGCCTCGCATCACCCCCAATGTCGGCGCGGCGATTCCCGCCGACGACGTGGAGCGGATCACCAAAGACCTCATCGGGGCGCTGAAGACCGTCTACGATCCGGAGATCCCGGTCGATATTTACGAGCTCGGGCTGATCTACAAGGTCGACCTCGATGACGACCGCAACCTCACCATCGACATGACGCTCACCGCGCCAGGTTGCCCGGTGGCCGGCGAAATGCCGGGCTGGGTGGAGAACGCGGCGCGCAACGTCGAGGGCATCCAGGACGTCACCGTCAACATGGTCTACGATCCGCCATGGGACGCTTCGCGCATGAGCGAGGAAGCTCAGGTGGCGCTGAACTGGTGGTAAGTTCCAGCGGCGTTCTTGTTTGTCGCGCTCGCGAACCGGAAATGCGCTAGCGACTTTTCCTGCTCACGCTCCGATGCTATATATCGTCTTGTTACGATGAAGGTCCGCAGCCGATGCCTTTGAAGATCATGAGCCTCACCGATGCCGCCGTCGAGCGCATCAACGAGATCATCGAGGATAGCGCCACACCCGTGGTGGGCGTACGCGTCGGCATCAAGGATGCCGGCTGCGCCGGCCAGTCCTACACGCTCGCCTATGTTGGTGAGCCGGTGAAGGGCGACGACCACATCGAGGAAAAGGGCGTCCACGTCTATGTGGAGCCCAAGGCCACTTTGTTCCTGCTCGGCACGGTGATGGATTTCGAGGAAGACATCCTCAAATCCGGCTTCACCTTCAAGAACCCGAACCAGACCGGCGAATGCGGCTGCGGCGAGAGCGTGCAGCTGAAGCCGGCCGACCTCAAGGCGCTGGCCGAGGCCCGAGCGCACGCCTGAATCTGTCGTCGATCAAGCTGGCAAAGCAGACAGGGTGGCGCGACTGGTGCGCCCCGGTGTTGCTCCGGGGCTGGAACTGTACGACGACTTCCGTTACACCCATCGGGCTTGCTTCAACCTCACCCCGGCGACGCTCCGGGCCAGTCGACCGATCGATGTGTCCGGCCCTGCCGGAGTGAGTGCGGCCGTCGCGCCGCTGCCTGACGGAGTTTTCCATTGACCGCTGCCGCTTCCTCAAAGCTCGAGGCTTTGACGATCATTCCGCCTGATCATCCGCTGGTCGGCCGGGTCACGCCTCCCGGCTCGAAATCGATCACCAATCGCGCGCTGCTGCTGGCGGCGCTGGCCAAGGGCACGAGCCGGCTCTCCGGAGCGCTGAAGAGCAAGGACACGGCGCTGATGGCCAAGGCGCTGATCCAGATGGGCGTCAGCGTCGAGGAACCGGATGCGACGAGCTTCGTCGTCACCAGCGACGGCGCATTGAAGGCGCCGACCGAACCGCTGGTGCTGGGCAATGCCGGCACCGCCACACGGTTCCTGACGGCCGCCGTGTCGCTGGTCGAGGGCAGGGTGGTGGTGGATGGCGACGAGGCGATGCGCAAGCGCCCGATCGAACCGCTGTTGGTGGCACTGCGCTCGCTCGGCATCGATGCGACCAGCGAGACCGGCTGTCCGCCGGTGCTGATCAACGGCACCGGTTCGTTCGGCAGCGGCCGGGTCGAGATCGATGGCGGTCTCTCGAGCCAGTATGTCTCGGCGCTGCTGATGGCGGCGCCGTTCGGCGAGGGCCCGATCGAGGTGGCGCTCACCGGCAAGGACCTCGATGCCCGCGGCTACGTCAACCTGACGCTCGCCGCGATGCGGGCCTTCGGCGCCAGCGTCGAGCAGCTCGACGAGATGACCTGGCAGGTACAGCCCACCGGCTATCAGGCGACCGACTTCCATATCGAGCCTGACGCGTCGGCGGCGACTTACCTGTGGGCGGCGGAAGCGCTGACCGGCGGCAGCATCGACCTGGGCGTACCGATGGAGGCCTTCACCCAGCCCGATGCCGAGGCGGCCAAGCTGATCCGGATGTTCCCGCGCATGCCAGCGGTAATCGATGGCTCGCAGATGCAGGATGCCGTGCCGACGCTGGCGGTGCTGGCGGCGTTCAACGAGACACCGGTGCGCTTTGTCGGTATTGCCAATCTCCGGGTCAAGGAATGCGATCGGATCTCGGCGCTCTCCACCGAGCTCAACCGCATCCGGCCTGGCCTCGCGCATGAGGAGGGCGACGATCTGGTGGTCGCGTCCGATCCGCGGCTCATTGAGCTCAAGCACCGCAACGCTCGGACCAGCATCGAGACCTATGACGACCACCGCATCGCCATGAGCTTTGCGCTGGCGGCGCTGAAAATCGGCGGGATTGCGATCCTCGATCCGGACTGCGTCGGGAAGACCTATCCCGGCTATTGGGACGCGCTGCGGTCGTTGGGGGTGGAGACGGTCTAGGTCGCTCCTCGCGTTGCTCGGATCGCGCAACCTTCGGTTGCGGCACCCCTCATCCGGCGCTTCGCGCCACCTTCTCCCTCAAGGGGAGAAGGAAGTCCCGACTGAGATGCTTGAGGGGGTGTCCTTCTCCCCTTGAGGGAGAAGGTGCCCGAAGGGCGGATGAGGGGTATCGCATCGGAACGATGCGCGATCGGAGCGGAGCGACGAGCGAGGCCTAAGCCGCGACAATATCCTCGTCGCCCAGCTCAGTCTCGCCGACCACCATGTTGCGGCCGCGGTGCTTGGCGGCATAGAGGCAGCGGTCGGCGCGTTCGATCAGGGTCGAGGGTGTATCGCCGGCGCGGTACATGGCGACACCGAACGAGGCAGTGACGCGGCCGAGCTTCTCGTTGGTCGAGCGCTTCAGCAGTTCCTTGGCCTGGATCGCCTTGCGGATGTTGTCGGCGAGGATCACCGCGCCCTCGAGGTCGGTATCGGGCAGCACAGCGGCGAATTCCTCACCGCCATAGCGGGCGGCGATATCGCGGCCCTTGATGTTGGATTTCAATGTCATGGCGACAAGGCGCAGCACCTGGTCGCCGGTCTGGTGGCCCCAGGTGTCGTTGAAGCGTTTGAAGTGATCGATATCGATCAGCATCAGGCACATATGGTCGCCGTGCTCTTCGGCCCGGCTCACGGCGCGCAGCAGCCCATCGTCGAAGGCCTTGCGGTTGTAGACCTTGGTGAGCGGATCGAGCAGCGCTTCGCGCCGGACATCGTCGAGGTCGCGCTGCAGTGCTTCGATATCGTCGCGCGAGGCCGCGAGATTCATCTCGAGTTGGTGATTGGCATCCTGCATGCGGCGGGTTTCTGCCAGCAGCGCATCGGCCAGCACCCGCAGTCTGGTGGCATCCAGCTCGTCCGAACCGAGATCGCCGCTCGCAACCTGCAGCGAGGCCGAATAGGCGCTGGCGGTGGTCATGGCGGTGTCGATGGCATCGTGAATGGCGACGATGCGGTTCGACATCCGCTGCGACACGCCGGAGATGCGCTCGTTGGCGTCCTGGGCGCGGAGGAACTCGTTGTAGAGGCGCTCGGCGATATCGGCAGTCGGATGCCCGTCGCGGAAGATCGCGTTGACGCGGGCGTTCAGCGCCGGGTTGATGCCGGTAGCGTAGGTGTAGAGCAGTTCGTAGAACTGGGGGTACGGAGGAATCGTGGCCCGCTTCAGCAGGTCCAGCGCCGAATTGGCATAACCGAGGGCGCGTCTGAATTCCTGTTCTGACACCGTTCCCCCAAGCCCGGCTCCTGCCGGTCGTTCGGCCGGCATTGTCAGTTGTTCGGCATTAACGACGCGTAAAAACACGGCGATCTGTTAGCAATTCTACTAGGACCGCCGTGGGAATTCTGTAGATCGCGGCTACTTGCGCAGCAGGAAGGCCGGGATCGGACCGTCAGAACCGAAAGGCGAATCGGCGACGATGCCTTCGACATGCTGGGGACGCGGTTCGCGGGCAGGTTTTTCGCCACCATTGCTGCGATTGTTGTCGTTGCGAGGCGCATCGTTGCGAGCGGAGCGGCGAGGCCGCTCGCTCCGTTCCTCGCGCGGCTGCTGGGTTTCCTGCACCGCAGCAGCTTCGACCGGCGTTGCGTTTTCGCGCGATCCGCGGCCACCGCGGCGACCGCTACCATCACGCAGCGAACGAACTTCGCTGCGTTCCTCGGTGCGCGTCGCCTCGGAACGCTCGACCGAACCGCCGCCCAGCTTTACCTCGGGAATATCCTTGGCGATCAGCTTGATGATGGCATCGACATACTTGCCGTCGGAGGGGGTGGCGAGCGTGATGGCGACGCCGGAGCGACCGGCACGGCCGGTGCGGCCGATGCGGTGCACATAGTCCTCGGCGTGGGTCGGCACGTCGAAGTTGAACACGTGGCTCACCGCCGGGATGTCGAGGCCGCGGGCGGCCACATCGCTGGCGATCAGCAGCTGCAGCTTGTCGGTCTTGAAGCTGTCGAGCGTTTCCATGCGGCTCTTCTGGTCCATGTCGCCATGCAGCCCAGCGGCCGAAAAGCCATGACGCTCCAGCGAGCGGGCGAGGGTGGCCACATCGCGCTTGCGATTGCAGAAGATGATCGCGTTCTTGAGGTTCTCTTCGCCGCGGATCAGGCGGCGCAGCGCGTCGCGCTTTTCCTCCGGCTTGCCGGAGACGCGAACGATCCGCTGCTCGATGGTCTCGGCGGTCGAGTTCTGGCGGGCGACCTCGAGCTTGATCGGGTCGCGCAGGAAGCGGCTGGTCAAGCGCTGGATTTCCGGCGGCATGGTGGCCGAGAAGAACAAGGTCTGCCGGCGTGGCGGCAGCAGGCCGCAGATGCGCTCGATATCGGGGATGAACCCCATGTCGAGCATGCGATCAGCCTCGTCGATGACGAGGATGTCGACGCCGGTGAGCAGGATACGGCCGCGCTCGAACTGGTCGAGCATGCGGCCCGGGGTAGCGATCAGCACATCGGCGCCACGATCGAGCACCCGGTTCTGGTCTTCGAAGCTGACGCCGCCGATCAGCAGCGCGACGCTGAGCTTGTGGTTCTTGCCGTACTTTTCGAAGTTCTCGTGCACCTGCGCCGCGAGTTCGCGCGTCGGTTCGAGGATCAGCGTGCGCGGCATGCGGGCGCGCGCCCGGCCGGTTTCGAGCAGCGTCAGCATGGGCAGCACAAACGACGCGGTCTTGCCGGTGCCGGTCTGCGCGATGCCGATAATGTCCCGCTTCTGCAGGACATGCGGGATCGCCTGCGCCTGGATGTCGGTGGGCTTGGTGTAGCCGGATGCGGCAACCGCATCGATCACCTTGGCGCTAAGGCCCAACCCAGAAAAGTCATTTGCCAAATCAGTGGTCCGCTCAAGTAGGGAAGGCAGGTCGACGGGCAGCTACTTGAGGAGGTGCGGGTCGACGAACAGGTCGCAAAGTACAAGCCGGATAATCAGGCTTCGCCTTGCAGCAACCGATCCGGACTCCGCCCTGTCCGGGGCTGCGCGCGACGCGCCCGGAACATAGTGGAAACCCCTTGCGAGTCAACGGGGTTCGCGGGCGGGTGATTAATTGAGTTCCGTCAGGCCGTACCGAGATCGAGCAAGACGATTTCCGGCCAGTTGCCGATGCGCACCGGGATGACGGAGCAACCAAGGCCGCGCGAGACAATGAGCTCGCATCCCTCGACGTTGTAGTGGCCGGCGGGGAAGCGGCGCGAGCCGAGCGATGCCGCCCAGGGGCGCCAGCCCAAGAGCGAGATCTGGCCACCATGGGTGTGGCCCGAGAGCGTCAGGCTGACGCGGTCGGGCACTTTGCGGAAGATGTCGGGCTCGTGGGCGAGGAGCAGGGTGGGCTCGCCCTCTGGAATCTGCGCGAGTGTCCCGTCGAGGTCGTCGAGCCCCCAGGTGTGCCGGCCGTCATGCTGGCCGCCGGGCAGGATACCCATCTGGTCGCCGAGACCGGCTAGCCAGAACGGATGGCCGTCCTTTTCGAGGCGGATGACCTCGTTGACGTAGGTGGCGATACCGGCGTCGCGCAACGCCGTTCGGGCCAGCGGTGTCGTCGCGTGGTCGAGCTGGAAGGCGCGGTCCTCCCAGTAATCGTGGTTGCCGAGAACGGCATGCACACCGAGCGGCGCAGTGAGTTTGCCGAGCGCGCTGGCCCACTCGATATTGGCGACCTGACCGGTGCGCAGCCGCATGCCGCTGACATAATCTCCGAGCAGCAGGATCACGTCGGCGCCCAATCCCTGCGTTTGCGCGCATAGCTCCTCGATGCGGCTCAGGTCCATCCAGGGCTCGCAGGCATGGAGGTCGGCAATGACCGCGGCCCGGAGTTTCAGGCCGATGGGCCAGCCGCGAGGCGTAAGGGCGTAGGTGGTGACGCGGGGGCGGGCGAGGGCCTCGATGAAGGGGTAGGCAGCCGTGGCGATCAGCCCAAGCACCCCCACGCCGAAAAGCTTCAGCACCCCACGCCTGGTGATCATCTTCGCCCCTGACCCTCAGGGACGCTCGTCCCTAGATATCCAGATCGGTGACGAATGCGGCATTTTCCTGGATGAAGTCGAAGCGGGCTTCCGGGCGGTTGCCCATCAGGCGGTCGACCGAGAGCCGCGTCTCCTCGAAGTCGTCGCGAATGCGGACCTGCAGCAGGGTGCGGGACTTCTTGTCCATCGTCGTTTCGCGCAGGTGCACGTAGGGCATCTCGCCGAGGCCCTTGAAGCGCGTGATATCCGGCTTCTTGCCCTTGAACTCGTCTGCCAGCAGCTGGTCGCGGTGCGCGTCGTTCATGGCGTAGGCGACCTTGGGGCCGGCGCTGATGCGGAACAGCGGCGGCATGGCCAGATAGAGGTGGCCGCCCTCGATGAGCTTGGGCATTTCCTGGAAGAAGAAGGTCATCAGCAGCGACGCGATGTGGGCGCCGTCGACATCGGCGTCGGTCATCAGGATGACCTTGTCGTAGCGCAGCTCATCTTCGCGATAGCGGTCGCGGGTGCCGCAACCGAGTGCCTGGGTCAGGTCGGCAATGGCCTGGCTGGCCTGCACCTTGTCGCGGGTGGCGCCGGCGACGTTGAGGATCTTGCCGCGCAGCGGCAGGATAGCCTGGCTCTTGCGGTCGCGCGCCTGCTTGGCGCTGCCACCGGCCGAGTCGCCTTCGACGATGAAGATTTCGGCGCCCTGGGCGGCCGATTGCGTGCAGTCGGCGAGCTTGCCGGGCAGGCGGAGTTTTCGGGTCGCCGACTGGCGGTCGACCTCCTTCTCCTTCTTGCGGCGCAGCCGCTCTTCAGCGCGCTCGATGGCCCAGTCGAGGAGCTTGGATGCCTGGTTGGGGGACGTGGCGAGCCAGTGGTCGAAGGGGTCGCGCAGCGCCGCGTCGACGATACGGGTGGCCTCGGGCGAGCTCAGCTTGTCCTTGGTCTGGCCGACGAATTCCGGCTCGCGCACGAACACCGAGAGCATGGCCGAGCACTGCACCAGCACGTCCTCGGCGGTCAGTTGCGCGGCGCGCTTGTTGCCGCTTAGTTCGGCATAGTTGCGCAGACCACGGAGCAGGGCGACGCGCAGGCCCTGTTCATGCGTGCCGCCGTCGCCGGTCGGCACGGTGTTGCAATAGGAGTTGACGAAGCCGTCGCCAAGGCACCAGGCCACCGCCCATTCGACCGCCCCGTGCGTGCCGGGCTTGCCGATCGTGCCCGAGAAGATGTCCTCGGTGATGCGCGGCTCGCCTTCGATGCGGTTGCCGAGGAAGTCGCGCAGGCCGCCTGGAAAGTGGAAGGTGGCCTTGGCCGGCACGTCGGCGCTGGCGAGGCTCTCGTCGCAGGTCCAGCGGATCTCGACGCCACCGAACAGGTAGGCCTTCGAGCGGGTCATCTTGAACAGGCGGGCGGCAGAGAACTTGTGCTCGCCGAAGATTTCCGGATCGGGGTGGAAGCGCTGCGTGGTGCCGCGGCGGTTCTGCACCTTGCCCACCGTCTCGACGGCGCCGAGCGGTTTGCCGCGCGAGAACGCGATGCGATACAGCATCTGGTCGCGGGCGACTTCGGTAATCAGGGAATCCGACAGCGCGTTGACCACCGAGACGCCGACGCCGTGCAGGCCGCCCGAGGTCTCGTAAGCCTTGCCGTCAAACTTGCCGCCGGCATGCAGGCGCGTCATGACGATCTCAAGCGTCGAGACGCCAGGGAATTTCGGGTGGTTCTCGACCGGGATGCCACGGCCGTTATCGGTGACGGTCAGGAACCCGTCCTCACCGAAATGCACCTCGATGCGGCTGGCGTGGCCGGCGATCGCCTCGTCCATCGAGTTGTCGATGACTTCGGCGAACAGATGGTGCAGCGCGTTGGCGTCGGTGCCGCCGATATACATGCCGGGGCGGCGGCGCACCGGCTCGAGGCCTTCGAGCACCTCGATATCGGCAGCCGAATAGGAGGCGGCGTGGGCGACGCTCGGGGGAGGGCTGGCAGCCGGCGTTTTCGGCGTGGGAGTAGCAGGCGTACGCTGCGGCGCAGCGTCCTCACCATCAGGGCCGAAAAGGTCTTCGATCGCCGCCATGAAATCTCCGTCCGAGGCGCGAATCGGGCGCCTCACAAGCTCTAGCATACTTGCTGCTTTGGGTGGGTTAAGCGGGAGGTAGGGCCCGGCGCTCGAGCTGTCAACCGGTCGTGAACGGCATGTGAATGCACGGTTCCGCGAGCATTCAACGGCGGGGCCTTATTCCACCGCTCGAGATTGCGGAGCGCCCAGCTGGGGCCAGTAGGCAGTGTCCGGGCTGGGCGTTCGGCAATCTCACATCGACTGCGCCTGATCTCACTCGGAATTCCCCGGCACGTTGCCCTGCAACATGAACGGTGGATGAACGGGCGATATCGCATTGGTTAAGAATGCAACCTTTAGGGTCGTGGCACGCTAGTGGACCTGGCACCAGTAGACCTTGAAGGAGACTATCATGACCTCAATCCTTTCGTCCGTGATGAAGTCCGGCCGTGCCGCGATCGTTGCGGTGACGCTGGGTGCGGCAGCGTTCACTGCCATGCCGGTCCAGGCGCAGTCGTTCAACTTCGACTTCGGTATCCAGGGTGGTGGCAGCAGCTTCTCGTACGGCTTCGACAATGGCCGCCGGATGAAGCGCGACTGCCTAACCACCAACGAAGTCCGCCGCGGCCTGCGCCGCGCCGGCTTTGACGATATCCGCTTCGTCGACCGTCGTGGCATCCGGGTGAAGGTGGTGGCCGATTATGGCCGTCGTACCTACGCCATGACCATCAACCGCTGCACCGGCCGCGTGTCGGATATCGAGCGGCTGCGGCGCCCGTACTCCCCGGGCTTCCAGTTTCAGTTCCGCTTCTGATCAAGTTCCGGCGGGAGCCGGTTCCTCCCTCGCGCTCCCGCCAGATCCCGGCCCCTCAGGGCCGGGATTTTTTGTTTGGTGATTTGCAAAGGAGAACGACATGAAAGCTACTACGCTCATCCGCGCCGCCGTGCTCGGGCTGGCGCTCGGCGCTTCGGCACTCCCCGTGCAGGCGCAGAGCATGCAGTTCCAGTTCGGCTTTGGTACCGACGGCTTCGGCTTTCGACGGCCGCTGATCTGCATCGAACTGACCGACCGGCAGATCCGCACCGCCGTGCGCCAGCAGGGCTACACCAATATCTTCCTCAACGTGCGGAACGATCGGCGCATCCAGGTGCGGGCGACACGCGGCAACTGGGTCTATCTGCTCCGCGTCTCCACCTGCACCGGGGCGATCCTCAATCGTGAACGGTTGCGCCGCAGCTGAGGAAATCGCCAATGAATCCAATGCGTCCGGTTCCGTACAGAGGGCCGGACGCATTGTTTTGGAGCACTTGATTCAGACTTCGTTTGCTTCTCGGAAGCACTTTCTTAAGCGCTCGCGGGTATGAATTTCACATACGGTTTTTGTTCGGAGTAGCCGTATGCGCGCCCAAGCCAAGAGCGGTCTCGCGTACCTTGAGACGGCTTTGAGGGCGCCACGCGACAGCGGATGGCAGCAGGCCGGATTTGATAGTTTTGCGTACCGGCTTGCCCATCTTGCTTTGCCCCGCCCGCTGACCCTCGCCGCTATCGCCGCGCTGTTCTACCTGGTGTGATTGCCAAACCGGCGTCGCGGCGGTATTGAGCGGTTTGTCCGCAATGCCAACCAAGGAGGGTCGCGTGGGCTATCGTCATGACCAGCACCGCAGTCGCGGCCCTGTTTCGGCCCTGCAGCTTTAGTTGCAGGGCTGGCCGAACGGGTCCGGACGTTTTCGTCGTCTCACACCATTCTGGTCTGCCCAAGCCGGCTCCGCTTAGCGCGTGAGCCATTGACGGCATCGGTCCCCATACGGACCGCTAAAATTCCAGAGAGACGAAAATGGGCTCGATCAGCCTCAAGAACCTTTCCATCACCGCCACCGATCCGCTGTTCCGCGACCTGAGCCTCGTCGTCGCCGATGGCGACCGGGTCGGGCTCGTTGCGGGCAACGGGCTGGGCAAGACCTCGCTGCTGCGGGTCATTGCCGGGCTGGCGGAACCCACTGCCGGCGAAGTGGTCCGCTCGCGCGGGCTGCGTATCGGTTATGTCGAGCAGGACGTGCCGGCAGCGCTGCTGCCGCTGACGCTACGCGACGCCGTGCTCGATGCCCTGCCGGTGGCGGATCGCGAGACCGACGCCTGGCGGGCCGATGTGGCGCTCGATGGGCTCGATACGCCCTATGAGCTGCGCGACCGGCTGGTTTCGGCGCTGAGCGGCGGGTGGCAGCGCCTGATGCTGATTGCGCGAGTGTGGGTTACCGATCCCGATGCGCTGCTGATGGACGAGCCGACCAACCACCTCGACCTGTCAAAGCTTTTCCGGCTCGAAACCTGGCTGAGCCGCGAGGCCCGCAATATCCCGGTGATCGTCGCCAGCCATGATCGCGACTTTCTCGATGCGGTGACCAACCGGACGCTGTTCCTGAGGCCCGGCACGTCGCGCTACCTGCCGCTCAGTTACTCGGCGGCACGCAAGGAGATCGAGCGCGAGGATGCCTCGCAGGAGGCGCAGAACGAGCGTGACCACAAGGAGGCGACGAAGCTCAGGAAGCAGGCGGCCAAGCTTACCAATATCGGCATCAACTCAGGCAGCGACCTGCTGGTGGGGAAGGCCAAGCAGTTGAAGGACCGGGCGGCCAAGATTGAGGAAGCCGCGCGTCCGGCGCATCGGGAGCGCTCGGGCGAGATCAAGCTCAGCAATCGCGGCACGCATGCGAAGCTCCTGGTGGGGATCGAGAACGTGCCGGTGACCACGCCGTCAGGGCAGGGGCTGTTCAAGATCGACAAGCTCCACATCTTCCAGGGCGATCGCTTGGTCCTCCTGGGCAAGAACGGCGCCGGCAAGTCGCAACTGGTCAAGCTGATCCACCGCGCCATGGTGGAGCCGGACAGCGTGCCCGGCATAAAGGTCACGCCGTCGCTGGTGCTGGGCTATACCGACCAGGACATGTCGCAACTGCCGGTCAGGGAGACGCCGGAGAGCTTCATCTCGGTGACGTTCAAGCAGCCGGACGCCCGGGTGCGGAGCCTCCTCGCGACGACCGGCTTCGTCATCGAAAAGCAATCGCGACCGATCGGGCAGTTGACCTTCGGCCAGCGGGCGCGCCTGGGGTTGCTGGCGCTGCGGCTGACGGAGCCGAACTTCTACCTGATGGATGAGCCGACCAACCACGTCGACATCCCGGGCCGCGAAGCGCTGGAGAGCGAGATCCTCGCTCACGAAGCCACGGCCGTGCTGGTCTCGCACGACCGCAGTTTCGTGCGGAATGTCGGGACGCGCTACCTCGAGATCAGCGGCAAGCGACTCAAGGAGGTCGATGGGCCGGAGCCCTTCTTCGAGGAGATGATGCTGGAGACCGAGCAAGTCTAGATCGTTTGACTTAGTACAAACTGCCTAACCGATGGTTCGGCAACGTCAGCAGTGAGCAGAAATCGCTCAATGCCCCGTGTTGCCCCGTAGAAATACTGTTCAGTTGGTTGGCCGGTAAGGTCTGAGTCATGGCCGAATAGGCAATCTTGCGTACGATAGTGCGAGATTGTTCGGTGATGGCTGAGAGGATGCAGAACGGACCCGCTGGCAAGGCCGAGGCGAGCAGCCGCAAGGATGTTCGCTTCATCGGCGATGTGATGGGCAGCTACGTGCTGGCGGCGCGCGCGCAGACACCGGGCGCCGTGCAGGTGTTCGCCTGCCGCTCGCGCAGCGTCTCGGCCCATGAGGCGGTAGTGAACGCACCGGTCAGCGGGGCGCCCGGCGATGCGTTGACCATGACGTTGCAGGGGTTGGGGCTCCTGCGCGGTCGGATCACCCGCATTCTCGAGGGTGGCTTCGCCGTGGCGTTCGATTGTAGCGACCAGGAGCGCGCCGCGTTGGGCGCCCGGATCGACTGGCTGAAGCGCCGGACGCTGAAGACGGTCAGCGATCGGCGGGCGCACAAGCGGGTGCTGCCGCGGGAGACGCGCGCCACTCTGACGCTGGGTGACGGGCAGCGCTTCGACTGCTTCATCATCGACATGTCGCAGTCGGGTGTCGCCGTGTCGGCCGATGTGCTGCCGCCGCTGGGCTCATTGGCCGGGGTGGGCGCGGTTCCGGGC
>NZ_LAJE02000073.1 GCF_000970465.2 Devosia insulae DS-56
CGCTGGGTATGCTGGCAGGAGGCGTAAGAGTTGGTTAGGAAGCGGGTGCGGGGTGTGGTCAGAAAAGCCAGCGACGGGGACGCCAGGGCGACCGCCCTGGTCGCGGCTTTGTTCGACCGGCTTGGCTTCAGGCCCGGCGAGGGGCTGCATCAACTGGTGGGCTGGGCCGCCGGGCTCGCCGAGCCGAGGATGCAGATTGCCACGCTGGCGCCGCTCGCCCTGGCGCTCGCCGAAGCGGGCGACCCCGCCGCCGGCGCCATTGTCGACGCGGCGGCGGCGGAACTCGCCTTGCACATAAAGACGCTGGAGCGACGGCTCGGCGCACCGACTCTGGCGTGGAGCTTTGCCGGCGGGCTGTTCGCCAGCCCGGCGCTCCGGCGCGCCGTCACCGAGCGGGTCGGCCGCTCCCCCTCGCCGCCCCGGCTCCCGCCGGTCGGCGGCGCACTGCTGGCGGCCGCCCAGCACCTGGACTGGCCGATCGATGAAAGCTGGATCGAAACCCTCGCGGGATCGCTCGGGAGGCTGTCGGGGCGCTGAAGGGCGTAGTAGCCCCGTCCCGCTTACCGGAGAGAAGGGGTCCTGACCGATGGCCCCGGGTGCCCCCCGATCAAACAATCCCACAACAATCGTCTGACAACGTCCCCTGAGACGATAGGGGGCTTTATGAACACGCGTGCGCCGGCCGGATTTTCTATTGCCGGCGTCCTCCGCATTGTGGGTCAGGCACGACTCTGCCTGGTGCCGCTGTCGGCGGCCTTGTTACTGGGAACGGCGCTCTCGCCGGACCATGCCATAGCCCAGAGCTTCACCGTGAACAGCGGCTCGACCGCCGTCACCACGCGGACCATGACGGGTACCGGCGATATCGGACTGATCGAGTTCGGCGGGACGCTGGGGCCGGTGGCCGGCAACGGTGTCAACATGATCGGCGACGACCAGCGCCTCGACAATTTCGGCCTGATCGAAACGGTTGGCGCCGGCGCCTACGGCCTCCGGTCGACGGGGCAGAACGTCAGCATCCATAATGCCGGCACGATCGACACCTCAGGCACCAACGCCAACGGAATTAACGCGACGGGCGGATCTGCCGACATCGTCAATGACGGGCTGATCCACGTCGATGCGGGGTTCGGCGTCCGCCTCGATGGCGACGACGCCACGCTTACCAATAACGGAACGATCGCTGCCGATGGCTCTTCGCTGGCTGTCTACCTGACCGGGCTGCATGCGAACTTCGTCAACTACGGAACCATCCAATCGGCCGGCAGCAGCGGGGTCGCGGCCAGCGAAGATGGCTACCTCGTCAACTACGGCTCAGTGCTGATCCAGGGATCGAACGGGTTTGGCCTCTCCGTCGGGCTGGGTGGACGGATCGAAAATTATGGCCTCGTCTCCACCACGGGAGATTTCGGCACCGGGATTTTCAACAATACCGGCGGCCTGGACGGCATATACGCCTATAACTACGGAACGGTTGTAACGACCGGCAGGTCGGCCAGGGGCATGTACTGGGGCGGCAATAACGGCCACCTCCTCAACGCCGGTGCGATCGAGACGCATGGCCTGCGAGCGGCGGGGGTGCTGCTGCTCGGCGACGGCATCGTGATGGAAAACGACGGCACGGTCCTCACCACCGGAGATACAGAGACTGGCATCAGTGCCAGCGGCATCCAGGCGGCGCCTTCCGCCGATCAGACGTTGATCATCAATCGTGGTTCGATCGAAGCGACCGGCGTCGGCGGCAGGGGCATCCTGATCGAAGGCACCAATGCCTCGATCGTCAATTCCGGCAGCATTGTCTCGGCGCAGTCGAACGCCATCGAGTTCAGGAATGGCGCTGCGCGCCTCGAGCTGCTGGCCGGCACGGCGATCGATGGGAACATCCGGTTTGCCGGCACCGGCAACACCGTCAGCTTCGGCCCCGGCCTCAACGCCCGGATGAGCTTTAGCGGCGCCGGCATGCCGGGAACGGTCATTGCTGGGAGTAACCCGGCGGTGATCACCGGCAACAGCATCGCCGTGCTCGATCGGGCGGGGTTTGCGCTCGCCGATGACATGAGCCTTGCGCTCCTCGGCACCCTCTCGGATGCCGAAAAAGGCGCCGGACTGTGCGTAGGGGAAGAGGTCGACACCGAATGCGACGTCTCCGCCTGGCTCTCGGGGATCGGCGGGTTCGATCGGCAGGCGGGCAGCAGCGAGCTCGCCGGCTATGGCTATGGCCTCGGTGGGCTGGTCGCCGGCCTCGAGTTCAAGCCGGGCGACGGGTTCAGCGCCGGCGCCTTCGTCGGCGGTGCCGCGGCTGCCGGCGAAGTTGCCGCGAGCCAGGAGACCCGCCTGACCGGCGGCATCGCCGGGGCGCATCTGGGTTTCGCGCGGGGCAGCGTCTTTGCCAATTTCTACGCCGCGCTCGGCATTGTCGGCATCGACAGCAGACGCAGCGTCGCCGACAACCTGGTTGACCGAGGCCTCGCAGAGGCCAGCGCCGAGACGACGGGCTACGCCTTCACCCCTTCGGCGACTGTGGGGGTCAACCTCGATACGCCGCTGGGTGTGCTGACCCCCAGCCTTCGCGCTCGCTATAGTCGGCTGATGCTCGACGGCTACGCCGAAAGCGGCGCGGCCGACACCCTCGTCGTCGACGCCCGCACCGCCGAAGAGGCCGAGTTGCGGCTGCAACTTGCGCTCACCCTTGGAGCAGGCGAAGCCGCAACGACCACCCTGCGCGGCGGCGTCGATGCGACCCACCGCCAGAGCAGCGTCGTCGCGGAACTGGCGGGGCAGCCCATCGCCTTCGATCCGGGCAATAGTGGCGTGAGCTATGGCGGCTTTGCCGGGATCGACTTCGCCTATCAGCTGGCCGATGGCGCGAGCCTCGAAGCCTACTCGGAACTCGCGTTCGACCCAACCGGCATCTCCGCCGCCGGGCAATTGGGGTATCGCAAGGCGTTTTGAGGCTGGAAGGCTGCGCCCAGCCGCGCTGTGACGAGTTGGGTCCCTACAGCAGCCCCCTGCTCCGGCTCGACAGACTTCAGCCCGGCGCCTGACCCTCCGGGTCGCCCGGCAAACACGCCGGGCGGCCGGCGGACCTGCTACAGCCAGCCTTCAGAGCTGCAGCGGCAGCAGCATGGCCACGAGGCCGAGACCGCCGCACACCGCAAGCGTCGAGGTGATGCCCAGTTTGAGGCGGAACAGACAGACGACGGCCACGAGGCTCAACGCCACCGCCGCCCAGTTCACCGTCAGCAGGTGCGGGCTTGCCATCCTGATCGGCCCCAGCTCGAAGCTGCTGACCTCCCGGAACAGCACGTGCAGTCCGAACCAGATGGCGAGGTTGAGGATCACCCCCACCACCGCGGCGGTGATGGCGCTCAAGGCGCCCGACAGCTCGCGGTTGGACCGCAGCTTTTCGATGTAGGGCGCCCCGAGGAATATCCACAGGAAGCAGGGTACGAAGGTGACCCAGGTCGTCAGCGTGCTGCCAAGCAGCCCGGCAAGAAGCGGGTCGAGCCCCGCCGGATCCCGGTAGGCGGCGAGGAACCCGACGAAGCTCAGCACCATGACCAGCGGGCCCGGCGTGGTCTCGGCGAGGGCCAGCCCGTCGACCATCTCGCCGGGCCGCAGCCAACCGAAATTTACCACCGCCTCCTGGGCGACATAGGCCAGCACGGCATAGGCGCCGCCGAACGTCACCATCGCCATCTGCGAAAAGAACGCCCACAGGGTGGCAAAACTGCTCGACCAGCCAAGCGCCGGGACGATCACCAGCAGCGGCGCCAACCAGAGGCCCACCCAGATGCCGACGGTCCTGAGCGTCGAGGCGAAGGACGGACTGGCCTTCGCAAACCCCTCGCCGATGACCGAGGGGAGATCCGCGACCGCTGCCTTGTGTTTGGGGGGTGAGAACAGCGCCGGGTTGAGCCTGACCCCGACGAACCCCACCAGTGCGGCGAGCAGGATGACCGCCGGGAACGGCACGTCGAAGGCGAACAGGGCGACGAACCCGACAGCGGCGATGGCCAGCATGATGCCATTCTTCAGCGCCCGGCGGCCGACCCGAATGACCGCTTCGATGACGATGGCGAGGACCGCCGCCTTGAGCCCGAAGAACAGGCTCGCCAGCCACCCCGCTTCATGGAACAGGGCGTAGAGGGCCGAGAGGATGGTGATGACGACGAAGCCCGGGATGACGAACAACACCCCCGCGATGATCCCGCCTTTGGTCCCGTGCAGCAGCCAGCCGATATAGGTCGCCAGTTGCTGGGCCTCGGGGCCGGGCAGCAGCATGCAAAAATTGAGGGCGTGGAGGAACCGGCTCTCGGCAATCCAGCGCCGCTCCTCGACCAGTTCCTTGTGCATCAGGGCGATCTGGCCGGCCGGGCCGCCGAAGCTCATCAGCCCGATCTTGGCCCAGACAGCGAATGCCTCTCCCAGCGTCGGCGCGCGTGGGGCGAGGTCGGCAGATGCTATGACATTCATCGTGCGCCCTTGCCTCCCGTCTCGGCTGTCTCGTAGGGCAGATGGAGGGATGTGGGGATCAACCGCGGGTCGGCGGCGAAGGCGTCCTGCTCGCGCACATCGATGATGACGGGCGCCCTGGGAGTGCCGAGGAGGCGAGCGAGCTTGTCCGGTGAGATGGAAGCGTATGATGGCATAGGTGCGTCCTTTTGAGTGTCGTTGGACGCGAACTTCAGCGTGACGCCTCGTGGGGAGATCGCGATCCCCATGAGCTTAGATGCAGCCGGGAGGACGGCTCTGTCAATCGCGAGCGTTGGTTTTGGCGCGGGAGCCGCAGGTGGTCTGCGCGGACTGCCAGCGCCAGCCCGCCGCCGCGCAGATCCCACCTATGGCACCGGTCCCGGTGCGGCCCTCACAATGGCGGAGGGATGGAAATCAGCAGCCCGAGGGTGACGCCGATCGTAGCCGCCGTCACCATGAGAACGAAAAAGGCGACGAGCACCGCCCACAATGAAAGCTTCGGTTCCATGCCGTGGGCGATAGCACAGCGCGGCTGACAGGAACCTGATGCCAGCAGCCGTACATTCTTCACACAACCGCAAAACGCTCGTCACCCAGCCGTCATCTCCCGGGCTTAGTCACTACTCATCCGAATGAGTGGTGGGACGTGCATGCGCAGTCAGGGCCAGACCTGGGAAGCAACGCGGGACCGGATCGGGGCGGAAATCGCCTCGGGCCGGCTGCCGCCGGATTCGCGCCTGCCGTCGGAGCCCGAACTCTGCCGCCTCTATGATGCGCGGCGCCATTCGCTGCGCCGGGCGCTGGCGGCGCTCGAGGCGGAAGGCAAGCTCCGGGTCGAGCATGGGCGCGGCACCTTTGTCGAGCGCGCCCCGTTGGTGAACTATGTCATCGGCCAGCGCACCCGTTTCCGCGAGAACCTCTTGTCGCAGGGCCTGACGGCTTCGGGCCAGAGCCTCTCGGAAGCGCAGATTCCGGCCGATGCGCGCATCGCCAGGCTGCTCGGCCTGCCGGTCGGCGCGCTGGTGCATGCCATCAGCCGCCGCGGCTTTGCCAACGAGCTGCCGATCAGCCTCGGCTGGTCCTATCACGACGCCTCGCGCTTCCCTGAGCTCGCCGAACTCCGGCGGCAGGGCATCTCGGTGACCGAGATCTACCGCTCGCACGGCATCGAGGATTACCAGCGCCTCCGCACCACCATCTTCACCCGCCCCGCCAACGAGCGCGAAGCGCCGCTGTTGATGCTGCGGCCCGGCCAGTCGGTGCTGATCGTCCAGAAAGTGGACGTCGACAAGGCTGGCCGGCCGATCGGCTTTTCCGAAGCTGCGTGGGCCGGCGACCGGGTCCAGTTCACTTTCGAGACCACCCCTCCTTATTCCTTCGCAACCGAGAAGCACGATGATGTTTGATGAGAACGCCGGCGGTGGCGGCCGCGGCCCGAGCCATGCCGAGGCGCTCAACGTGCTGGCCCGAGCCGAACCCGCGGGGCTGAAGGCGCTGGCCGAACAGTTGCTCGAACGCCTCGGCGATATCGAGGTGCTCGGCAATCGCACCGGCCTCGTCATGGTGCCGATGCGCGACACGGTCGAGAATGTGGATTTCCACCTCGGCGAAGTGCTGGTCAGCGAGGCGCATATCACCGACGCCGTCGGGGCCATCGGCTACGGCATGATCACCGGGCGCGACCTCGAGCGCGCCATGGCCATGGCCGTGGTCGACCTGGCGCTGGCGACGGACATCGGCGCGGCGGAAATCGAAACCCTGCTCACCACCGAGCGCCGCCGGCTCGCCGCGATCGACGAGGATCGGATGCGCCGTGTCGAGGCGACCCGCGTCGAGATGGAGACCTTCTGATGCTGACCGTAGCGCCACCCGATGCGGTTGAAATCCGCGCCAATGCGACATTCGAAGCCCTGATGTGGGCCATGGCCCGTCCGGGCGAAAGCCGCGAGCTGCCCGCCCCCGGACCGGCGCCGGTGGCCGAAGCGCTGATCGACCTCGAATGCACGGCCTGGAGCGACAGCGTCGAACTGCGCCGGCTGATCGCCGAAACCGGCGCGGCGCTCGGCGAGCTCGCCGCGGCCGACCACCTGTTCCTCGAGCAGCCCGGCGACGACCTTTCGGCGCTCGCGGCGCTCAACTGCGGCAGCGCGCTCTATCCCGACGATGGCGCAACGCTGGTCGTGGCTGCGCCGCTCGACCGCGGCCCGTTGCTGCGACTGCGTGGGCCCGGCGTCGATGGGACGCTCGAACTGCGCATCGCCCTGCCCTCGGCATTCTGGGAACTGCGCGAAACGCTCTGCCTCTACCCCGAAGGCTTTGAACTCTTCGTCGTCGATGGCCCCCGCGTCATCGGCATTCCGCGCTCCACCACGATCGAGGTGCTCTGATGGCTTATGTCGCGACCCGCGGTGGCGAAAGGGCCATCGACCAGGCCGAGCGGCTGTTCCGCGAGGACCTTGGCACCATCGATGCCGAGCGTGTCGAAACCATCCGCACGGCCATGCCCTACCTGGTCGATCGGGTGATGGGCGAGGCCTCGTTCTACAGCGAGGAACTGGCGGCGCTGGCTTTGGCGCAGACCGGCGGCGAGCTGTCGGAAGCCGTGCTGGTGCTGCGCGCCTGGCGCACCACGCAGCCGCGCATCGGCATCGCCGCCACCGTGCAGCAGGAGCAACTGTTGACGCAGCGCCGCATCTCGGCGGCGTTCAAGGATATCCCGGGTGGCCAGATCCTCGGGCCGACCCTCGATTACTCGCACCGCGTGCTGGCGACCGATGTGCTCGAGGGCACGCCGTTTGTGCCGCCGGCGGTCGAACCCGCCGACACCGCGGCCCCGGCCCAGCAGCCATCGCTTGCCGCCTGGCAGCGCCAGCTCGGGTTGGTCGCTCCACTGCCGGAGGCGGCGGCAGCGGGCGCTGAAATCCCCGACCTGACCCGCGAGCCGCTGCTGTTTCCGGCCTCGCGCGCCCACCGGCTGCAGAGTCTCGCGCGGGCTGAAACCGGCGGCGTGCTGGCGCTCGGCTATGCCGCGATGCGGGGCTATGGCAACGCCCACCCGACGGTGAACGAGCTGCGCCTCGCCGAGGCCGAAGTGATGGTGCGCCATCCCTCAGGCACGCCCTTCTCGGCCGGCCGCATCCGGGTCAGCCAGGCCGAAGTGACGGCCAAGCGCGAGTATCTGGATCTGGGCTTTGCCGCGACCTTCGGCTGGAACGAGATCAAGGTGATCGCCTCGGCGACGCTCGACCTGAACTCGGCCGCGGCGCCGGTCGGCTCGCCCGTGCATGAGGAGTTCTACCTCTACCACACCGAAAGTGTCGAAGCCTCGGGCTTCTGCATCCACTTCAAGCTGCCGCATTACGTGACCTTCCAGTCGGCGCTCGACGCCATGCGCGACGCGAAGGCCAAGAAACAGACAGCGGCGGCGAACCTTGTCGCCGAACGCGAAGAGGAGCCGGTGGCATGAGCCTCAAAACCCTGACCAAGCCCTGGGCGGCGACCAGCTACGGTTTCCTCGATGCCTCGGCCAAGCGCGAGATGCGGCGCAAGATCCTGAAGGCTATCGCCGTGCCCGGCTGCCAGATGCCCTATGCCAGCCGCGAAGTGCCGATGGCCCGCGGCTGGGGCACCGGCGGGCTGCAGGTGACGCTGACGCTGGTCAACCCGCGCTCGGTGGTCAAAGTCATCGACCAGGGCGCCGATGACGGCGTCAACGCCGCCTCGATCCGCCGCTTCATCAGCCGCGTCTCGCAGGCCGAGGAAACCTGGGACACGCTAGCCGCCTCGATCGTCCAGTCGCGCCACCGCATCCCCGAGGAAACGATGACGAAGGACCAGATCCTCGTCCTGCAGGTGCCCAACCCCGAGCCGTTGCGCGGGGTCGAGCCCAACATCTCGATCGCCCGGCAGATGCATGCCGATGCCGATTACGGCAAGCTGTGGCTGACGCTCTACGAGCAGCTGGTAAAAGCCGGCCGCATCATGCAGGGCGCCGCCTATCCGAGCCTCGTCAATGGCCGGCACGTAATGACGCCCTCGCCGATCCCGCGCTGGGACGTGCCCAAACTCAATATGGCCCGGCATCTCACTATCCTCTCGGCCGGGCGCGAGAAGCGGCTCTTCGCCGTGCCGCCCCACACCAGGGTCGAGCCGCTGGTGTTTTCCGATCGGCCCTACCTGGTCGAGGACCATGCGAGGCTCGTCTGCGAGCGCTCGGGCATTGCCGGCTACTTCATGAACGAGATCCCGCAGGACGACGGCAGCTCAACCTTCGAGGTCTCCGACAGCAATCTCGGCATCAAGGCGATCCGAGCGTCGGAGGGAGCGCCGGCCGAGATCGGCGAGACCTGGTATCGCAACGGAAAGTTCGCGCAATGAGCCTCGAAACCAACCCGCGCCCGCTGCTGCCGCCGCAACTGGTGCAGACGAGTCCGATCGTCACCATGCGCGATGTCGGCCGGCGCTATGGCGAGGTGGTGGCGCTGCGCCATGTCGATGTCACCGTCTATCCCGGCGAAGTGCTGGGCATTGTCGGCGAGAGCGGCTCGGGCAAATCGACGCTGCTGCGGATGATGAACCTCGAGGATGCGCCCGACACCGGCGACTACCGCCTGCGGCTGCCGGGGCGCGACGACGGGAACCTATTCGCGCTCGAGCGCTACCAGCAGCGCATGCTCCGCGCCCGCCACATCGGCATCGTCTATCAGAACCCGCATCTGGGGCTGCTGATGAAGCACTCGTCGAGCGGCAATGTCGCCGAGCGGCTGCTGATCGCGGGCGAGCGCAGTTTCGACGTGCTGCGTTCGAAAGCCCGCGAGGCGCTCGATGCCTCGGAGTTTCCGCTGAGCCGCATGGATCACCGCCCGGCGGACCTGTCGGGCGGCATGCAGCAGCGCGTGCAGCTCGCCAAGGCCATCGCGCTCGAGCCGGCTTTGCTGCTGCTCGACGAGCCGACCACCGGGCTCGATGTCTCGATCCAGGCGCTGGTGCTCGATACCCTGAAGCGGCTGCAGCGCGAGCGGCGGATCACCATGGTGCTGGTCAGCCACGATCTCGGCGTCATCCGCACCATGGCCGACCGGGTCATGGTGATGCGGCGCGGCAGCGTGGTCGAACAGGGCCTCGCCGACCAGGTGTTCCAGGATCCGCAGCACGCCTACACGCAGCAGCTCGTCCACGCCAAGCTATAGGTCAAGGCCATGCAAATACTCGATACACCACCGCTCCTTCGGGTCACCGGCCTCACCAAGACCTTCCACATGCACCACCTCGATAGCGTGCTGCATGCCTTCGAGGGCATCGATTTCGCGCTCACGGCCGGCGAGTTCATCCTCTTGCGCGGCGCCAACGGAGCCGGCAAATCCACCCTGCTGCGCACCCTGTGGCGGAGCTACCTGCCGGTCGGCGGCCACATCTGGTACCAGTCGCGCCTCGGCGAAATCGACCTCGCCCGCGCCGCCGAT
The DNA here is from genome assembly GCF_000970465.2 of Devosia insulae DS-56. Lineage (GTDB taxonomy): Bacteria > Pseudomonadota > Alphaproteobacteria > Rhizobiales > Devosiaceae > Devosia_A > Devosia_A insulae. Next base: position 9,939 of record NZ_LAJE02000073.1, read on the forward strand.
ATCGATATCGCGCTGCTGCGGCGCGAGGAGATCGGCTTCGTCACCCAGTTCCTCAATGCCCGTCCGCGCGTCGCGGCCGAGGAGATCGTCGCCGAGCCGCTGCGGCTGGCCGGACGTGCCGGCAATGAGGCGCTGGAGGAAGCGCGGCACTGGCTCAACCAGTTCGGCGTGCGCCCGGAGCTGTGGCGCGCCTACCCCTCGACCTTTTCCGGCGGCGAGCAGCAGAAGGTGAACCTCGCCCGGGCGCTGGTGCTGCCGCAGCGGCTGCTGCTGCTCGATGAGCCCACCGCTTCGCTCGATGCCGGCGCCCGCCAGGCGCTGGTACGCCGGCTGAGCGACCTCAAAGCCGCCGGCGTCGCGATGATCGGCGTGTTCCACTATCCCGGCGACGTGGCCGAGCTGATCGACCGCGAGATCAGCCTCACCACCCGCACCCTGCCCCAAAACTCCGGGCAAGATGATACGAGAGATGAATTCAACGACGAGCGAGAACGCTATGTGGCTGTCTGATTTCCGCCTGGTCCTTGCCGACCGCATCATCGAGCGCGGCGCCCTCCGCATCGAGAACGGCGCCATCGTCGCGATCCGAGAAAGCACGGTTGCCGATGCCGATATCGAGGGCAATGGCCTGTTGCTGCTGCCGGGCATGATCGACATGCATGGCGACATGATCGAGCGAGAGATGGAGCCACGCCCCGGCGTCCGCATGCCGATGGAAATGGGCCTGCGCGATCTCGACCGCAAACTTGCCAGCTCCGGCGTCACCACTGCCTATGCCGCAGTGTCGTTCAGCCCGGCCTCGACCTATGGCCACATGCGCTCCTATGAGCACACCAGCGCCATGATCCGGGCGATCGGCGAATATCGGGACCAGCTGCTGATCGACCATCGCGTGCATGCCCGCTTCGAGGTGACCTTCCCGGCGGCGCTCGCCGTGGTCGAGGAACTGATCGCCGAGGGCTCGGTGCAGCTGATCTCGCTCTGCGACCATACCCCGGGCCAGGGCCAGTACCGCGATTTCGAGCTGCAGAAGCAGAGCTACGCCAAGAACAAGGGCATCAGCCTCGAGCAGGCGGCCGAGCAGCTCGAGGCGAAGATCCGCGAGCGCAAGGCGTCGACCGGCGATCTCAACGCCACGCTCAAGGCCATCGCCCAATATTGCGCGCTGCATGGCGTGCCGCTCGCCAGCCACGATGACGATACGATCGAAAAGGTGGCGCTGATGCAGGGGCTCGGCGTCAATATCAGTGAGTTCCCGGTGACCATCGAAGCTGCCCGCGAGGCCCGGGCCCGCGGCATGGTCAACGCCATGGGCGCCCCCAATGCGCTGCGCGGCATGTCCTATTCGGGCAATCTGTCAGCGCGCGAGGCGCATGCCGCCGGCGTGCTCGATCTGCTCGCTGCCGACTATCACCCCTCGGCCATGCTGCCGGCGGTGCTGGTGTTGGCAGAGACCGATCCCGACGGGCTGCCGGGCGCCGCTCGGCTGACGACGCTCAACCCCGCCAAGGCGCTCGGGCTCGAGGATCGCGGCGAGCTCGCGGTGGGCAAGCGCGCCGACCTCATGGTCGCCGACAACCGCGGCGTCGGCCATGTCCGCATGGCGTTTTCCAATGGCCGGGTGGTCTGTTCCGACGGCAGCCTGGCGGGAGTGCTGAGCGCCCCGACGCGTCACCAAGATGTCATCCGAATGAGTTAACAGTGTCACTGACGAGGGACAGTGTTCAGTTCACGTAAAGTGCGGCTGCGAACCAGCACACCATAACCCCGGCGGCGACGAATAACGCGCCGCATCTGATGTGAAAATCGCGACGGTCGATGCCTGCTTGGTCGGGCCACGATCTGGCTTTGACTTAATTTCCGGGAGGGCGAGCGATGCTTGAATTCAGGAACGTCACCAAGGCATTCGGCGAGACGGTTGCCGTCAACGGCGTGTCGCTCAGCTTCACCCCCGGCCAGATGGTCGGGGTCATCGGCCGCTCCGGCGCCGGTAAATCGACGCTGCTGCGCCTGATCAACCGCCTCGTCAGCCCTGGCCATGGCGAGATCGTCTTCGAGGGCAGCAATGTCGCGACCCTCAGTGGCCGCGACCTGCGCGCCTGGCGCGCCCGCTGCGCCATGATCTTCCAGCAGTTCAACCTGGTGAACCGGCTCGACGTGCTGACCAACGTGCTGATCGGCCGCATCGGCACCGCCCACACCCTGCCCGTCATGCTGAAGCATTTCTCCGCTGCCGACCGCGCCGCGGCCGGCCTGGCGCTCGATCGGCTCGACCTGTTGCCGCAGGCGCTGCAGCGCGCCGATACCCTGTCGGGCGGCCAGCAGCAGCGCGTGGCGATTGCCCGGGCGCTGCTGCAGAACCCCAGCCTGATCCTCGCCGATGAGCCGATCGCCTCGCTCGATCCGCGCAATGCGCGCCTCGTGATGGATGCGCTGCGCCGCATCAACCGGCAAGACAGGATCACCGTGATCTGCAACCTCCACACCCTCGATGCGGCCCGCGCCTATTGCGACCGCATCGTCGGCATGGCGCATGGCCGCGTCGTCTTCGACGGCACGCCCGAGACCCTTACGCGCAGCGCAATCCAGGCCATTTACGGCGACGAACACGATGACGACGCCGTCGATGAGAACCTGACCTCGACCATGGGAGCGAGCCTGGTGGCCCGCGCCCAGCCTGAGCTGGTTGCCGTCATGTAGCCGGCGGCGCCCGACCCCCGACCAACATCCCCCGGAGCATTTCAATGAACACCTTCGTGCGCCGCACCCTTGCGGCCGTAGCGATGGCGGCTGCCATCATCTCCCCCGTCGTCGTCTCGCCTGTACTGGCCCAGGATTGGCGCCAGCAGTTCCCCGAACTCAACATCGGCATCAGCTCGGGCGAAAACGAGGCCGATGCCATCGCCCGCAACCAGGGCTATGCGGCGTATCTGTCGAAAAAGCTCGGCGTGCCGGTGAACGTGGTGCGCGGCACCGATTACGCCGCCGTCGTCGAAGCCATGCGCGCCGGCCAGGTGCAGTTCGCTTCGATCGGCCCGGCCAACTACGCGCTGGCGCACAAGGTGATGGGCGACCTCATCACCCCGGTCGCCGTGCAGCGCGACAAGGAAGGGGCGCTTGGCTACTACTCGGTGATCGCCGTGCGCGCCGACAGCCCCTACCAGTCGATCGAGGACATCAAAGGCAAGTCCTTCGCCTTTGCCGACCCGAACTCGACCTCCGGCTACGCCGTGCCGTCCTACTATCTGTCGACCGTGCTCGGCACCAGCGCCGACGAGTATTTCGGCGAAGTCGCCTTTTCGGGCGGCCATGAGCAGAGCGTCATCGCGCTGGTCAACGGCACCTTTGAAGCCGTCGCCACCCACCAGACCAACGACCATTCCGGCAACATCCCTCGCATGACCGAAAAGGGCATGATCCCGGCCGGTTCGACCCGCATCATCTGGACCTCGCCGCTGATCCCCAACTCGCCGGTGGTGATGCGCACCGATCTCCCCGAAGAGCTGAAAAAGGCCTTCACCGATGCGATCTTCGCCTTCCCCGCCGAAGACCCCAAGGCCTTCGAGGAGCTGACCTCGGGCAACTCCAAGGGCTACGCCCCGGCGACCCACCAGGACTATCTCGATGTGATCGCCATCACCGAATACAACGCCGAACAGCGCCGCAAGAACGGCTGACGATCACGCATCGGCACGGGACCTCACCAGTCCCGTGCCGATTTTCTTTTGGAGACCGGCGAAGCCATGGCCAACGCAGCCGATATGACCGCGCGCGACCGACTGACCGATTTCGAGCATCGCTATAAGGCCGCGGTGCGGACGCGGCGCTTGTGGACGATTGTGTACCTCGCCTTGTTCACCGTCGCCGTCGCCGGCTCGGTCGCCGTCAGTGATTTCGACCTGGCAAAACTCTGGACCGGCCTGCCCAAGGCTTGGAACTATGTCGCCGGCACCTTCCCAAAACTCCATATCGAGACCCTCTGGGCCGATATCGCCGAGTGGTACTGGGGCATCAGATTCTGGCTGCGCCTGCTCGTCGAGACCCTGCTGATGGGCTTTGTCGGCACGGCGCTCGGCGGCGCCATCGCGCTGCTGCTGTGCTTTTCCGCCTCGCGCAACCTCAGCGAAAACTCGGTCATCTATTTCGTCAGCCGCCGGCTGCTCGAGTTCCTGCGCACCGTGCCCGAACTCGTCTTCGCGCTGATCTTCATCTACGCCTTCGGCCTCGGGCCCTTCGCCGGCGTTCTCGCCATCGCCGTACACACCGCGGGCTCGCTGGGAAAACTCTTCGCCGAGGTCAACGAGAACGTCGATGCCCGGCCCATCGAGGGAGTGCGCGCCGTCGGCGGCACCTGGCCGATGATCATGCGGCTCGCCGTGCTGCCGCAGGCGCTGCCCAACTATGCGAGCTACCTGCTGCTGCGCATGGAGATCAACGTGCGCGGCGCCGCGGTGTTGGGCGTGGTCGGCGCCGGTGGCATCGGCGAGGATCTCTACGTCGCCATCCGGCAGTTCGAATACCCCGATATCAGCGCCATCATGCTGCTGCTCATCGTCACGACCGCCATCATCGATCTCTGCTGCGAAAGCATCCGCCACCGCCTGATCGGGCAAGACGCCGGCAAGGGGTATTGAAGATGAACCCGAAGATTTCCGCCGATACGGTGGCGGTGTTGCGCAGCACCAACCCCGAGCTCTTCTCCCGGCCCCTGCTCCAGCGCCTCCGCACCTGGTCGCTGTGGCTGGCCTTCCTCGCCGTCTTCGGCTTCGGCCTCTGGTGGATCGAAGCCTCCCCGCAGCGCATCTGGGATGGCCTCGGCAAGCTCGGCTTCCTCGTCCGCTTCATGTGGCCGCCGAGCGATGGCGGCGCCTTCTGGGAGCATGTCTATGCCATGCTGCAGACCCTCGGCATGGCCTTCCTCGGCACCCTCATCGCCGCCGTCGTGGCGCTGCCGCTGGGGTTTCTCGGCGCCAAGAACGTCGTGCCGAACTGGCTGTTCCACTTCGGCCTGCGCCGCGGCTTCGACTCGCTGCGCGGCATCGATAGCCTGGTCTGGGCGCTGATCTTCGTCAGCGCCGTCGGCCTCGGCCCATTCGCCGGCGTCCTCGCCATCGCCGTTTCCGATGTCATGGTGTTCTCCAAGCTCTTCGCCGAAGCCATTGAGAACGTTGAGCGAAAGCAGATCGAAGGGGTCCGCGCCGCCGGCTCGAACGGCCTCCAGACCCTGAGGCTTGGCGTCTTCCCGCAGGTCCTGCCGGTGATCCTCAGCCATGTGCTGTACTTCTACGAAGGCAACGTCCGCTCAGCCAGCATCCTCGGCATCGTCGGCGCCGGCGGCATCGGCCTCCAACTCTCCGACCGCATCCGCATCAACAACTGGGACGAAGCGGCGTTCATCATCCTGATGATCCTCGTGACGGTCGCGGTGATCGACAATCTGTCGCGGCGGCTGCGGATGAAGATTATTCAGCACCAGGCGCAGGTGGGTTGAGATGGGGAAGCGTGGGGGCGCGCCGCCCGCTGTTGGCCCGAAACGACATTGTATGGGCGACGTGTCGCTGACTTCGAACCACTAGAGTTCTGAACCGTTGAGGTCGCGTCAACTCGACGGACGTGGATCCTCCGGCCTCTAGATTGCGGCCGTGACCGCTCGCGCTAAGTTCGCGACCGCCGGGTCGGCTATGCCCAGTTCTTTCAGTTGCCGCTCTATACCCAGCACGTAGTCAACGGCCCGGCCATTTGTGCCTTTTGCAGCAAGAGTCATGGCCACTAGGTCCGCAGTCGTATGCCCGGAAAGAAGGTTCTTACCGATAGAGCGAGGTGGTGGCCTTGACCGTGCGCCCGTCCTGCAATGTGACGTCGACAGTCCTGAACTCAAAGCCCCCCTCGCGACCTTTCAGGTATGCCTGAACGACTTCGCCATCGTCGAAGCCAAAGACGATACCGGTGCAGACGGCTCCTGCGGTCTCGGCAATGTTGAGAGTCGCGCCCGGATGCTCTTTCGTGCCCCAGTTCCTGACCGATGCCTTGTTGAAAGCGCGACTGTAGCCGTTCAGATCAGCCACGACGCGTTCCTGGCAATCGAAATTCTTCTCTCATCCGTCCCAAATCAGCGAGCCGTATCCGAAGAACCATTTCATTCTTCTGCCCACAACACATCAGGCCCGAGATATTCGACGGCGATCTCACCCTCACCCACAGCGCTTGCGATCACCAGCCCACAGCGATCCGAGTTCAGGGGGCGGTCGATTGTTCCCAGTGTCCTGAACTCCGCATCTGTGACGATCGTACTGCCATCGACGTCTTCGATCACGCGCAGAGGAGTGTCCACATCTGGTTCATCCCCGCTCCAGGAGACGCCGCAGATTTCGGTTTCCGAACTCCACCGCGCCCTGGATGTCCGCACAAACCCCTGAAGGTATTCGAGCCAGAGGCCATGCGTTTCGGGTGTTGGGAAGCTTTCATCGCGGGTCGCCTTGCGGACTTCCGGGCCGCGAAGCCATGCCCGCAGCCCTTGTGTAGAGTCGAAGTCGGGCTTCATGTCGCTGATGATCTTGATGGCGGCGCTCCGGGATGAAAAGCCCGTCCGCATCAACAGGGCCGCGCGAACATCGAGCGATCCTGTTTCGACCGCCGCAACCGCCCGACCCATGTCAAGGTCAGCCAGCGTCATATCGGAAAGCCCTTCTGTCAGCTCAAGTTTCTCCTCATTGGCGATCCTGCGAACGCGCACGGCTTCCATGGCCCAGGGGAGATGATACACCAGTCCCTGCTCAACAAACCGCAGGATCGTTTCCTGATCATCGGCAGCCAGAGACTGCAGCGCGTTTCCCCGCAGCCATGCATCCAGAATTGCCCTCCAGTTTCCCGGCAGGTTGTCCGGTGTGAACGGACTGATGCCGAAGACGATCTCTGCGAATCTAGTGATGGCCTTTACAGCTGCATCGTCTTCCTTGTTCAGGATGGCACCGTTTGCGGCGACCAGCAGCTCGTTGAGCCGTTCGGCGTTCGCATCAAGGGCCTTGCCTGTCGCGAAGCCCACGCCAGAAAGGAAATATCCCTTCCGTTGAAGCGGGGTGGAGTTGGCCCAGATGACCTTCGCACGCCCGAGAAGAACGGACTGAAAGACTTTGTGGTGTGCTAGTTTGCGCCTCATGACGCGCCGATGGAATAGCGAAGAACTAAGTACATCATCGAGCGTCTTGGCAAGGTCGGCATCAGCAACCTCGCCATCACTCAGGAGACTGAGGATCGCCGTGTCAAGGCTGGCAAGATGGCGCTTCCATTCAGTGCCTGCGTCCTCTGCCTCGGCTGCTTTTTCAGTCGGCAGTCTGACAAAGTCCCATGCGGCGGCGTTGTTAAGTGCGTATTCGGCCAGTTTTCCAAGCTTCGGGTCTCCGATTTTCGCGGACATACGGCGCAGCAACGTGATGGTCAGACGGAGGAGTCCGCTTTCCATCTCATGGCCGGCCTGGTTGGCCAGAAGCGCATCCCACTTTGCTTTCCCGCTGGTCTGTTTGTCGAACAATGGACAGAGCACCAGACCCTCGACGTCCACATAAGCCCGGCCGGCGCGGCCGACGATGTTCCTGAACTCGGACGACGTCAGGTCCTTCCGGTTCCGCTCGAGCCCATGAAAGATCACGGCAGAGGCAGAAAGATTAAGACCCTGAGCAAGTGTAGGCGAAGAAATCGTCACCGGCAGGACGCCTTCCCTCAAGAGTCGTTCGACTTCCTTTCGATACGGCGTTGGCAGTGCCCCGTGATGAATGGCGACACCAAGCTTCAGGCACTTGAGCAGTGCGTGATCAGCGCCAAGCCACTCGGCACCGATCGCGAGGGCCGTTGACAGGACGGATTCGTCGCCTTTGAAAACAGATTTGAGGCCGCCCTGCCGGTGCAGCTTCACGATCGCCTCTGCAAACGGCTGCACCGATTTGCGCAGCGGGCAGAAGATCAGAGCTGTCTGACCGTCTTCGACCAAGCGCCAGGCTGTCGCGAGACAGAGCTCGCGCTGATCGCGCGGAAACAGGGTCTTGCGACCTTTCGGGATGAAGCCGGTGATGTAGTTTTCCACCCACGGCTTCTCATCACCCACGCGTGCATTAAGACGGGCATGCGTGCCTCGCCAGAGAATTTCCCCGTACCTTAGGCGGGTGGGACGCCAGTTCTTGCGGACGAGGCCATCGTCGGCATCATTGGTAAGCCAGTTGCAGAAATCATCCAGCTGGTCGCCATCAGGCAGCACGGCTGAAAGACACACGATGCGCCTGTCTTTGGCATCGTCACGGCGCAGCAGTCGCTGGATCTGGACCTCGTAGCGGATTTCTCGCTCGCCAAGTCCAATCATGTGGCCTTCATCGAGCACGACAAGGCCGACATCATCCAGCAGCGACGGGTCGTTCCGGAGTGCGAAATCGAGCTTTTCCGGTGTGGCCACGATCACATCACGGTCCCCGAAAAAGTCGGTGTCGGTTTCTGATACGCCGATGCTGCCGTAAAGGCTGGAAACGGTTTTGCCCAAGGGGGCCAGCGTCTTCTGTAGTGACACTTCCGTCTGTGCCGAAAGCGCCCGGAGCGGGGTCACGAAGAAAACGCGCTGGCCTTTCGCAAGGGCGCGCAGAATGCAGAGTTCTGCGACACGCGTTTTGCCGGCGCTCGTCGGCAGCGATACGACCATGTTGCCACTGCCATTAATCGCCTGATCGACGGCCTCAAGCTGTGAGGGCCAGAGTTCGATTTCAGCGCGCGACCGTCTGAAGGCCGAAGCGATAAACAGGTGCCGCAGCTCGGCCCACTCTTCGGAACCCTCTAGGGTGTCCGGTGAGATGGGAAGTCTCTCATGAAAGCTGCTGTCCCAAAGATCACGCAGCAGATGCGCGGTGAGCCTATGACACCACCACTGCGGTACCATATTCATCTCGCCCGCCTCATCGCGGCCGAGGTCAACACCCGCGACCGCCTCCTGCATCAGCCCGGCATCGCCCCGCTCAAGCGCTAGGAATGCTGTAGCGAGAGCACCAAGAAGATTATCGGTCAGCGCCAGATCAACAACGTCGACGGTGACGTCGTCATCTTCGCCGTCATCGTCATCCGGAGTCTCTTTGATCTGTCCGACAGCTGTGTCGGAGGCCAGCAACTCAACGAGACGGCCATCGTCGGCCAGTCCCTCACGCCGCCAGTCGAGGATTTCCTGCTGTGCCCGATCAAGGTCACGCAACATCAGCAGCGCGACGCATCGCTCGGCACGGGAGAGATTGGCTTCATCAATGCTGGTACGCAGAGTGGAATACGCGCGGGCAGAAAATCGTCCTAGGTGATAGGCGGCCGCGGCGACAAAGCGGTGGAAGTCGCGATCAGGCGTGTCCGGGCCGTGCACCACAAGGGATTCCAGGGCCTCGGCGCTCTGCTCAAACGCGCTGCGCGCAACGGCAGCATCGCCATCGCCATCCAGAAGCCGCAGGCCCATGTCGAGAAGGCCGTATCCGTAAGACTGAAGATCGTAGGAAAGCTGCGGGGAAAAATTGGGAGCGTCCGGCGGCAGTTGCCCGTCACGCCAGATCAGCGACCGCGACTGTCCGCGCGCAAGCAACTGCCCACGGAAACCCGCCTCGGTTGCCGTACGAACGCGGGCTTCGACCGCTTCATTTCCCGTCGGCACTTATCACGACCTTCCCAAAAACCGACGCGATGAACTCCTGATGCTCCTTGATGCGCAGACCGACGACACTCTGTGCAACCTGCCCGGTGTAGGCTTCCACGTTTGCCGACAGCAGAGCGGAGGCGTCATTGCCCGAGAACGCGAAGATCATGTGAGAGACCTGCGAGAGCTTCATGCGGTCGAGCAGAACAGCATCATCGATCAGATCGGCCAGCTCATCGTCACCCTCGTCATGAAGCCGGTCTGCAATGAACTGCAGTGCGTGCGGGGACGGACGTGAATAGGATTTTTTGAGCGCGGTGCGGGCCTTCCCGAGGATCGCTGCCGTCATCGTCTTCGCGCTCTTAACCTCACCCTTGAGGAAGCGGATCTTGTCCGGTCCGTCGACAGGCTGGAATGCGATCAGATCGTCACCGCGCATCGCCATTTCGCGATGATCTTTCCAGCGCAGCTTGTTGATGCCGGTATCGTACGAAGTCGCTTCGTTGACGTAGCTTGAGCCAAGGATTTCGCCGAGGTCACCCGAACGTATCTTCTTCGATTCCGGTAGCTTCTCCTTGATGAATCTCGCAGCTGCCTTCTTGCCCAGCCGCTTGAGAATTCCCGCGACACGGTCCTGCGACGCGTAATGCGAAGGCACGGCTTTGGCGACGGCATCGCCGGCTTCCTCAAACTTGCCGGCTTCGAGCTCAAGCACGGTCAGGTCGTGAGAGCCCACCTTGCTGCTTTTGGTTTTGCACCAGTCTTTAATACCCATAATTTGCGCCCCCCTGCCATGACTTCATAATGCAATGAAGCGAGCAGAAATGCCCAATCATTATCAAATTGCGAGGGCGAACGAGACGTTCGCTATGTTCGTACACTGAGACAATTCAGAACAAAGGCGCGACTCGGTTCCACTTTGATCAGCGGTCGCTATCCGTGAGGGGACTCTACCGGCCCTTATCGCACGTCGTGAGTAAACCCAGTCGATGACCGCTTGTGGCGCGAAGTGGACGTGAGAAAATTAGGCGTCAGCTTGATGCTGGACCGCCCCCCGCCGGGTCCGCTTCCTGTCGCGTCGAGACGGGGACGAACGGATCGATGCATCGCCCGAGACTGAGCACCGTCACCGCGACTAGTGTCTTCGGCATCCCCTCGCTCCCCATCCTCAATGTGCGGCCCCCGCCAACCTCGCCAAAACCTCCTTCGCCGCAAACGCCTCGAACACCTCGAACAGCAGCCGGCCATCATAGAACTTGTCGAAGGCTGCGACGGTGATGGTCTAGGTGCCACAGAGGCGCCTGCTACCACACGAACTCCCACCATACGCATGTTAGAAATTCTTGACATAACGTAGAGTATCTTTTACCCAATGTGAAACTGAGTTCACATTGGAACCCCCTATGACCATGCGTGAGAAAGTGGCGTGGATCTCCACGCTGACCGGTCTGATCATTTTCGGCTACTATTTCTGGAGCGTCTGGTCGGACTTTGGCGCGCGGCAGCTCGACGGCAATGCGCTGTTCTGGCGCTTTGTCTGGTGCCTCGGCATCGCGGTGGCCATCATGCTTCCGGCATCCCTCCTGGCGGCCTGGGCCGGCAAGCAGCAGTTCGATCCGCCGCCCGACGAGATGGAGCAAGGCATCGAGCGCCGCTCCAATCGCGCCGGGCTCGGTATCCTCGAAGTCTCGTTCGTCGCCATCATCCTGTGCACTGGCGTGGTGACCGATATAGCCCGCGCCGACTATCCGGCCGATGCAGCCGGAGCGACGAGCATCATGCTGGTCAATCTGCTGCTGTTGGCAATGGCGGTTTCCGGCGTGCTGCGCGAAATCCTGATCATCGTCGGCTACCGGCGCTACGCCTGATGCCCCCTCCCCCACCCATCAGCAACTCCATCCGCCGGCTGCGTTTCGACCATGACGAGATGACCCAGCAGCAGCTGGCCGACCTGATCGGCATGACCCGCCAGACGGTGGCAGCGATCGAGCAGAACAAGTACTCGCCGTCGCTCGAGGCCGCCTTCCGCATCGCGGAAGTCTTCGGCGTCGAGATCGGCGACGTCTTCCAATGGAAGAAATCCGGCGCCTGACCAGCCGCAGCTAAGGATCAGCAAGCATGTCTCGTTGGTTGACGAAGCCCGTTGTCGTGCCTGCCGCATTGTTCTTTGTGACGCTGCTCACCATCGTTGTGGCACTGGTGCAGGCAGTGCAGATCCCGCTCGGCGCCCTGCCCGAGGACAGCCGGCGCCTGAGCGCTGCCCCGATCTGGCATTTCATGCATGTGTTGGGCGGCGCCACGTTCGGCATCCTCGGCCCCCTCCAGTTTGGTCGGGTTCTGCTGCGCCGGTATGGATTTCTGCACCGCGTTATGGGCCGGGTGTTCGTGGCGGCCGGGGGGATGATCTCGCTGAGTTCGCTGAGCCTGCTCTGGCACTTTCCCGACACCTATTCGGCGGCCGTCAACTGCGGGCGGTTGCTGTTCGGGATCGCGCTTGGCGTGGCTTTGGCGATCGCGATGCGGGCCATCTACCAGCGGAATGTTACGAGCCACCGCAACTGGATGATCCGCGCCTATGCCATCGGGATGGGGGCCACGGTCGTGACGATGGTCTTTCTCCCCATCTACGCGATCACCGGAGAACCTCCGACGGGCCTCGCCTCCGACATCGTGTTTTTGGGGTGCTGGACGGCCTGCGTGGTTTTCGCCGAAGGCCTGGTGCGCCGGATCTGAGGCAACAGGCGCCACCAGCTGCGGCAACGCATGTTTGATCCACTACCGCGCGCTCGCCAGTTGCGGCAGAGGTCAAGGACACCGGCACCGGGCCAAAGGCGCGCGCCAGCTCGCGCGTAGTGGCGAAGCTGACCCGCGGAGATCCTTCGATGGCCGGGGCTCGGAACCCGGGTTCAGGCGTCGGTCCCCGCCGGGATCCGGCCAGGGAAGGCCCGCTCGATCCGCTCGGCGACCATTTCCTGCATCCGCCACATCCGGTTGTCGCACAGGCCCAGTTGCTCGAGGTGCAGTGCCGTCAGGTAGACGTATTGCGCCATCGAGCCCATCATCCCGACCGCCCGGGCGAGCGCGTCGGCGACGTGCTCGTCGGTGAGATGACCGGCATAGCCGATGCCCCTTCCCGGGTGGGTGAACGAGAAGGCACGCACCACGCCCTGCGAGGTAGCGACTGTCAGCCAGCGGGGTGGGAAAGGTGGCCCCTTGCGGAGCAGACCCTCGATGTTGGCCGCGAGACCTTCGCGGGGGAGCCGATAGACCATGCCTTTGCATTGCCCGCCTCGATCGAGGGAAAGCGTGTAGCCAGGCGCTCCGGGATTGCCGCGGTATCGGCGGTCGGGGCCGAGGCAGAAGTCGCGATGCCAGCCGCGAACCATACCAGGGCGCTCCGCGTCGGAGGTGAAGCGCTTGTTCCAGATCAGCGAACCAAAGGCGAAGAGCCACATCTCTCCGTCTGGGGGCACCGCATCGATCAGGGCAGCCGTGGTTTTGGCGTAGTAGCTGTCGGGCCGCGGCTCTTCGCCATCGAGCAGCACGGGGCCGGGGTCGTCGATGCGGGCCGGGAGGAGTGCCAGATGAGCCTCGGTCAGCCGCATCCTCCGATTGCTGGGCAGCATTTTACGTCTCCTCAGCTCAGGTGGTGGATGGCGGTGACGATGCCGCAGAGCACGACGCTCACGCTGGCCAGCCAGGTGACGATCGCGGGGATCCGGATTGGCTCATAACTCTGGTCGCTGTCGTGGCGCTCTCGGGACCTCAGGGCGTCGAGGGAAGCGTCGGCGTAATAGGTGTCGTGATAGCCCTCGTGATAGAAGTACATTTGTCGTGTCTCCTCTTGTCCGGCTGGATCGTGAGGAGGAGTGTTGCTTGCAGCACGGCGTGAGGTATTGAAGTCTCGCCGAAATCGCGCCGAATAGTTCCAAAGCCATTCCGAAGCGGGGCAAATGTCGGACCAGCGGATCATCTGTGGGCCGTTTGCAATCGATGTGCCTGCCAGGCTCGCCACGAGGAACGGCGAACCGCTGCCGGTCGGCCACCGGGGCGTCGCATTGCTTGCCACCCTGTTCCGGCGGCCGGGTGAGGTGCTCACCAAATCCGAGCTCATCGATGCCGCCTGGAGTGGCGCCGCAGTCGAAGAGAGCAATCTCACCGTGCAGGTCGCCGCGCTCCGCAAGGCGCTGGGCCCATCGCCCACCGGAGGCGAGTGGATCGTCACCATCCCGCGCGTCGGCTACCGCTTCGTATCGCCGGCTGCCCCCTCCCCGCCCCCTAGCGAGCAACCCTCGATCGCCGTCCTGCCGTTCGTCAATCTCAGCAGCGATGCCGAAC
>NZ_LAJE02000074.1 GCF_000970465.2 Devosia insulae DS-56
ATTTCGGCCAGTGCTGCTGCGATGGTCAGATAGACACCCTCGGCGTTTTCCATGACCTCGTTGTTCCAGAACCTCAACACGCGATAGCCGCGCCCGGCGAAGTAATCGTCGCGGGTAGCATCGTTGGACTGGGCGAGGTCGGCCGTATGCGTTTCGCCATCGACTTCGATCACTATTGCCGGATGGCGGCAGGCGAAGTCGGCATAGTAGGCGCCGATCTGGGCCTGACGGCGGAAGTTGTAACCCTGGCGTCGCAGCGGGAAGAGGATTGCCCACATACGGCGCTCGGGTTCGGGAGGGTTGCGGCGGAGCTTTCGGGCGAGCTCGGTGCTCATGGGTGCCTTGCCTCTACCGTCGAGGGTGCGGCTCCCCCCACCCTTGATCCCTCCCCGCAACGGGGGAGGGAGACGCGAGGGGCGCGGCCGGTGGTTGGCGCTGAACCTCTCACAGCGGGATGTTCCCGTGCTTTTTCAGCGGCACGGCCTGCTTCTTGTTCTTCAGCGTTTCGAACGCCCGTGCCACACGCCGCCTCGTCCCGTTCGGCATGATCACGTCGTCGATGAAGCCGCGTTCGGCGGCGACGAACGGGTTGGCGAAGCGGGCCTCATAGTCGGCGGTACGCTTGGCGATCTTGTCTTTGTCGCTGAGTTCGGACCGGTAGAGAATTTCCGTGGCGCCCTTGGCGCCCATCACGGCGATCTCGGCGGTCGGCCAGGCGTAATTGACGTCGGCGCGGATGTGCTTTGACGCCATCACGTCATAGGCGCCGCCATAGGCCTTGCGGGTGATGACAGTGACCTTGGGGACGGTGACTTCGGCGTAGGCGAAGAGGAGCTTGGCGCCGTGCTTGATGATGCCACCATATTCCTGGGCGACGCCGGGGAGAAAGCCGGGGACATCGACCAGCGTCAGGATGGGGATCGAGAAGGCGTCGCAGAAGCGGATGAACCGCGCGGCCTTTTTCGACGAGTTGATGTCGAGACAGCCGGCGAGAACCAAAGGCTGGTTGGCGACGACGCCCACGGTGCCGCCGTTGAGGCGGACGAAGCCGACGAGGATGTTGCCGGCGTGGTCCTGCTGGATCTCGAGGAAATCGCCTTCGTCGGCGATTTTGAGGATCACCTCGCGCATGTCGTAGGGTTTTTGAGCGCTGTCGGGGATCAGCGTATCGAGGCTGGGCTCGGCGCGGTCGATGGTGTCGTTGACGGCGACGACGGGCGGCTTGTCGGCGGCGTTCAGGGGCAGGAAATCGAACAGGCGGCGGACTTCGAGCAGGGTTTCGATGTCGTTGTCGAAGGCGGCGTCGGCGACCGACGACACCTTGGTGTGGGTCGAGGCGCCGCCGAGTTCCTCGTGGGTGACGATCTCGGAGGTGACGGTCTTCACCACGTCCGGGCCGGTCACGTACATGTAGGAGGTGTCCTTCACCATGTAGATGAAGTCGGTCATGGCGGGCGAATAGACTGCGCCGCCGGCAGTGGGGCCCATCACCACCGAGATCTGCGGGATGGCGCCGGAAGCCTGGACGTTGCGCCAGAATACTTCGGCATAACCGCCAAGTGCCGCCACACCTTCCTGGATGCGGGCGCCGCCGGAATCGTTGAGGCCGATGACCGGCGCGCCGTTCTGCACGGCGAGATCCATGATCTTGCAGATCTTCTGGGCGTGCGTCTCGCTGAGCGAGCCGCCGAACACCGTGAAGTCCTGGCTGAACACATAGGTGAGGCGGCCATTGATGGTGCCCCAGCCGGTGACCACGCCGTCGCCGGGGATGATGTTCTGCTCCATGCCGAAATCCACCGCCCGGTGGGTGACGAACATGTCGTATTCCTCGAATGAACCGGGATCGAGCAGCACCTCGAGACGCTCGCGGGCGGTGAGTTTGCCCTTGCCGTGCTGGGCGTCGATCCGCTTCTGGCCACCGCCGAGACGGGCCTCATCGCGCCGCTGATCGAGTGCGGCGATGATCTTCTGCATGGAGTCCCCTGCCCTTGTGCCGAGGCAAGCATACATGCTTGGCACTCGCCGTGAGAGACAGGAATGTGTGGACCTGCTAATTCTGCAAAGTTGCAAACTGTGAAATTGCGAACTTGCGAATGGCTGACCGTAAGATCTTCGCCGGGGCCCGGGTGCGGGCGGCGCGCACCAAGGTGGGGCTGACGCAGCGCGAGCTGGCGCGGCGGCTCGAAATCTCGGTGTCGTATCTCAACCAGATCGAGAACAACCAGCGGCCGCTGACGGCTTCGCTGATGCTGACGCTGGCCGAGAATTTCGGGCTCGACCTCGTGGAGCTGACCTCGGAAGGGGCCGACCGGGTGCTGGCCGATCTGCGCGAGGCGATGGCCGACCCGCTGTTCGGTGAGGCCGCGCCAGGACTGATCGAGCTCAAGTCGGTGGCAGCGAGCGCGCCCGATACGGCACGGGCGATGCTGCGGCTCTATGAGGCCTATCGCAAGGCGAACGAGCGGCTGATGGGGGCGGACGCGGCGATGGTCGGTGGCCCGGGACCGCAGACGAGCTACGAAGAAGTGCGCGACTTCTTCCACTACGCCAACAACTACATCGATCCGCTTGATCTCGCTGCCGAGACCTTGGCGGCGAGTATCGGCTTCGCCCTGCATGGACGGCTCGAGCGGCTGGCCAATCATCTCACGGCACGGCATCGGATTTCGGTGATGTTCGAGGAGCCGAACTCACCGGATCAGTTGCGGCGGTTCGATCGGGCCTCGCGCACCATCGTGCTGAACGGACGGCTGGCGCCGGCGACGCAGTATTTCCAGCTCGGCGTGCAGCTGGCGCTGATCGAGCAGGCGGAACTGATCGACGAGATCGTCGCCGGGGCGGAGTTCAAGACCCGGCAGGCGGCTGATATCTGCCGGCTGGGACTGGCCAACTATTTCGCCGGGGCATTGCAGATGCCGTATGGGGCGTTCCTCACGGCAGCGGATCGCACTGGCTACGACGTCGAAGAGCTGGCGTTCGAGTTCGGAGCGTCGATGGAACAAGTCGGGCACCGGCTGTCGACTATGCAGCGGCCCAGGGCGCGCGGCGTGCCGTTCTTTTTTGCGCGGGTGGATGCGGCGGGGACGATCACCAAGCGGCACTCGGCAACGCCGCTGCAGTTCCCGCGCTTTGGCGGTGCGTGCCCGCTCTGGAACGTGCACTGGGTGTTCGGCGAGCATAACGGGCGGATCGCGCGGCAACTGGCAGAGACGCCGGACGGCAACCGCTATCTTTGCCTCGCCTGGTCGGAGGAGAAGCACACCGGCGGATTTCGCGGACCGGTGCGGCGCTATGCCTACGCGCTGGGCTGCGAGGTGACGCATGCGAGCAAGCTGACCTATGCGGCTGACCTCGACCTGACGCGCGGGTTCGAGCCGATCGGCATCAGTTGCCGGATCTGTCCGCGCACCAACTGCATCCAGCGCTCGGTGCCGCCGATGGACGCGCGGCTGGAGATCGATGTCGATCGGCGCGAAGTGGTGCCGTATCGGCTGGGGTGAGATAGCAAGAAGCCCCGGGCTCGGGCCCGGGGCTTCCAAACATCGGCGGTGACTGGGATCACTACAGTGCCCCTAGAGATGACTGCAAACACAGTCACTCGGGGATCATTGCTAGCGCAACGACCCTGGGGGGATCACCGCACGTGCGGTGACCCTGAGATCACTGGTTGCCGACGTAGTCCTTGAGGATCTTTTCGTTCTTGGCCTGCTCGAGCTGGCGCACCACATCGCGCGCGTTGCGGTCATCGGTGCGGTATTTGACGAGATTCACCAGGCTCCCCATCAGCAGCACGATGCCCATGCCCCAATACCCCTTGGTTGACAGGTCGACCGGCGCGAGCCAGAGCGACAGCGAGAGCAGGAACAGCGCGGCGGCGACGCCGGCGGCGTTGAACATGATGTAGACTTGGTTGTTGTCGGCGTTCATTTCGGTGGTTCCCTTTGGTTCGAATGCGGTTGCGGCTTAGAGGTTCGTGGACTTGAGGCGGGCGAGCACGTCGTCGGCGCGGACCTTGGTCTTGTCGCCGAAGCCGGCTTCGCCGAGGCGATCGCGGATGCCCTTCTCGCTGAGGCCAGCATCGATCTCGTCGAGCACCTCGCTCTCGGCGAACGGATCGGGGCCGTTGACGACGCGGGCGATCAGGTCCTCGGCCTCGCGGATCGAGCTGGTGGCGCCGATCGAGCGGTTGAGCGATTTCTGCGCCTTGCGCTCGGCATCGGCGGCGCGGGCCGAGATCATGCCCTGCCGCAGGTCGATGATGCGGCGGTTGGCTTTCTCGACCGAGGCCTGGGTGCGGGCGACGCGGTTGGCGAGTTGATCGAGGGTATCGCGGCGCACAGCCCGCTCGTTCTCCAGATTGGCAATGGCGGTGGCGGTATCGGCGGCCAGGTCCTCACGGCCGGCGGCCAGCGCCTGACGCGCCCGGGTCTCGAGATCTGCAATCTGGGTGTCGAGACGGCTCAGGGTCTGGGTCTCGTTGCGCTGCCGGATGATCAGGGCGGCGAGGGTTGACTTGGCGAGCGACAGCGCCGCCTCGGACTCACGGATCTTCTGCTCGATCAGGTCGATGGCGAAATGATCGATAAGCTGCTCTTCGGCGCGGGCCGAGGCGCCCCGGAACAGGGTCTTCAGAACGTTCAACATCGCAGTACGTCTCCCTTCGGTTGGTGTCGGCGTTTAATTGGACGCTGTTCACAACGACCAACATACCGGGTTTTAAACGGCGTTCAAGAGAAAAATTGAACGCCGTTTAGATTGGAGTTTGGGCTGAATGGATTCAATGGGTTGTGGCCGGCTTCTGGTGTGGAATCAGCGGGATCGCTGAGTGGGCTTTTGTCTCTGCCTCGACTCGATGTCGTCCCGGCGAGGCGGGATCCGCCCTGATACTTCCGCTACCCCCAGCGCCTACCGAACCATCGCAGGATGGGCCTGGGTCGCGCCCCCCCCCCGGGTCATTCCCGCGAAAGCGGGAACCTCTGTTTTGTCCCTGCTGCACGATCGCAAACGGAGTTCCCCGCTTTCGCGGGGATGACACCGAGTTTGGGGGACTTGTAGAGTCTCGGTTCGCATACCCAGCGTCACGCAGTCTGGTGGCCAGTTCGCCGATAGGCCCTGCACATAGGCCTTCGCCGAGGTGACGCTGGCATTGGTGCAGTCCTGCCTACTTCGCGCGATGGGCGTAGGCGAGGATGTGCATGTCGACCAGCTCGTGCACGACCTTGCCGATGTCGCGATCCATGATCAGGTTGAGTCGGCCGGAGCTGTCGAGCGAGACGACGGAGTGGATCGAGGCAAAGACCAGTTGGCCGGACTGGCGGGCCACTTTGTCATCGAGGTCGGGGCGAATGTCCTGGAAGCACTGGGCGATGATGCGGATCAGCGAGGCGATGGCCTCGATGTACCAGGGCGGCACCAGTTGGTCGGGCTTGCGGCGGAACTCGAACAGGGCGTTCCACAGGTTCCGCTTCAGCGCGATGTAACCCAGGAAGGCATCAGCGTAGTTGTGCAGCATCTGCCGCGGGTCGCTGGAGGGCGTGGCGTCGGCGAAGGCGCGGGCAAGGCCGACCAGGGTGCGGGTGTTCACCTGGGTGACGATGTCGTCGAGATCCTTGAAGTGGTGATAGAGCGTGCCGGCGGTGTAGCCGATGGCCCGGCTCAGCGAGCGGGCGGAGAAGGCATCGATCCCCTCCTCGGCAATCAGCTCCTCGGCCGTGTTGACGACGAGGCTCGCGAGCTCTTCCTTCGAATGGTCGGCACGACGGGCCATGGCACAACCTCCAGCACTAAACGACGTTCAATTAGACCGGGGAGTTTGGCTTGTCTATGGCAGGTGACTTTGCGAGGGCGACTGAGGGTTTAGCCGCCCCCTCCACCACCCTAGGGGTGGTCCCCCCGCGGTGAGGGCCTTGGGCCCTCATCCGCTCGGCCACGCGGGGGAGGATCACTGCGGCACCGTGCTTCGCTGCAAAGAAGAACCCGCGCCGTAGCGCGGGTTCCAAATTTGTCGTCACATCACTGCTTCGATCAGCTCTGGCCGCCGGAGACCAGGGAGGTGATGCGGCGGACGGTGGCGCGGCGGTTGGCGCGTTCGGCGCCGTCGGTCTCGACCTTGAGGTAGCGCTCGCCATAGCCCTGCGTGGTGAGGTTCTCCGGCGGGATGTCGTAGAACTCGGTCAACAGGTCCGCGATGGTGCCGGCACGTTCGTCGGAGAGGACGAGATTGGATTCGTCCGAGCCGACCGCGTCGGTGTGACCCTCGATGAGGAAGGTCTCGCCCGGGTTGCGGGCGAGGATCTTCTTCATCGCCTCGGCCACCTTGCCGAGCGAGCCGACCTGGTCGCGGCCGAGCTGGGCCGAGCCGGTCTCGAAGGTCAGGTCACCGATCTCGACGCGGCGGACGGTGTCACGGATACGCGCCGAGCGTTTCACCTCGTCGACGGTATAGACGCGGGCGGCCTTTTCCAGCGGCGGTTCGCTGAGGAAGCGTTCGATGTCGTCCTCGTCGGAGCGCTCGCTGTAGAGCACATAGTCGTCCACCGGGATCGGCAGGTAGAACGGCGGCAGATCGTCGCCCGGATCGCGCCAGTCATCGTCCCGACGATCGTCGGGGGAGAAGACCAGGATGATGCGGGTGCCATCGGGCAGCACCTTCACCCGCCGGATGATTTCGCCGTAGCGGTTCCACACCGTGACCACACGCGTGCCGTCCGGCCGGATGACGGTCTGGCGATAGCGGCCGTTGTCGAGCTCTTCATAGTAGACCTCGTCACCGCGGCCGATGCGGTCGCGATCCTTGTAGGGCGTGAAGATGTTGATCTGGATGCCGATGTTGATGATCAGCCGGTCACCGTCCTTCTTGGCCTCCTGCGCGGCAGGAGGAGCTTCCGGTGCCGGGAGCTGGTCGACGCGCGTGCCTTCGGTGGCTACCGCTGCCTCGACTTCCTCGGCCGGAGGCGGAGCCTGGGTCTGAGCTTCGGCGTCGGTCGCCGGCGGCGGAACCTCGGCGGCAGGCGGCTGGGCCGGAGCAGGCTGTTCGGCGCCCGCACCCTCCGCATCCTTGGCGCTGTCGAGCACCGGGGCGGCCGGGGCGTCAGGCGTTTCCTGATCGGGGACCACTTCGAGCGGCTGGCCCGACTGGTCGGTCGGCGGAGCTTCACCCGGCTGGGCGGGTTCGGTCGGGGTTGCGGGTTCGGCAGGTGCAGCCGGAGCCGGGGCACCACCCATCAGCGCCAGGCACTCGTCGAGCGACTGAATGCCGAGACGGTTGCATTCGGAGAGGAAAGCAGCCTCGGCGGCAGCCTTGGCGTTGGCGTCACCACCGGAACCGGCAGAGACATAGGCCTCGAACGCGGCGATCAGTGCCGGATCGCTGGCCGGGGACGGCTGCTCGGCGGGAGCCGCAGGCTGCTCGGCCGGAGCCGGCTCTGCGGGCTGTTCGGCAGCGGGGGCCTCCTCAGCTGGCGCGGCGGGTTGCTCGGCAGCGGGGGCCTCCGCAGCTGGCGCGGCGGGTTGCTCGGCGGGAGCGGCCGGCTGTTCGGCGGGCGGCGCTGGCTCCTCAGCAGGGGGCGCTGGTTCCTCAGCAGGGGGCGCTGGCTCTTCAGCAGGAGGTGCGGCCTCCTCGGCTGGCGGAGCGGGCGGCTCGACGGTAGCGGCGCCGGTGGCGATGGCGATGCACTGTTGCAGGTCGGGTGTACCAAGACGCTGGCACTCGGCAAGGAAGGCCGCCTCGGCCGCGGCCTTGGCATCGGGGTCATCGCCGCTCTGGGCTTCGACATAGGCATTGTAGGCCGCCGTCAGCCCCGCATCCTGCGCCAGGGCAGGTAGAGGGAGCAGCGAGAGGAGGCATAGGCTCGTGGTGGTAAGCAATAAGCGCTTGAGCTGCATGGCTTTCTCCATTCTTCTTGTGATGCAACAGCCAACCCGCCCTGAACTGGCAGGGACCCAACGGGTGCGAGCGCCATTTGTTCCGGATACGGAGATAATGGTGGCGATGCGCGGCAGCATTGCGTGGGGTGGCTCGGTCGCGTAAACCGCTCGCCGCCAGCACCCGAGCCACAGATATGCGCGACACCCTTATCGGCGCCCTGCCCCCTGCTCTCGTCGAGGATGCGGTCCGTCGCACCCTTGCCGAAGACCTGGGCTTGGCAGGCGACCTCACCTCACAGGCGACAATCCCGGCAGAGGCCGTGGCGACGGCGACGCTGTCGGCACGGGAGGCCGGCGTGATCGCCGGGCTGCCGCTGGCGCTCGAAGTGTTCCGGCAACTGGGTGGCGACGTGTCGTTCGATCCGCGGGTGGCGGATGGCGCGCCGGTCACCAAGGGCGACATCGTCGCGGTGGTGTCGGGCAATGCGCGGCAGCTCCTCGCCGGCGAACGCACGACACTCAACTTCCTGAATCATCTCAGCGGCATCGCCGCACATACGCATAAGTTTGTAGAAGCCGTGGCTGGGACCGGGGCGCGCATCTGCGATACGCGCAAGACCACGCCGGGGCTCCGGGCATTCGAGAAATATGCGGTGCGCTGCGGCGGCGGCTCGAACCACCGCTACGCATTGAGCGACGCCATCCTGATCAAGGACAACCACATCGCGGTGGCCGGCGGCGCCGGCAAGGCCTATCGGGCGGCACGCGCCGCGGCAGGGCACCTGGTGGCGATCGAGATCGAGGTCACCAGCCTCGACGAGCTGGCTGAGGTGCTGGATGCCGGCGCGACGATCGTCATGCTCGACAATATGGACAACCAGCTGCTGCGGGCTGCGGTGAAGCTGAACGACGGGCGGGCCCGGCTCGAGGCTTCCGGCGGGGTGACGCTGGAGCGGGTGCGCGGCATAGCCGAGACCGGGGTCGACTATATCTCGTCGAGCCAGATTACCATGGGCGCCAGACCGCTCGACCTCGGACTGGATGTCGAAATCCAATGAGCACGCCGCTTGCCGAAATGATGAACCGCGCCGCGATTGCCGCGGCCGAAGTGATCCTCGAGGTCTATCGACGCCCGGTGGTGGCGATGGAGAAGGCTGATGGTTCGCCGGTGACGGAGGCTGACCAGCGGGCCGAGACGATCATCCTCGAGTACCTGGCCGAGACCGGCCTGCCGGTGTTGGCCGAGGAGAGCGTCGCGGCGGGACGGATTCCGGAGCTGGGGGCGCGCTACTTCGTGGTCGACCCGCTCGATGGCACCAAGGAGTTCCTGAAGCGCAACGGCGAGTTCACCGTGAACATCGCCTATTGCGAGGACGGGCATCCGGTCAGCGGGGTGGTGCTGGCGCCGGCCACCGGCGAGATTTACTGGGGCGGGCCGGATGGCGCGTTCGCAGGGCGCTTGGCTGGCGACGCCATAGAGGGCGTAGCGCCGCTGCAGGTGGCCGAGGCCGAGCATCCGCTGCGCATCGTCGCCAGCCGCTCGCATGGGCACGCCGCCCTGGCAGAGCTTTGCGATACGCTCGAGGTGGCAGAGGACGTGTCGGTCGGCTCGTCGCTGAAGTTCTGCCTGCTCGCCAAGGGCGACGCGCAGCTTTACCCGCGGTTTACCCCAACTTCGGAATGGGACACGGCGGCGGGCCAGGCGGTGCTGCAGGCGGCAGGTGGTGTGGTACTGGGAATGGACGGGTTGCCGCTCACCTGCGGACACCGGGACGACAAGTTCCTCAATGCCTGGTTCGTGGCCGCAGCCAGCCAGAAACTGGCCTTGCGAGCCCTTGCCGAGATGCTGCGGTTCGTCGACGCCTGACGGAAACCGTTAGTATTCAAACGGTTGGCCATGAAGAAATTGCATGGCAGCCCCTCCTTCAGCCCTTGTTGCGCTTTTTTCCGGCTCCATATATAGGCCCGGCATATGCTGGTTCGATATATACCAGCCGGATAGGAAGCCAATGAACGTCAGAACCATCTGCCTTGCCATTCTCTATGATGGCGACGCGACTGGATATGAGATCCGAAAGCTCTCCGTTGAAGGGGAGTATTCGTATTTCATCGACGCCAGCTATGGGGCGATCTATCCGTCGCTGGCGCGCCTCGAACAGGAAAAGCTGGTTACGGCGCGCGTTGAACAGCAGGATGGCAAGCCGGCCAAGAAGATCTATTCGATCACGCCAGCCGGTCGCGCTGCGTTCATCCAGTCAATGTTCGAGAAGCTTGGCGAAGACGAGTTCCGCAGCGAGTTTCTGCTGTTCCTGCGCTTCGCCTCGGAACTCCCGCAATCGCTGGTCGAGCAGCGACTGAACGAGCGAATCGTCGAAATCGACGCGACGCTCGCCGACTTCGACCGGCTCAAACAACAACACAACCACCCCGGAGACGCCTGGGTCATCGATTATGGGCGGACTTGTATGCAAGCGGCTCGTGACTACATCGAGGCGCACGGGGATGAACTGATAGCGCTGGCCCGTTCCGACAGGGACGACGCTGCAGCAGCGGAATAGAGGGTATCAGAATGCGAGCGATCGTTTCCTACGGCGTTGCCGGCGCCATTGTCATTGCCGGGGCCCTGTGGCTCGGCAGCGGTGTTTTCGTGGCCGGAGGCAATGGCCCCGGTCATGGCGAAAAACCGATTGTCTCGTTCTTCAGCAAGGACGCCGAGGGCGCCGAGACGACGCATCACGTCGCCGAGGGCGCAGTCGATCCGGCGCTGACGATCGCCGAGCGCGTAGCCGAGAGCAGCGGTGCCTCGGCGCCGGCCCAGTCGGTGCGTACCGAAACTTACGCGATGCAGGCCATGCCGGTGGAAGTGCCGCTGCGTGGCCGCACCAAAGCGAAGAACGTAACCACTATCACACCCGAGACTTCGGGTGTGGTGACGGCGGTCAACGTCACCAAGGGTCAGACGGTAAAAGCCGGCGACATCATCTGCACGCTCGAGGAAGGGACGCGAGCCGCTGCCGTGGCCCAGGCGGAAGCCGCCCTCGCCCAGGCACAGACCAATGCCGACTCCAATCGCGCGCTGCGTGAAAAGGGTCTCGCCGCCAACAATACGGGCATCGTCGCCGAAGCTGCCCTGCGGCAGGCGCAGACGGCGTTCGACCAGGCCAAACAGGAATTCGACCGCGCCAAGGTGACCACCAAGGTTGCCGGCGTCGTGCAGGATCCGGTGGCGACGGTGGGCAGCGTGCTGAGCCCCGGCCAGCCGTGCGCCACCGTAGTTGAGCTCGACCCGATGTTGTTCGTCGCCAATGTGCCCGAGGCCCGCATCGCGCGTGCCGAGCTCGGGCTAGCGGCAAGCGTCGAGACGGTGACCGGCCAAAAGGTCGAGGGCAAGGTGAGCTACATCGCCTCGCTCGCCGACGAAGCGACCCGCTCGTTCCCGGTCGAGATCGAAATTCCGAACGCCAACGGCAAGGTGCTCTCGGGCGTGACGGCGACGGCCACCGTCACTATGGGCACAGTACCGGCGCATTTGTTGCCGCAGTCGGTGCTGACGCTGAATGACGAGGGCACGCTTGGGGTGCGCTCAGTCAAGGATGGCGTCGTCGAATTCTACCCCGTGACGATCATCTCGGACTCCCGCGAGGGTGTCTGGGTCACGGGCCTGCCCCCGACGGTCGATGTGATCACGATGGGTCAGGAGTATGTCGTGCCGGGTCAGAAGGTCAACGCGACCAACGTTACGGGCAAGCCGGAATCGGTTGAGGCCGAAGCCGCCGCTGAAGGGGTGCACTCATGATGAATTTCCTCGAACGCATCCTGCGCATGCCGCGGGTTGTGTTGACGGTGATGGCTTTGCTGCTGTTCGCCGGCTTCAGCGCGTATGTGTCGTTGCCGAAGGAAAGCTTCCCGGCGATCGACATCCCGTATTTCTACGTCTCGACCAGCCAGACCGGCGTTTCCCCCCGGGACGCGGAGCGGCTGCTGGCCAAGCCGATCGAGGATCGCGTCAAGGATATCGACGGGCTCAAGAACTACACCTCGACCGCAACGACCGGTCACGCATCGGTGTTCCTCGAGTTCGACGTGAACGCCGACAGCGACAAGGCGCTGGCCGACATCCGCGCCAAGCTCGACGGCCTCGCCTCCGAACTTCCCGAGGACGCAACCGAGCCGTCGGTAACGGAAATCTCGTTCACCAACCAGCCTTCGATCTCGGTGGCAATCTACGGCAACGTGCCGGAGCGTGCCTTGGTGCAGAGCGCCAAGGACCTGCAGGATCGGCTCGAGGAAATCCCGACCGTGCAGAGCGTGACCATTTCCGGGTCGCGCGACGAGATGCTGGCGGTGACCATCGATATGAGCCGGCTCGAGGCCTATAACCTTACGGCCGGCGAACTGCTGGATGCGCTGGCCAAGAACAACATGGTGGTGCCCGGCGGCACGCTCGACACCGGCCGGGGTTCGTTCAATGTCGAAGTGCCGGGCCTCATCACCAGCGCGCAGGACGTCTACTCGTTGCCGATCAAGGCGGATGGCGACAACGTCGTCACTTTCGGCGATGTGGCAACGATTACCCGCACTTTCGAGGATGCGACCCAGTACGCCCATGTCAACGGACAGCCGGCGATCACCCTGGGGGTGATCAAGGAGCTCGGGACCAACGTCATCGATGTTTCCGACCAGGTGCGTGCCGTCACGACCGAGTTCGTCAAGGACTGGCCGGCCGGCATCCAGCACAGCTTCCTGATCGACCAGGCCGACACCACCAAGAACCTGTTCCGCTCGCTCGAAGCCGCGGTGCTGACCGCCGTGGCGCTGGTGATGGTCACCTGCGTTGCCACCCTCGGCGTCCGTCCTGCCCTGATGATCGGCACTTCGATCCCGATCTCGTTCATGATCGCGTTCCTGATCGTCCAGATGCTCGGCATGACCATCAACATGATGATCATGTTCGGCCTGGTGCTGGCGGTGGGTGTGCTCGTCGACGATCCAATCGTGGTGGTGGAGTACGCCGAACGAAAGCTGCAGGAAGGCGTTTCTAAGAAAGAAGCGTTCATCCTCGCGGCGCGCAAGATGTTCGTGCCGGTGGTTTCGGCCACCTTCACGACGCTGGGGGCGTTCGTGCCGCTGCTGTTCTGGCCGGGCATCATCGGCAAGTTCATGAGCTACCTGCCGATCATCGTGATCGTGGTGATGTGCGCCTCGCTGCTTTCGGCGCTGGTGTTCATGCCGGTGATCGGGGCGATCATCGCCTCGACTCATGTCGACCCCAAGGCCAAGGAAGCCGCGGACGTCGTCATGTACCCCGACAAGTTCGACGTGAAGAAGGTCAAGGGCGCGACGGGCATCTATGTGCGCACGCTGCAGCACCTGATCCGGCATCCGATCCTGTCGCTGCTGGCGGGCTTCACCGTCGTCGGCTTCATGTTCTACGCCTACATCGCCAACCCGACCGGCATGGAAGCCTTCCCGGCTTCCGAGGCCGAATTCGGCACGGTCAACGTGATCGCTCGCGGTAACTATTCGCCGGTCGAGATCCGCGACATGCTGGCCGAGGTGGAGACGCAGATCCTGCAGGTGCAGGGTGTGCAGGACTCGATCATGACCTTCTCAGGTGGTGGCGGCGACGGCTTCTCGAGCGGCGGTCCACCGGACACCATCGGGCAGTTCAACCTGCAGTTGCAGCCGTGGAACGAGCGCATCAAGGCGACTGAGATCTTCCAGAACATCCGTGACCGGGTGAAGAACATCTCGGGTCTCGAAGTGCAGATCGCGGCGCAGGAAAACGGCCCGCCGGCCGGCAAGGCGATCAACCTGACGGTCGAAAGCACTGTCTATTCCGACCTGACGCCGGTGGTCACCAAGCTGCGCGACTATGTAGAAAACCAGCTCGGCGACACCATCGACGTGGAAGACGGCCGTCCCTCCCCCGGTATCGACTGGGAGGTGACGATCGACCGCGTGGCCGCGGCCAAGTACGGCATCGGCGTGCGCGAACTGTCGCCCTACGTGCAGCTCGTCACCTCGGGTGTGAAGCTCGGCTCGTACCGGCCGGATGACGCGGATGACGAACTCGATATCCGCGTCCGCCTGCCGCTCGACGAGCGCAGCTTCGACAGCCTCGACTCGCTGAGGATCGTCACGGCCCAGGGCCTGGTGCCGGTGTCGAACTTCATCAAGCGCGAAGCCGTGCCGAAGGTTGCCAATATCAGCCGCAAGAACGGCCTCTACGTCATGGGCGTGGCGGCGAACCTGGCGCCGGGCGTGGCGGCTGATGCCAAGATCGCCCAGTTGAAGGAATGGGTGGCGACACAGGACATCCCCGCGACGACGACGATCGCCTTCGGCGGCGCGGACGAGCAGATCGGCGATACCAATGCCTTCATCATGCAGGCACTGGCGGCCGCCCTGTTCATCATCTTCCTGGTGCTGCTGCTCGAGTACAACAGCTTCTACCAGGTGCTGGTGACGCTCTCGACCGTGGTCATGTCGCTCGCCGGCGTGATGCTGGGCATGACCATCACCGGGATGAGCTTCTCGGCGATCATGACCGGTCTCGGCATCGTGGCACTGGCAGGCATCGTGGTGAAGAACGGTATCGTGCTGATCGACACCTACAACCACTACAACCGTGGCGATGGAGTGGAGCCGACCAAGGCGATGCTGATCACGGCGGCCCAGCGCGTGCGGCCGGTGCTGCTCACCGCAACGGTGACGGCGCTGGGCGTGATCCCGATGGCGGTGAACGTCGAGTTCGACTTCATCCGGCGCGAGATCGTCTGGGGCGGCCTCGCCGGTTCGTGGTTCACCCACCTGTCGGCGGCGCTGGTTTCGGGCCTGTTCGTCTCCACTGCCCTCACCCTGGTGATGGTGCCGGTGATGATCACCGCTCCGACCGTAATCCGTCACAGCTGGATCGGCCGGCTGTTCGGTGCCGTGTTCGCGGCGATCGGCAACGCCATCGCATGGCCGTTCCGGGCGATCTTCGGTGGGCGCAAGCACACCGCCGTCACGCCGGAAGGCGAGACCGTCGAGATCCCGGCCGACATCGACAGCTCGAAGCGGTTCATCAAGACCGAAGGATCGGGCCTCGTCGAAACCGA
Organism: Devosia insulae DS-56; assembly: GCF_000970465.2. Classification (GTDB taxonomy): domain Bacteria; phylum Pseudomonadota; class Alphaproteobacteria; order Rhizobiales; family Devosiaceae; genus Devosia_A; species Devosia_A insulae. The sequence goes on from NZ_LAJE02000074.1 coordinate 14,973, forward strand.
GCAGGACGGCGTCACGGTGGTGAGCCGCCAGGCCGCCGAGTAACTGAACTAGAGACAAGCACTGAAAGGCCCGGAGCGATCCGGGCCTTTTCGTTTTTAGCTGCTTTGGCTATTGCGGCCAAAAGCTAGAGTAGCTATTTTAGCTACCTAACCTAGGAGACCATCATGGCCGAGATGACCGCGACGGATGCCAAGAACAAGTTCGGGCAGGTGCTGGAGATGGCACAGGCAGAGCCGGTGGCTATCCAGAAGAACGGTCGCGACGTGGCTTATGTCGTGTCGGCCGAGCAGTACCATGCCCTGGTGGAGAGGGGGGCAGCTCCCAAGGTCCGCCCGGCCATCGAAAGGTTGATGGCCCGCAGCATCGAGCGCCGCCGCTCGCTTTACAAAGCTCTGGCCAAGTAGCGAGCGGTGACGCTCTACATCACTCTCGATGAAGCTCTGCGCATCCACGAACTCCTCATCAAGGAGTTCGGTGGGGCAGTCGGCGTGCGCGATATGGGGCTTATCGAGTCTGCACTGTTGCGGCCGCAGACCGGCTACTATGCCGACCTCATCGAAGAAGCGGCGGCGCTGTGGGAAAGCCTGGCAATGAATCACGGCTTTGTCGACGGCAACAAACGCGTCGCCTATGCCTGCCTCGAAATGTTCCTGCAGCTCCGCGGCGCTGACATATCCGCGACAAACGACGAGCTGGAAACGTTTATCTACAGCAACCTCGAGGCTGGAACGTTCCGCAAGGATGTGTTGGAAAACTGGCTCAACAAGCACGTCGTGCCATTCGACCCCGAGCTTTAGGCCTGAGAAGCACGCGCAGCTAACAAAGCCCGCCCTGCCCTCCACGCCACAGCCACGCCCAGGCTGATGCTGAAGCCGAGAGCGATCATCAGGAGCGAGTGACGGCCGAGGCCGAAGTTGGAGGCGAGGACTTTCAACACCAGCAGGTGGATCAGGTAGGCGCCGAAGGTGGCCTGGCCGAGGGTCGACCAGATGGGGTTCATCAGTTCGATGCGCATGAACAGGACGGCGACCGCGAGACCATATCCGAGGGTGGCGAGCGAGTAGTCGTGGCCGAGGGCGTAGCGGCCGACGACGAAGTAACCTTCGGCGAGATGGAGGGACGCGAAGGTGACCAGTGCAGCGACGATGACCGGGATCGGCCAGTCGGCCAGCGCGCCGCGGTGGCGGCGAAGGACAATGCCGGCGACGAGGAAGACCGGGGCAAAGAACAGCCCGTTGCGATCCATCCAGAACGGGAAGCCGTGGCCGAACAGTGGTTTTGAGTAAGCGCCGATAATGGTGCCGATGGCGTAGAGTGCGAGCGCGATGGCCAGGGTCCAGCGCAGGCCGGTGAACTTCATCAGGGTCGCGACGACGGCGCTGCCGAGCACCAGGGCAGGCAGGAACCACAGGTGGAACGCTGGACCGCCGGACCACAACAGCAGCAGCAGACCACCGGGGGTCGGCTCGAAGCCGGGGCGGCCGCCCTCCAGCAGGCGAAGCCCTATGGTAAGGGCGAGGATGATGGCGAAGGCCGGCATGACCCGCATGGCCACCTTGCCGGCGAGGCGCAGCGGCGCGACGAGGTCGGCGTCCTTCCAGAAATAGGCCGACATCAGGAAGAACACCGGCACGGCGAAACGGCTGAGCTCATCCACCACGAAACCGAACGGCTTGTTGTCGGCGAAGCCGCCACCGGCGACGTGCAGCGTCACGATGCCGAACAGGCTGAGGACGCGCAGGGCGTCGAGCGAGGCGTTGCGTGAGGATTCTGAGGTCATTGGCCGACGCTGTTTGGTCGGACGCAACGGATAGGTCAAGGGGTGGGTTCCGCAACAGCGCCAACGCAAGGCGGTCCCGCCCTGTTGCGTCACGATCCCGGTCCCCACACAACGACCCGCTCAGTTGCCGTCATAGGGCGGAGGAGGTCTCCAAACCGATAGGAGCCCTCGGTACTGGCAACTTGCCCCTCAGAGCGTAGGTTCTGGCCAGGATAAGGGAGAGCACAATGCGTCATTCAATTTCGGTACTGCTGACCGCATCGGTACTTGTGGCAAGCCTGAGCAGTTGGGGCGTTGCGGCGGAGGCAAAATGGACATTGGTCGGCACCTGGAAGATTACCGTGCAGGGCCAGAACTGCGCGCCGGCCCAGATTGTCCGTATCTCTGCGGCCAGCGCCTCCGTCGTCGACGGCACGACGAATGTCGATGATGGGTACGGCACCATCGTCGGAGGAAGCTTCGACGGGGTGAACGCCACGTTCACCAACAAGTTCATCTGGGACGGCAGGCGCCAGACGGAGAAGTGGAAGGCGACGCTCAGCCGGAACGGCAACTACATCAAGGGCAGCTATAAGAACACCGACCCGAAGATCGCCGGCTGCCGGTTTTCCGGGCCTCGCGCCCGCTGATCGCTCCGGCGCGGGGCAGGTCCTCAATCTCGGGGGCGCCTTCGATGCTGGAGGTTTGCCGTCTGCCTCCCCCGTGGGGAGGGATCAGGCGTGGGGTGACCACAGCCGCGATCGAGCGGTCACGTATGGAAAGCGTGCACCAGCCAGTCATCGCCATCGAACCTTGTCGGCGACAGCGTTGGCCGGTTGGCGCCTAACGCCCTGCCCCAGAACGCCAGCGCGGGCTGGTTAGATTGAAGGACCGCCACGTGCCATGACCCGGGATGGCGGGCGATTAGTTGGTGCGCTGTGGCTACGCCGATACCCTGTCGGCGGTAGGAGCGGAGCACGAAGAACTCGGCCATGAACCAGCAATCGCCGCGGCCGGTGATCGGGCAACCGCGGACGACGAGAGCAAAGCCGGCAAGTTCTCCGCTCGCATAGATCAGGTACGGGTGCTGCCAGAAGCGATCGAGGAAATCGTAGGCGTAGCGGCCATCGGGCTCGAGCGGCCAGGGATGCTCGGACGCCATGTCGTAGAGATAGAGCTGGATCAGCCGCTCGATGGTGAGGCGCTCGGTGTCGGCTGCCCTGCGGACCTCGAGCGCCACTCCTCTACTCCGCCGCGGGCAGGCCGCGCTTGACGAAGCCTTCGGGGTCGTTGGCGACGCGCTGCATGCGCTCTTCGGCTTCCGACGCTTCGCGCTGGCGGTTCCACATTTGGGCGTAGAGCCCCTGCTTGACCAGCAGGCGGTGGTGCGTGCCGCGCTCGGCGATCTGGCCGTCGCGCAACACGATGATCTCATCGGCGTTGACGACGGTCGAGAGCCGGTGAGCGATGACCAGCGTGGTGCGGTTGGCCGAGACCACATCGAGGGCGGACTTGATGTCTTCCTCGGTTTTTGAATCGAGCGCCGAGGTCGCCTCGTCGAGGATGAGGATCGGCGGCCCCTTCAGGATGGTGCGGGCAATGGCGACGCGCTGCTTCTCGCCACCCGAAAGCTTCAGGCCGCGTTCGCCGACCGGGGTGTCGTAACCCTTGGGCAGGCTCTCGATGAAATGGCCGATCTGCGCCAGTTCGGCCGCCTTCCTTACCTCTTCGTCGGTCGCACCGGGGCGGCCGTAGCGGATGTTGTAGGCGATGGTGTCGTTGAACAGCACGGTATCCTGCGGAACCATGCCGATGGCGGCGCGCAGGCTCTCCTGCGTGACATCGCGCAGGTCCTGCCCGTCGATGGTGATCTTGCCCTCGATGACATCGTAGAAGCGATAGAGCAGCCGCGAGATGGTGGATTTGCCGGCGCCCGAGGGGCCGACCACCGCAATGGTCTTGCCGGCCGGCACTTCGAAGCTGATGCCCTTCAAAATCGGGCGATCGGCGTCGTAGTGGAATTTTACGTCATCGAACTTCACCACCGGGCCGGTGACACTCAGCGGCTTGGCGCCCGGCTTGTCCTGAATCTCGGGGGCGCGATCGAGCAGCTTGAACATCTCTTCGATGTCGGTAAGACCCTGGCGGATTTCGCGATAGACGAAGCCGATGAAGTTGAGCGGCCGGTAGATCTGCATCAGGAAGGTGTTGAGCAGCACGAAATCGCCCAGCGTCAGCGTGCGGTTCATCACGCCGAGCACCGCCATGATCAGGATGATCACCGTGCCGGCGTAGAAGATCAGCGCCTGGCCGAAGTTGAGGAAGCCGAGCGAGGTCCAGATGCGGACGGCGGAGCGCTCGTACTTTTCCATCGAGGCATCGAAGCGCTGGGCCTCCATCTTCTCGTTGGCGAAATACTTCACCGTCTCGAAGTTGAGCAGGCTGTCGATGGCCTTGCCGTTGGCGTCGGTGTCGCTGTCATTCATGTCGCGGCGAATGGCGATGCGCCAGTTCGAGGCCTTGATGGTGAACCACAGGTAGAGCCAGACGGTGACCACCAGCACGCTGAGATAGCTGACACCGAACATGACGATGAAGATGACGCCGGTGATGATGAACTCGACCAGCGTCGGGGCAGTGTTGAGCATCGTGAAGCGCACGATGGTTTCGATGCCCTTGGTGCCGCGCTCGATGACCCGGCTCAGACCGCCGGTACGGCGGGCGAGGTGGAAGCGCAATGACAGCCTGTGCAGATGCTCGAAGGTCTGCAGCGCCAGCTTACGCACGGCGTGCTGGCCGACCGAGGCGAACAGCACGTCGCGCAACTGCTGGAAGCCGGCATCGATGATGTTGCCGACGCCGAACGCAATGACCAGCACGATGGGGATGGCAACGCCCATGACCAGCGCCGTATCGGGCGTCGTGCCATCGAGGCTGTCGATGATCCACTTATAGACGAACGGGATCAGCGTGGTCGCGACCTTCGATACCAGCAGGGCGCCGATGGCGAGGATAACGCGCCATTTCAGGTCGGGACGGCCCTCGGGCCACATGTAGCCCCAGAGGTTTCGTACGGTGGCAAGCAGGCCACCCTCCTCCGCGCTAACGGTGGGGCGCTTGGTTGCCTCATCGGCGGATGACATCAGGCGAGCTCTTTGACCGGGTGATCGGTTAGGCCGGTGAACAAGCCGGTGCAGGCGATGCCGAAATCAGCGAGGCGATCGGCGCGCAGCGAGTAGCAGTTGCGCGTGCCCTTGGGGTGACGCTCGACCAGACCAGCGTCCAGCAGCACCTTGATGTGCTGGCTGACGGTGGACTGGGCCAGCGACAGGTTCTGCGTGACATCGGTGCAGCAGCAATCGCCCGCACGCTGGGCGGCGAGGATGCGCAGGATGTTGAGCCGGACAGGGTGTCCGAGGGCCCGCATCACATTGGCGATGTCGTCGTCATGCATCGGGTTCATCGTTATTCAGCGATAAAAGATCGGCCTCGCCAAGGCAAGGCGAAACCACCTGCCTGACTGGGCAGTTGAACGGGATTCGCGGCAATACCCTGTCAGGCTATGGTCAGTCGTCGGTGACCAGGGGCAGATCGAAGATCTGGCCAGGAAAGATCCGCGAGGGGCGACGGATCAGCTCGCGATTGGCATGAAAGATGGTGCGGTAGTGGATGCCGTGGCCGTAGTAGCGGCGGGCGATGCTCCACAGCGTATCGCCGTGGCGGATGATGGCCTTGCCGACATTGTAGCGGCCCCCGTCCGGATCGCCGAAGGGCAGCAGGCGGAGCATGGTGATGGGCTGGCCCGGAGGCTGAGGTGGCTCAGGTGAACGCACCTCGAACTCGGCCATCAGTGCCGGCGCGTCGGGCGTTGGGAGGGTGATCGTCGACGGGTCGGCGCCGCCCGCCTCGACCGGTGGCAGAGTGGTCGGCTGCAAGGTCGAAGGCGCGAGAATTTCGACGGAAGCGGACTCTCGCTCAGGGACCACCGTGGCCAGCGGCGGGAGCGGCCCGAACTCGCGCCTCCGTTCGCCCGCAGCAAGCTCGGGCTCCGCGACTGGTTCGGGCCTGGCGGGCGACGGCTCGATCGCCGGGTCCGGCTGTTCGACGGGCGCGGCGTCCGGAACGGCAGCGGTCACCGGCGGCTCGTTGTCGGCGAGCTCAGGAGCGGGCGCTCCATTGGCGATGGCCGGCGCGGACTCGGGTTGCGGCGTCGGCGCGACGCCACTGCCAGGCTCGGGCGCTTCCTCCGAGCGCTCGTCAGGTGGGGCACCGCCATCCGGCAGTTCGATCTCGACGGTGATGGCGGCAACGCCGAGGAGCTTGCCCGTATCGGGCTCAATGGCTTCGATGCGCAACTCACGGCGGGGACTGTCGAGCAGGTTGCTGCCTTCGACGAGCCACCTGCCCTCTTCGACCGGGCTCTCGCCGATCAGCTCGCCATCGGCGTAGAGGCGCATCAGCGCGCCGGCCGGGCCGGAGCCGGAAACGAAGCTCCTCGTGCCATCGAGCTCGATCGCGTCGATGGTGGGGGCGAGGATGACGGGAGCGGCAACGGTTGGCGCCGGGGGCTGCGAGGCGGCCGGCTCAGCGTTGGCGACCACGAGAGGCGCCTCTGCGGTGGTCAGGGGAGGCGCTGCCGTTTCAGGCTGAGCAGCAACTGGCGGCGTCGCCGGTTCGGGCAGCGCGGGCACCACTGGCGGCGGCTCTACCTGAGCCAGGGGCTTGGCGGCCTCAACCGCGGGTTCATCGCTCTGCGGAGGCTCAGCCTGAGCTGCCGACGTCTCAGCCTCGACCGAACGCTTCTCGGTGTCCTGCGGCTCAGAGGCGACGCTCCAGCTCAAGGCCGTATCGTCGAGCGTGGGCTTGGGCTCCACTGCGGGAACTTCCGGCGCCAGCGGCTTCGGCTCGGTGGGTTGCAGTTCCGGAGCTGTCGCCACTTTGACAGCCGCAGGAGCGCCGGCAGCAGGTTGCGGCAGTACGCTCGGAGCAGATTCGGCGGGGGCCGCTGCGACGGGCTGCGGCTCGGCAGGTTTGGCCGCCGGCGCTGGCACCGCCCTGGGTTCGAGAGAGACGATCGCAGGTTCGACCGCCGGCGCTTCCAGCGGCCCCCCTGCCGCGGCAGGAGCCTCGGGCTCGGCCACGACCGCTACGGGTGGATCTGCAACGTCGGTGGGCACCGTCTCGGCAACCTGCCCCGGGATGGTGCCGGGGAGATCGAACTTGCGGTCGGCCATGTCGCGGAGGCAGGTGACGATGCCGCGCGGATCGGTGGAGCAGGCGTTGACTGCCGGCAAGCCGATGACGCCGAGGGCGACAGCCAGCGTCACCCCGGCGGCGCCGAGGGCGAGCAGCAAAGTACGGCGGTCGTCGGTCCGGCTCAGCGGGGCCTCCGGGAACGAGGGCAACCTGCCCATACCGTTCCGGCGTCTCAGGCTGCCTCTGATTTCATCAACTTATAGGTAATCGACTCGTAAAGCGCCTCAAATGAGGCGTCGATGATGTTGGTGTTGACCCCGATGGTGTACCAGCGCTCGCCGGTCCCGTCGCGGCTTTCGACCAGCACACGGGTGACCGCGCCCGTGCCGCCGTCGAGGATACGCACCTTGAAGTCCACCAGTTCGAGGTCGGCGATGCGGGTCGAGAACACGCCGAGGTCCTTGCGCATGGCGAGGTCGAGGGCGTTGACCGGGCCGTTACCTTCGGCGACCGACATCAGCAACTGGTCGCCGATGCGGATCTTCACCACCGCCTCGGTGACGACGACCTGTTCGCCGCGCGCGTTGTGGCGGCGCTCGACGCTGGTCCGGTAGCTCTCGACGTCGAAGAACTCCGGCAGGGTGCCGAGCACGCCGTGCGCGAGAATAAAGAACGAGGCATCGGCCCCATCGTAAGAGTAGCCGCGGGCTTCGCGTTCCTTGACGGTACGCAGCAGCCGCTCGAGACGCGGATCATCCTTGCCGAGCTCGATGCCATGGCGTTTCAGCGCCGCGAGCAGGTTGGATTTGCCGGCCTGCTGGCTGACCATGATGTTGCGCTCGTTGCCGACCAGCTCGGGCGGCACGTGCTCATAGGTCGAGAAGTCCTTGGCCAGGGCGGAGGCATGAATGCCGGCCTTGGTGGCGAAGGCCGAGGTGCCGACATAGGGCGACTGCCGGGCCGGAGCGCGGTTGAGGAGGTCGTCGAAAGCGCGCGAGATCGAGGTGAGATCGGCCAGTTGCTCGCTGCTGACGCCGATCTCGAAGCGGTCGGCGAAGCCGGGCTTCAGCGCCAGCGTCGGGATCAGGGTGATCAGGTTGGCGTTGCCGCAACGCTCGCCGATGCCGTTGAGCGTGCCCTGGATCTGGCGGACGCCGGCGGCGACGGCGGCAAGCGTATTGGCGACGGCCTGGCCGGTATCGTCATGGGCGTGGATGCCGAGGTGATCGCCGGGGACGACCTTGCTGACCTCGCCGACGATCGCCGCAACTTCCGACGGCATGGTGCCGCCATTGGTGTCGCAGAGCACGACCCAGCGGGCACCGGCATCAAGCGCGGTGCGAACGAAGCTGAGGGCATAGTCCGGGTCGGACTTGTAGCCATCGAAGAAATGCTCGCAATCGACCAGCGCTTCCTTGCCGGCGGCGACGGTGGCCTCCACGGTTTCGCGGAGGTTCTCGAGATTCTCCTCGAGCGAGATGCCGAGCGCCACCTTTACCTGATGCGACGAGGACTTGCCGACGAAGCAGGCGGCGTCGGACACGGCGTTGAGCGTTGCCTGCACACCCGGATCGTTGCCGACCGAGCGCCCTGCCCGCTTGGTCATGCCGAAGGCGGTGAAGACGGCGTCGCGGGTACGGCACTCGGTGAAGAACTGGTCGTCGATGACATTGGCGCCGGGGTAGCCGCCCTCGACGTAGTCGACGCCGAGGCGCTCGAGCAGCGCGGTGACCGAGATCTTGTCCTCGAGCGAGAATTCGATGCCGGCCGTCTGCGCGCCGTCACGCAGCGTGGTGTCGAAGAGGTAGAGGCGTTCCTTGGCTTGGGCAGCAGTTTGGGCAGTCATTGGCGAAATACTCAGTTACGGGGTGGCCATTCGGCCGTGTCGTGGTCGGGGTGTTGCCGGTTGGAGCTACTAATTCGCCCGAGGCGGCCCTCCGGATCGACCGAATAGGTCGGCGTGTCGCCGGGCAACTCGCCGAGATGAGCATACCAGCTGACGCGGCTCTCGTTGCCATATTGCACGACAGGCGGCACGCGGTCGGGCTGGTCAAAGGCGCCGGAGAGCACCCCGATATCGGGCGCCCACGGATAGTCGAAGATCAGCGGCGTGCCGCACTCGCGGCAGAAGCCGCGATTGGCAAGTTCGGAGCTCTTGAACCAGCTGATCGCGCCGCGGGTGACGTGGAAGTTTACCTTTTCGACCGGGCAGATCACCGCGAACGGCCCGCCTACCGCCTTCTGGCACATGCGGCAATGGCAGACATGGACGTTGTCGGGCTGCTGGTCGACCCGGAAACGGACTGCGCCGCACTGGCAACCGCCGGAGAGGTGGACTTCAGACATAGCGCGGAACCCAGTCGGTGGTGTCGTGGTCGGGGTGCTGATGGTTGGTCGCGCGGATGCGGCGCGCCAGATCGGGGGCGACCTCCTCGATCGGCGGGAGATCGGGCACGTCGGCGAGGGCGCCCACATAGTCGAGACGACCGTTCGTGCAAGTCTGCTCGGTGGGGGTCACCGCCTCAGGGTGATCGAGCGAGCCGATGGTGACGCTGACATAGCTGCCGCCGGGGCGACGGAACGTCAGCGGCGTCCCGCAGGCGGCGCAGAAGCCGCGTTCGACCGTATCGGACGAACGGAAAATGCCGAGGCTCCCCCGGGTGAGCTCGAAGTTTTGAGCCGGCGCGCCGGCGAAGGCGCCAAACAGCCCACCGGTCGCCTTCTGGCACATGCGGCAATGGCAAAGGCTCACATCGTTGAATGGTGCAGTGAATCGGTAGCGGATGGCGCCGCACTGGCAGCCGCCGCTTGCGACTGTGTTATCCATGCGAGCCCCCCGGGACCCACACCTCGGTGTCGTGATCGGGGTGCTGGTGGTTGGAGGCGCGGACGCGGGCCACTGCCTCGACCCCGTCGCCTTCCTCGGTGGTGCCGATCTGCTCGGCACCGGGTAGGGGGAGCAGGCTCGGATGGCGGCCCTCGAGGCCCATCTCGTAAAGGATGGGGATCAGGTGCGGCTGGTCGAACGAACCGATGGTCATCGAGACATGCGGCCCGCCCAGCGAGCGGTAGTAGAGCGGCGTGCCGCAATTGCTGCAGAAGCCGCGGGCCGCCACATCGGAGCTGTTGAACTCGCTGGGCTTGCCGCGGGTCCAGGTCAGGTGCTCGTGGCGGATGCCGACGAGGTCGACGAAGACGTTGCCGCTGGCCTTCTGGCACATGCGGCAGTGACAGAAATGCGGGTTGTCGCGCAGTTCGGTGGCGTGGAAGCGCACTGCGCCACACTGGCAGCCGCCGGAGTACTCGCGAAAGCGATAGCTGTCGTCACTCACATTCCACCTCCTGCGAAGCGATCCGTCGCTTCGATCAGATGATTGAGGATGCCGGGCTGGCTCAGCGCGTGCCCCTGCCCTTCGACCATGATGAACTCCGCCTCTGGCCACGCCTGATGCAGGTCCCAGGCGGTCTGTGGCGGACAGGCGATGTCGTAGCGGCCCTGGACGATGACGCCAGGGATATCGCGAAGCTTGCCGGCATCGCGGATCAGCTGGCCCTCGTCCATCCAGCCGGCATGGACGAAATAGTGGTTCTCGATGCGAGCGAAGGCGAGCGCATATTCCTCGCCATAGAACGCGTCGCTGACCTGCGGATCAGGCAGCAGGGTGATGGTTTCGCCTTCCCAGCGCGCCCATTCGCGCGCTGCGCCGAGCCGGATGTCGCGGTCGGCGCTGGTGAGGCGCCGGCGATAGGCAGCGATCATGTCGCCGCGCTCGGCTGGCGGGATCGGTGCGATGAAGCGCTGCCATTTGTCGGGGAAGAGCAGCGAGGCGCCGTGCTGGTAGTACCAGAGCAGCTCCCAGCGGCGCAGGGTGAAGATGCCGCGCAGTACCAGTTCGGTGACGCGCTCGGGATGCTTTTGCGCGTAGGCCAGCGCCAGCGAGGAGCCCCAGGAACCGCCAAAGACCAGCCACTGGTCGGCACCGACCATCTCGCGGAGCCGTTCGATATCGGCGACGAGATCCCAGGTGGTGTTGTGTTCGAGTTCGGCGAAGGGTTGCGATTTGCCGCAGCCCCGCTGATCGAACAGCAGCACGTCGTAGCGGGCGGGGTCAAAGACGCGGCGCTGATTGGGGCTGAGGCCGCCGCCAGGGCCGCCATGCAGGAACACGGCAGGCTTGGCGCCGGGCGTGCCGACGCGCTCCCAGTAAACCTGATGGCCGTTGCCGACCTCGAGATGGCCGGAGGCGTAGGGCTCGATCTCTGGATAGTAGGTGCGCAGGGTCACGCCGGGAAACCTTGTTTCGGCGGCCACTCGGCCGTGTCGTGGTCGGGATGCTGATGGCTGACGAGGCTCGCCATGAACTCGTGCCACCCGGCCGAATACTCGGTGCGCACCGGCAGGGCAGCAAGGCCATCGAAGAACGGCAGCTTGTCGGCCAGATTGACCTGGATCACCGGCGCGGCGACGGTCGGATCATCGAAGGCGCCGATGGCGATCTCGACCTGCTGGTCGGGCGGTCGGCCGATCTCCTCATAGGTCAATGGCGTGCCGCACTCGGCGCAGAAACCGCGTTTGATCTTGTCCGAGCTCTCGAAGTATCTCGGCCCGCCGCGGGTCCAGGTGACGTCGAACGAGGTGACCAGCGGCCCGAAGAAGGCGCCAAAGGCCTTCTGGCACATGCGGCAATGGCAGATCGAGCCGCGGCCGAGCCGGCCGACGGCAAAGCGCACCGCGCCGCATTGGCAGCCGCCGGTGAACGGGGCCTCACTCGGGGGCATGACAGACGGCTTCGATATTGTGCCCGTCCGGATCGTAGACGAAGGCGGCGTAGTAGGTGGCGTGATAGTGCGGGCGGAGGCCCGGCGGGCCGTTATCCTTGCCGCCAGCGGCGATCGCTGCGGCGTAAAACGCATCGACAGCGGCCCGATTTGGAGCGCTGAAGGCGAGATGCACCCGGCCACCTGTGAGCTTGCCGCCGTCGCCGATCCACAGGAACGGCTGCTCGGAGCCGAGACCGGCGACGTTCCCTTCCTCGCCCTCGAACTTCATGTGCGTCTTGATACCGAGCGGCGCCAGCGCCTTCTCGTAGAAGGCCAGCGAGGTGGGGTAATCGGCAGTCGAAATGGCTACGTGATCCAAAGCGCTCATGGGCGTCCTCCCTGTGGGCCGACATAGACGGCCTCGATATTGTTTCCATCCGGGTCGAGTACAAAGGCGGCGTAGTAATCAGGCGAATAATGCAGGCGAAGGCCCGGCGGGCCGTTGTCGCGGCCGCCCGCAGCAAGCGCCACGGTGTAGAAAGCCTCGACCGCAGAACGGCTCGAAGCGACGAAGGCGACATGGGTGTCGCCACCGCGCAGCGTCTTGCCGGTGCCGAGCCAGAAAGTCGGACGATCGATGCCGTAACCGGCCGACTTCACGCCGTCATACTCGAACTCGGCAAGCAGCTTGATGCCGAGGGCGCCGAGCGTGGCAGTGTAAAAGTCCCGCGACAGGACGAAGTCGGTGACCTTGAGGCCGACATGGTCGATGATGACGGTCATGGGTGGTTCTCCCGGCTGAACTGCCCCTCACCCGCCTCGCTGCGCGAGGCACCTTCTCCCTCAAGGGGAGAGGGAGGGCTGGGGCGAGATCGCGCCACATCGCCCCTCTCCCCTTGAGGGAGAGGGTGCCCGAAGGGCGGGTGAGGGGCCGGATGCAAGGCATGCCAGATCGCGTCAAGCACGCTAGTACGATCGGTGACGAGCTCGTTGTTCCACACGCGGAGCACGCGATACCCGCGTGACGTCAGCCATGCGTCACGTATCAAGTCACGCTTGTCCTCGGCGTGCTGACTACCGTCGAGCTCGACGATGAGCATGGCGGACGGGCAGACGAAATCCACGATGAACCGCCCGATCGGTAACTGCCTGCGAAACTTGAAGCCAAGAAAGCGCCGATCGCGAAGCAGCTTCCACATCTGCGCTTCTGCCTCAGTGGCATTGGTTCGCATCGACTTGGCGCGGAGGCGCAACGTGGGTGTCAAGCTGGTGCGCCATTCGTCGTGACGGCGATGGTACTGCCCCTCACCCGCCTCGCTGCGCGAGGCACCCTCTCCCTCAAGGGGAGAGGGAAGGTTGGGGCGTGTGTCACGATCTGCACTCACCTCACCACCTCCCACTTGGTCTGGCGTTGGCCGGCTTCGTCTTTGTAGTCCATCAGTTGGACACCCTGTGTCAGCAATTCAGCCCGGATGGTGTCAGCCTTTGCGAAATCCTTGGCGTTGAGGGCGGCGAGACGAGCGGCGACGGCTTGTTCGACGCCTTCGGGGGCGTCGGCGGCAGCAGCGGTCAGCAGACCGTCAGTGGTGAAGCCGAGGAATTCCAGCGTGGCGGCGAGGCAATTGGCGGCGGTTTCGGTGCCGCGATTGGCCTTGCGGGCGACGACGTCCAGCGCCACCGAGGCGCGGTGGAAGTTGAGGTCATCGGTGAGTTCGGCGACAACCGAGGGCTCGGGCGGGGTGCCGGGCCTGGGCTTGGCAGCGCGCTGCCAGTCGCGCAGCTTTTGCTCGGCTTCCTCCAGGCGCTTGACTGAGAAGTCGATCGGCTCGCGGTAATGGGTCATCAGCATGGCGAGGCGCAGCACTTCGCCCGGCCACTTACGGCCGCCGAACGTGTCGGTCTCCAACAGCTCATGCATGGTGATGAAGTTGCCGAGCGATTTCGACATCTTCTGGCCTTCGACCTGCAGGAAGCCGTTATGCAGCCAGTAGTTGGCCATGACCGGCGTGCCGTGGGCGCAGCGCGACTGGGCGATCTCGTTCTCGTGGTGCGGGAAGATCAGGTCGAGACCGCCGGCGTGGATGTCGAAGACCTGGCCAAGATAGCGCTCGCTCATCGCCGAGCACTCGATATGCCAGCCAGGGCGCCCCCTGCCCCACGGACTATCCCAACCGGGTTCCTCGGCGCTGGACTGCTTCCACAGCACGAAATCGGCGGGGTTCTTCTTGTGCGCGTCGACCGCGATGCGGGCGCCGGCGAGATTGTCCTCGAGGTTGCGGCCACTGAGCTTGCCGTAGTCGGGCATGGAGCCGACGTCGAACAAGACTTCGCCGGCGGCCTCATAGGCGTGACGGCTGCCGATCAGGGTTGAGATCAGCGACTGCATCTCGGGGATGAAGTCGGTGGCGCGCGGCTGATGGTCGGGCTCGAGCGTGCCGAGCGCCGCGACATCCTTGAAGTACTGGTCGGCGGTCTTCTCGGTGACCTTGCGGATCGCCTCGTTGAGCGGCAGACCGGGGTAATCGCGGACAGCGCGGGCGTTGATCTTGTCATCGACGTCCGTGATGTTGCGGGCATAGGTGACGTGATCGGCGCCGTAGACATGGCGCAGCAGCCGGTACAGCAGATCGAAGACGATCACCGGGCGGGCGTTGCCGATATGGGCGTAGTCGTAGACCGTCGGCCCGCACACATACATGCGGACATTGTTGGGATCGATGGGGACAAAGTCCTCCTTCGCCCGGGTCAGCGTGTTGTGGAGCTTCAGTGTGGTTTGGCCCAAAGTTACAGTTCCTCGCGCACGATCGGTTCTTGAATGGTCGCGCTGTCGAGGTGGAAAGGCCTGCGATCCCCGCCTTCGCGGGGACAGGCTTGTTCCTGACAACGCTCCACGCGCTCGCGGACGGGTTCTTCGGACTAGAGATCAGAGGATGAAGAAAACCGCGCCGCCAGCAATGCTTAGCGGATAATAATGCAGCCGGTAATGCAGTTCGCGGTGCCGGTTTTCATGGCGCGCAATGTGACCGCAGCGCCGCCAAAAAGCAAGGGGCGCCGCAGCGCCCCTTGATCGATGGGTTATTGCGGCGTTGCCGGAGCCGCGGGATCGGCCGGCGCCGGTGCTGCCGGATCGGCGGCAGGCGGGGTAACGGCCTGCATGGCGGCGGTGACCTCGGGGCTGGCGAAGCAGGTGGTCAGGCCCTCGCGGGCGAGCTCAGTGACCTGTTCGTAGCTGCCATGGGCGGTATGAGCTTCGTCGGTGCCTTCGCCCCGGAGGTCGGCGGCGAGAATATCGACATCCTTCTGCGGCATGTCCTTGAAGGCGCCGGTCAGGCAACCGCAGAGCGGCGTGAGGATCAGCGATGAATCGACCCCCTCAGGCACTTCGCCAAGCAGGAAGGCTTCTGCCGCAAGGCAGGTCTGGTTGAACCCGGTGAAGTCGGCGGGGGTCTGCGCCTGCACGGCAGGGGTGAGGGAAACAGCGATCAGGCCGGCGAGAGCGGCGAAAGCGATGCGAACTTGCAAAGTGGTACTCCAGCGACAAGGCGCGATGCTCTGCACCTAAGCACAGAACCTCTGCCCGGCCACTCCAGAAAAGCAGAGAAAGGGCCGCGAACGGCCCTTCTGTCGCCCAATTCGCCGAGACTCAGCTCTTCTGGCGGAACGTCTGGTGACACTGGCCGCAGGTGGCCCCGACCGCCTTGATGGCGTCGGCATAGGCAGTGGCATCGCCCGCAGTGGCCGCAGTCTTCATGGCAGTGGCGGCGGTAACAGCGGTGACGAGGATGGCCTGGAAGTCGGCGTTCTTCTCCCAGATGACCGGCAGCGCCCCGGTATCCCCTACCGCCGACCCTTCCGGGAACAGCACGGTCAGGTTGGAGAGGTTGGCGATCAGGTGATCGGCGGCGGTGACCGCCTCGGCGCCGCTGAGGGCGCCAGCGCCCTTCAGGATGCCCCCATCCTCCTTCATGATAGCCTGGCGCTTGGCCACCATCTCTTCGGGGCTCAGCGCTGCAAGCGCCGGATCGGTGGTGATGGTGATGTCCTGGGCGAATGAAAGGGTAGTGACGGCAGCCACGACAATCGTCAGCGCGAACGCTGTGAGCCTATTCGACGGCATATCGGCAACTCCTGGAGGTCCTGGGAACGGGCCTGGTGACGCTGGATTGTGAAGCAGTCACGGCTGCTTGGCAGAATCCACAGAGGAGCCTAGCTGCGAATTTCGCCATTGACAGCCCGCCGATTTTCACAAACTCCGGCGACCCTGGTCACGGCTGCGTTACCGTCGCAAAGCAACGTTGCGAGGGCGGTCACGAGACGTTAACCGGCGCTCGTGCTGTGCTATTGCTAGCTACGAATCTCGCGGCGCTGTCTCGCTTTAGGCGTATTGGCCGAGTAGAGCATTTGCCGCTTCTATGAAGCGCCGAAATGCTCCAAGTCTTTGGGTTTTCGCGCTTTCGAACCGGAAAAGCCTGCAACTTTTCCTGAAAGCGCTCTGGCGGAGGGCCACACGATCCGGTTCGAACTGATGACCCGCGCCCACTTACGCGCCTCCGCCCTTCTGGTCCGCTTTGCCCTGCTGTTGTTCGTGGCATGGGCGGGCCTCGTGATCGATGTGTCGACTGCCTACGCGCAGGCCGACAGCTGCGCGCGCCTGCAGGCGACGCTGCGCTCACTCGACCGGAACTCGGACTTCCAGAATTCGCAAGGCGGCGCGCTGAAGCGGCTGCAGCGCGAAGTGCAGCGTTCCGAAAGCGCCTATGTGCGCCAGGGCTGCAACGACGATGCCAAGGCCGGCAGGAGACTCACGCCCGAATGCCGGTCGTTGGCGCGCGACGTGCTGCGCGGCCGCGAGGAAGTGCAGCAGCTGTCGCAGAGCGTCAGCACCGGTGAGGCAGTGGCACAGCAGCGCGAAGCGATCCTGCAGGAGATGGCGCGCTTCGATTGCGATGGCCGATCCCGTGTGCAGGTGCAGCGCGGCGACCGCGGCAACCTGTTCGAGCGGCTGTTCGGCGTGTTCACCGATGGCGATGACGGCGCCGGCGGCATCCGGGGCGAAGAGTTCAACCCGTATGGCGATTATCACACGGTACGGACGCTGTGCGTGCGCAAGACCGACGGGTTCTGGTGGCCGATCAGCTATTCGACGCTGGTGGATTATGTCGCCAACGACGCGCAGCAATGCCGGGCGATGTGTCCGGGACTGGATGTCGATCTCTATTATTACGACAACCCCGGGCAGGAACCGGAGCAGATGATCAACGAGTGGGGCGAGCCCTATTCGTCGCTGCCCAACGCCTTCAAGTTCCGTACCGAGTTCGACACCACCAACAAATGCACCTCGACGCAGGACCAGGGCGCCATCACGCTGGCGGAGCTTGCCGGTGGCGGGACACGCGCCATGGTGACGTTCCGTGGCGCGACCTTCCCGCTACCACTACGGGACGGGCGCCGGATTTCTCCTACTGTCGCGACGGTGACCCAGGTGGCCGAGCTGACGCAGTTCGTCGACGTGCCGCTGCCGCGCCCGCGTCCGGCCGCGCCGGGCGAAACCCCCAAGCCGGTGGTCGCCGTGGTGGCGCCGGCGGCGCCCGACCAGCCCGGGCGGATCGTTCAGTTCGGCGACAAGCGGGTCAGGGTAGTCGGGCCAGACACTCCGTACGCCCCACAAGTGGCAGCAGGGACTTGAGTTCGGGCCCCTGCTCCCGGCCGGTGACGGCCAGGCGCAGCGGGTGGAACAGCGCCCTGCCCTTGCGGCCGGTGGCGGTCTTCACGGCTTCGGTCCATTTCGACCAGGTGGTTTCGTCCCACGGCTCGGCCGGCAACAGTTCGCGCGCCGCGCGCAGGAAGTCGCGATCCTCGTCGGCGACCACCGGCGTGACCGGGCCGGAAACCAGCGTCGCGAGATCGACGATATCGGCGAACACCGCGAGGTTGCCGCGCAGCGCCAGCCACAGCGGCTCGGAGGCGAAGCCGAGCGCTTCGAGGCGCGGTCTCGCCGCGTCGTAGGGCATCTGGTGCAGGATGCGGGCGTTGAGGCTCGAGAGCTCCGCCGGATCGAAGCGGGCGGAGCCGTGCGACACGGCTTCGAGCGTGAACACCTGGCCGAGTGCCGACAAATCCGGATAGGGCTCGAGCGGCAGGCTGGTGCCGGTGAGCACGGCGGCCATGGCGACGGCCATCGGCTCGTAACCGGCCTCGCGCAACTCCTGAAGTGACAGCGAACCGAGGCGCTTGGAGAGCCCCTCGCCATCAGCCCCGGTCAGCAGGTTATGGTGAGCGAAGTTCGGGACCTGGCCACCCAGGGCCTCGAAGATCTCGATCTGCGTGCCGGTGTTGCTGACGTGGTCTTCGCCACGGATCACGTGGGTGATGCTGAGCTCAATGTCGTCGACCACCGAGGGCAGCGTGTAGAGATAGGAGCCATCGGCGCGCACCAGCACCGGATCGGACATCGAGGCGGTATTGACGATCTGCGGGCCCTTGATCAGGTCGTTGAAGGCGACCGGGCGACCATCGAGCTTGAAGCGCCAGTGGGGCTTTCTGCCCTCTGCCTCGTACTTCGCCCGCTGCTCGGGCGTGAGCTGCAACGCAGCGCGGTCATAGACCGGCGGACGGCCGAGCAGGCGGGCGCGGGCGCGCTTGCTGTCCAGCTCCTCCTCGGTCTCGTAGGCCGGGTAGAGGCGGCCGGCGGCGATCAGCTTGTCGCGCGCCGCGCCATAGAGCGCAGTGCGGTCGGACTGGCGGACTTTCAGGTCAGGAACGATGCCCAGCCAGCTCAGGTCAGTGTGAATGCCCTCGGCGAAGGCTTCCGTGGAGCGGGCGGCGTCGGTGTCGTCGAGACGCAGGATGTAGCGGCCGCCGGTCGATTTGGCGAACAGCCAGTTCATCAGCGCCGGGCGGGCATTGCCGAGGTGCAGGCGGCCGGTAGGGGACGGGGCGTAGCGGACGGTGGTCATGGGGTGGCAACACTTTCGGCAATCGGCAGTCGGCAATCGGCAGTCGCAACAGCAGCAAGTTCGACTGCCGACTGCCGATTGCCGACTGCCCGAGCGTGTGCTCGACGGCTCATTCCAGACCCTTGCTGTCCAGCCGGCCGATCGGTTCGGCGATCAGGTTCTCGTCGCGATAACCGTTGGTGATCGGGTAGCGGCGGCCCAAGCCAAAAGCCTTGCGGGAGATCTTCACGCCGGGAGCGGACTGACGACGCTTGTATTCGGCGATGTTCAGCAGTTTCTCGATGCGCTTGACCAGGGCGCGGTCGAAGCGGCCTTCGCCGCGCTGCACCACTTCGGCGACGCTGAGCTCGAGCTCGACCAGGCCGACGAGGATTTCGTCGAGGATCGGGTATGGCGGCAGCGAGTCCTGGTCGGTCTGGTTGGGACGGAGTTCCGCCGAAGGCGCCTTGTCGATGATGTTCTGGGTGATCACCAACCCATCCGGGCCGAGGCAATCGGCCGGCCGGTGCTTGTTGCGCCAGTCGGCCAGCTCATAGACACGCATCTTCAGCATGTCCTTGATCGGATTGAAGCCGCCGTTCATGTCGCCATAGATGGTGGCGTAACCAACCGCCATCTCGGACTTGTTGCCGGTGGTGAGCAGGAGCGAGCCGAGCTTGTTGGAGACCGCCATCAGGTAGACGCCGCGCATGCGCGACTGGATGTTTTCCTCGGTGAGGTCCTCAGGGCGGTTGCCGAAGACTGGCTGCAGCTCGCTGAGCGCGGCTTCGACCGGATCGCCGATCGACACGACGTCGTAGCGCACGCCAAGCCGCTCGGCGCAGTCGCGCGCGTCGGCGAGGCTCTCCTCGGAGGTATAGCGATAGGGCAGCATCAGGCAGTGAACGTTGTCGGCGCCGATGGCATCGACCGCCATGGCGGCGACAATGGCGCTGTCGATGCCGCCGGAAAGGCCGAGCACGACGGACTTGAAGCCGTTCTTCTTGACGTAGTCACGCAGGCCGAGCACGCAGGCGCGCCAGGGCGCTTCGTCGACGCTCGACAGCGGAGTGACGTGCGGGTCGGTGCAGCGCCAGCCATCCTCGGTGCGGGCCCAGTTCGACATCAGGATTTCGGGCTCGAAGCTCTTGGCCTGGACGACGAGGCGGCCGCCCGGCTCGATGCCGAAGCTGGCGCCGTCATAGACCAGCTCGTCCTGACCGCCGACCTGGTTGAGATAGAGCAGCGGCACGTTGTCTTCGGCGACGCGATCGGTGACCAGCTTGTAGCGGGTGGCCTGCTTGTTGCGCCAATAGGGCGAGCCGTTGGGGCAGAGCAGGATGCGTGCCCCGTGATCGACGAGGTGAGCACAGACTTCCGGATGCCAGATATCCTCGCAGATCGGAATGCCGATCGAGACCCCCTTGATGGTCACCGGCTCCTGCAGGTCGGCGCGCTCGAAATAACGCTTCTCGTAGAAGATGTCGTCGTTGGGCAGCTCGCGCTTGTAGCGCCGGGCGGTGATGGCGCCGGCTTCGCAGACCACCACGGCGTTGAACAGCTTGCCGCCCTCGCGCCAGATCGTTGGCATGATGGCGGTGACGCTGGTGCCCGCGGTGGCGCGGGCAAAATCCTCGGCGGCAGCCATCGCGTCGGCGATGAAACGCGGCTTGAACAGCAGGTCGTCGGGGAAGTAGCCGGTGAGGAACAGTTCGGAGAACAGCAGGATGTCGGCGCCCTGCCCGGCCGCGTCGGCCAGCGTCGCTTTGGCCAGCGCCAGATTCTGCGCGATGGCGCCGACCGTCGGATTGAGTTGCGCGAGGGCGATACGGAGACGATCGGTCACGTGGAAAATCCGAGCCGTTTGAAAACGCGGCAAGACTTATCCGCTCACCCCGGTCGGGGCAAGCGGACAGCCGGTCATGGAGAATCTGAGATCAGAACCGGTAGGTCAGCTCGGCGAGCAGGCCATAGCGGAACAGCTGGAAGGGGTTTTCGGTCTGGATGTAGTCGTCCAGCTCCAGGGTGGGCGCCGAATAAAGCGGATCAGCCGGGATCGTGTCCGCTGGATCGTCGGAATCGGGGTCGTCGACTTCGGGCTGGATTTGCGGTGCCGTCACCAGAGCGCCGGTATAGGTTGCGTCGTAGGTGCCCTGCACATACCAGGCACGGCCGCCAAGCCTCAGCGTGATGTTCTCGGTCGGATGGAAGCCAGCCATGAGCTCTGCCATGCCGCCGTAGCCCCAGCCGGTGATTTCGGTTGCCGAGGCCTTGAAGAACAGTGGAGCGCAGGCGTCCGGCGCGAGCACCGGACATCCGGTGTACGGTCCAAGCGTGCCGTCACTGCTTCCGGCGTGGCCACCCAGGACGCCGTTGATCGTGGCAAACGGCACAGCAGCGACTTCGGCGCTGATGTCGAAGAAGTCGCTGACTTCCGCCTTGCCGCTCAGACCCAGGCGCAACATGTGCAACTCGAGCTTGTCGTCGACGCTGTCACCGGGGAGCGACCAGACGCCGGTGTCCTCGCTATAGGCGATGTCGCCTGCACTCGTCGCCGTGGTGTAGTTGGCACGCGAAGTGCGAGGCGAGTTGTTCCAGTAGTTGTAGCCGACGAAGACGCCGGCGCCGGTCCCCTGACCATCGCTGAAGGCGTTCCAGCCGAAATCCGCACCGCCATAGCCGAGCTGGCCATCGGTCACCGGAGCGCTGGAATAGGGATCGGTGAACTCGCCGTTGATGGCCGCGGAATAACCGACCCAGCCCTTGGCGTAGGTACTGGTGGAATCTTCCTCGACCCGGATATGGGCTTCGACCGAATGTGCATTGTCGGACTCCGAGAACGTCTCGCCGCCCAGTTCGAAATTCTGGCTGCCCCACGAATACCAGTAGCGTAGGCCGGTCTCGATATGGATGCCGTCGCTCTCGTCGCCCATCTCGGTCCAGTCCTTGGGCTCGGTCGAGTAGGCGCCGCGATAGACCTCCTCAGGCGACCAGTCCTCCCCCCAATCGGCGGCCAAGGCCGAGCTGCCGATAGCGGCAGCAAGAACGGCGAGACTGGTTGCCAGACGGATGGACATCGGATGCTCCGCAACAAACGCGTACGTGAGCTATTCATGCCCGGTTAGGGTTAATGTTCCGCTAAATGAACTGGCAGAATGCAAGCGAGCGCAACACAAGCTGTTGGACCTGCACGGTTTAGTAAGCATGGCGAGCCTTTCGCCTGCTACAGGGCGGCCATGCGCGGCGAGACTGCAACCATTGCGGCGGCAGATCAGTTCCGCTGGCCAGAATAGCCACTTTCGGGGCATTACCCATGAGCTGCAAAATCCTCGTGGTGGAAGACGAGATTCTCGTCGCCATCGAGTTCGAGAACCTGCTGTACGACCTGGGCCACCAGCCGGTCGGCATCGCGGCGGACAGCCGGCAGGCGCTGGCGCTCGCCAATGAGGCAGAAGTGGCGTTCGTCGATCTCAACCTGGTTGACGGGCCGACGGGGGTGGAACTCGGGCGGGCCCTGGCCGGCCGCGGGGTTACGGTGGTCTACATGACGGCCAATCCGGAGCAGCTCGGCAAGGGCGTCGCTGGAACCATCGGGGTAATTGCCAAGCCGGCGGACAACACCGAGCTACGCCAGGCGGTCGACTATGCAATCGCCGTGCGTCGCAACGCCGAAGCCACGGCGCAGCCGCCGCGCCGGCTGAAGCTGTTCAGCGCGCTGGGCAGGAACCCGGCCGTCGCCTGACCCTACTCGGCGGCGACGATCCGCTCGCGCGCCGGACGCTGCAGGCGCAGCTCCTCGGCGACGAGGAAGGCAAGCTCCAGCGCCTGGCTGGCGTTGAGCCGCGGGTCGCAATAGGTGTGATAGCGATCCTGCAGCCCCGCTTCAGTGATCGCGGCGACGCCGCCGCCCGTGCACTCGGTCACGTCGTCGCCGGTCATCTCGATATGGATGCCGCCGGCATAGGTGCCGATGGAGCGGTGGATCTCGAAGAAGCTCTTCACTTCGCTCAGCACGCGCTCGAACGGCCGGGTCTTGTAGCCATTGGACGCCTTGACGGTGTTGCCGTGCATCGGATCGGAGCACCAGACCACCACCTTGCCCTCGGCCTTCACCGCTTCGACGAGGCGCGGCAGGTGATCGGCGATCTTGTCCGAACCGAAGCGGCCGATCAGGGTGATGCGGCCGGCCTCGTTGGAGGGGTTCAGCTTGTCGATGATGCGCAGCAGGTCATCGGCGACGAGGCTGGGGCCACACTTGACGCCAACCGGGTTGCGGATGCCTGAGAAATACTCGACATGCGCCGCATCGGCCTGGCGGGTGCGGTCGCCGATCCACAGCATGTGCCCGGAGGTGGCGTAATAGTCGCCGGTGATCGAGTCCCGACGGGTCAGCGCTTCCTCGAAGCCGAGCAGCAATGCCTCATGCGAGGTGTAGAACTTGGTCTCGCGCAGCGACGGGGTATTGTCCGGGGTGAGGCCGAGGGCGCGCATGAAGTCGATGGCGTCGTCGATCTTCTGGGCCAGCTCCTCGAAACGCGGATAGGCGTTCGAGTCCTTCATGAAGCCCATAGTCCATTCATGCACGCGGGTCAGGTCGGCATAGCCGCCCGAGGCGAAGGCGCGCAGCAGGTTGAGCGTCGCCGCCGACTGACGGTAGGCCAGCAGCAGGCGTTCCGGATCGGGGATGCGGGCGACCTCGGTAAAGCCGATATCGTTGATGATATCGCCGCGGTAGCTCGGCAGCGTCACCCCATCGATGGTCTCGGTATCGGACGAGCGGGGCTTGGCGAACTGGCCGGCGATGCGGCCGACCTTCACGACGGGCTTCGAAGCGCCGTGGGTCAGCACCACCGCCATCTGCAGGAAGACGCGGAAGAAATCGCGGATGTGGTCGGCGCCATGCTCGGCAAAGCTCTCGGCACAATCGCCGCCCTGCAGCAGGAAGGCCCTGCCCTCGGCGACTTCGGCCAGTTGATGCTTCAGGTCACGAGCCTCGCCGGCGAAGACCAGCGGCGGGAACTTGCGCAGTTGCGCTTCGGCCGCTTCCAGCTTCGCCTGATCCGGATAGACCGGCACCTGCGAAATCGGCTTCTGTCTCCAGCTCTGCGGCGTCCAAGTCGTCGGCATCACGCGTATCTCCCAGTCGGCGGGCGGAATAGCAGGGGATTGCGGCGCTGTGAAGCCGCCGCCCTCTACTGCTTTTGGCCGCCGCGGTAGACGTAGCTCGGCTTCTTGAAGGTCACGAGCTCTTCGGCGGCGGTCGGGTGCATGGCCATGGCGCGATCGAAATCGGCCTTCGTCGCCTTCATGCCGAGCGGGATCGCCGCCATCTGGATGATCTCGGCGGCACCCGGGCCAAGGATGTGTACACCCAGCACCTCGCCGCCACCGGGCCTGGTGATCAGCTTCATCATCATGCGGTCGGATTTCAGCGACAGCGTGTTGATCATCGGCCGGAAGCGAGTGACGTAAACGTCGATGTCGCCATGCGTGGCGGCCTCGTGCTCAGGGAGCCCGACGGTGCCGACTTCGGGCTCGGCGAACACCGCTTCGCCAATGAGCGAGTGATCGACGGCGGTCGGCTTGTCGCCGAAAACCGTATCGGCGAAGGCGTGGCCTTCGCGGATGGCAACCGGGGTGAGCTGGGCGCGGTTGGTGACATCGCCGACGGCGTAGATCGAAGGCACACTGGAGCGCGAATAGGGGTCGACCACCACCGCGCCATCCCAGGCGAGTTCGACCCCGGCAGCATCGAGCCCGAGACCGGCGGTGTTGGGCGAACGGCCGGTGGCGAACATCACCGCGCCGAACGGCGCATCGACCCCATCGGAGAAGCTGACGGTGATGTCCTTGCCGGTCTGGCGCAGGCCGAGCACGTTGGTCTGGTGGATGATCTTGACGCCGCGCGCCACCAACCCGGCCTCCAGCCCGACCCGCAGATCCTCGTCGAAGCCGCGCAGCAACCGATCGCCGCGATAGACGATGGTGGTGTGAACGCCGAGACCCGAAAAGATCGTCGCGAACTCGACCGAGATGAAACCGCCGCCCTCGATGAGGATGGAATGCGGCAGTTGCGCGAGGTGGAAGGCCTCGTTTGAGGTGATGGCGAGTTCCTTGCCCGGGATATCCGGGATGAAGGGGTGGGCGCCGGTGGCGATCAGGATAGTCTTGGCGGTCAGTTCACGACCCGACCTCAGCTTCACGCTGTTCGGACCGGTCACCGTGGCGCGGTCGCGGATGATCTCGGCGCCGGGCTTTTCGAGCCCCGCCACATAGGCCGCCTCGAGCCGGGCGATTTCCTTGTCCTTATTGGCAACGAGGGTGGCCCAGTCGAAGCTCGGGGTGCCGACATCCCAGCCGAAGCTCGGCGCGATCTCGAACAGGTCCTTGTAGCGCGAGGCGTAGACGAACAGCTTCTTGGGCACGCAACCGCGGATCACGCAGGTGCCGCCAACCCGATATTCCTCGATGATGGCGACCTTGGCGCCATAGGTCGCGGCGATCCGCGCCGCCCTGACGCCGCCCGAACCGGCACCGATCACCACGAGATCGTAACTGTCGCTCATTTCCTACCCCGAACGTAAAAAGGCCCCGCGCGGTGGCGGGGCCTCAAATCAGATAGGGTGCGAAAGCTCAGGTGTCGATACCCTTGGCCTTCAGCTGGGCGCGTACGGCGGTGAAGAACTCGGTGTTCAGGTTGCCGGAGAAAACGTCCATGATGCGGTTGATGGTGCCGCTCATCGCCGCGTTCGACTTGGCCAGCTTGATGCCGGTCGGGGTCGAATAGAAATCGACGATCTGCTGCAGCTCTTCCTGGGTAAAGGAGAGCGCATAGACGCGGGCGAACTGGTCGAACAGCTCGCCCTTGCGTCCCTTGTAGGTGGCGATCACCGTTTCGATCGCCGTGTTCAGCGGCTCGGCGATCTCGGGGTTCTGCGGCAGCAACTGCTTGTAGGTGTTGATGCCCGCCTGCACGATGGTGGCCTCGTAGAGGCCGCCGGTGTCGGTCAGGTCGACATATTTACGCGCCAGCGCCAGGTGCTCGGGCGCAATTTCCGAGGCCTGCTGGCTCATCGCGGGCAGCGCCACGAAGCTCGACAGGACTAGCGACAGCAATGCAGCGACAAGCATTGGTGCGCGTTTGAAGGTGGACGTCATCAGCTTGGTGCCCATCTGGTTCTTGTTTCCCCTATTAGCCTCTATCCGAGCGGCTCCTAGCCGTCCAGAACGTCGACACCGGCAGGTCCGGCCACATAGGCCCGCTGGCAGAGCCCGATGAACAGGCCGTGCTCGACCACGCCCGGGATGTCGACCAAGGCTTTCGCCAGCGCTTCTGGCTGAGGAATACGGCCAAAAAAAGCGTCGAGGATGGCGTGCCCGCCATCGGTGACGAAGGGGGTTCCATCGGCCTTCAGGCGGCGACGCAGCTCGCCCTCGGCGTTGAAGTCGGCCATCACGGCGCCGATGGCCGCGGTGGTGGCGCCGAGCCCAAAATGATTGACCTCGATCGGCAGGGGGTAGCGGCCGAGCACCTCGACCCGCTTGCTCTGGTCGGCGATGACGATCATCCGCTTCGAGGCCGCTGCGACGATCTTTTCGCGCAGCAGCGCGCCGCCGCCGCCTTTGATCAGCGCCAGGCCGGGGCCGAGTTCATCGGCACCATCTACGGTGAGGTCGAGTTCGGGTGTCGTTTCAAGATCGGTGAGCGGGATGCCGAGGCCGCGCGCCTGCGCCGCGGTGACTTCCGAAGTCGGAATACAGATCACATCGAGCCCGTTCTGGACCGCCCGGCCGACAATGTCGACAAAGTGCTTCGCGGTTGAACCGGTCCCCAGTCCCAACCGCATGCCGCTGGTGACTTCGGCCATCGCCGCCTCGGCAGCCCGGTACTTCTGATCGTCGGTCATGGTGCAAGTTCTCCCCGTCCGGCGGACCTAGGAGAGGTGAAGAGACCTGTCAACCTCGCCTTTTCACGCAGAGGTGAATGGAAATGTCACATCGAGGCAACACATTGTGGCTGTGGTGTTCTGAGTTTGTCCGAATCGTGGCATGGCCGGTTCACTGCTTGCTAGGAACAGTTTATCAACCATCCGAAACTGGCTCAGAATCCGGGTCGATTACGTCAAGAGGCGCAGTTTGAAGAAAATCTCCAAGACCAAGATAGTGGTCGCCGCTTTTTTGTCGGCGATCCTGTCGCTGTCACTGGCCGCTCCGGCCGCGGCAGCCAAGCGAGTCTACGATCCTGCCACCGACACCTGGTCGGAAGCGGGCGCGGTCAAGGCCGGCTCCAGGCGTGGCAGCGCCATTGCCAAGCAGATCGTCGACTACGACAGCAAGTACAAGCCGGGCACGATCATCGTCGAGACGTCGGAGCGGCGCCTCTACCTGGTGCTCGATGACGGCAAGGCGATGAAGTACGGCATCGGCGTTGGCCGTGACGGCTTCCGCTGGTCGGGCCAGCACCGCATCACCCGAGTGGCCGAGTGGCCGGGTTGGACGCCGCCGGCACAGATGCGCAAGCGCGTTCCCGATCTGCCGGCTTACATGCCCGGCGGTCCGGACAATCCGCTCGGGGCTCGTGCGCTCTATATCGGTTCGACGCTCTATCGTATCCACGGGACCTCTGAGCCGTGGACGATCGGCCAGGCGGTTTCTTCGGGTTGCATCCGGCTGACCAACGAAGACGTCACCGATCTCTACGAACGCGTGCGGGTCGGCGCCCTGGTGGTCGTCCACCAGTAGCGCCTGAGCACTCCAGAATTGGGAAGGGCTGGCTCCACCGAGCCGGCCCTTTCTTGTTTTGCGGTCCGCGCCAGTGTGCGGTAAAAAGGGGAATGTCCCTGACGCTTCTCGAACAGCCGAACCTCGCTCCCACGGGCGCGAATCCAGTGCCCTCGGGCGCGAACCCAGTGCTCTCTGGTGCGGCGCGCCCGCTCATCGATCGCTACGGCCGGCGCATCAGCTACCTCAGGGTATCGGTGACCGATCGCTGCGACTTCCGCTGCGTCTATTGCATGTCGGAGCACATGACCTTCCTGCCCAAGAAGGACGTGCTGAGCTTCGAAGAGATCGACACCATCGTGAACGCCTTCGTCGCCCGCGGGGTCAGGAAGGTACGGCTGACCGGCGGCGAGCCGCTGGTACGCCGTGACATCATGGAGCTGGTGGAGAAGATCGGGGGTCACATCGGGCACGGGCTCGAGGAGCTGACGCTCACCACCAATGGCAGCCAGTTGCGACGCTACGCCGAGGGCCTCGTCCAATCAGGAGTGAAGCGGCTCAACGTGTCGCTCGATACGCTCGACGAGCAACGCTTCGCGGAGATCACCCGGCGCGGCCGGATCGCCGATGTGCTCGATGGGATCGACGCGGCAGCTGATGCCGGGCTGAAGATCAAGATCAACATGGTGGCAATGCGCGGCGTCAACGAGGACGAGATCGAGCCGATGCTGCATTGGGCGCATGGCCGCGGTTTCGGGCTGACGCTGATCGAGGGCATGCCGCTGGGCGAGGTCGGCATCGACCGGGTCGACACCTACCTGCCGCTCAAGGAGATGCGCGAGCGGCTCAAGGCGAAATATACCTTGGAGCCGAGCGGGCACCGCACCGGCGGGCCGGCGCGCTACGATTACGTGGCCGAGACCAACGGGCTGGTCGGCTTCATCACGCCGATGAGCCACAATTTCTGCGAGAGCTGCAACCGAGTCCGGCTCACAGCGACCGGGCAGCTCTACATGTGCCTGGGGCAGGACGACATGGTCGACCTGCGGGCGGCGATCCGCGAGGGCGGCCCGGACGCGCTGGATGTGGCGCTGGACCGGGCGATGCTGCTCAAGCCCAAGGGCCACGATTTCGTGCTGGATCGCGATCACACGGCGCCAGCCTTGAGCCGGCACATGAGTGTGACGGGGGGCTGACGCCTCCGCTCTCGGAAGTAGTGCCCTACTGATAGAGACGGCCCCCTCCCGGCCTCCCCCATGAAGGGGGAGGTGAAGAGTCGAGGTCCTGTCTTCGATCGTGCCAAGCACACCGGCAGGCACCTCCCCCTTCATGGGGGAGGATGGGAGGGGGTCGTCTGCTTCAGTCAGTCAGCCCTGCCCTACCGAACCGTATACCCGCCATCCACCACCAGCACTTCCCCCGTCACATACCCTGATGCCGGCGAGCACAGGTAGAGCGCCGCGGCGCCGATATCGATGGCCGAGCCGGGGCGCTTCATCGGGGTCATGTCGCGCCAGACCGGACCCCAGACCGGGTCGGCGAGACCGCCATTGGTCATGTCAGTGGTGATGTAGCCGGGGGCGATGGCGTTCACGCGGATGCCGTCCTCGGCATAGTCGGAGGCGAGGCTCTTGGTCAGCATGTGCACTGCGGCCTTCGAGGCGTTGTAGGCGGCCTGTGGCTGCGGGATGTTAGAGATCAGGCCCGAGATCGAGCCGATATTCAGCATCACCCCGCTCTTCTGGGCCCGCATCGGGCCGAGCGCCGCCTGGCAGGCGCGGAAGACGCTGTCGACGTTGATATCCATCAGCCGCCGATACTGCGCTTCAGGGAAGCTGTGGGTGTCGCCGTGCTGCGCCACGCCGGCGTTGTTGACGAGGATATCGAGCTTGCCGCCGCCGAGCTTCACTGCTTCGGCGACCAGGCGCGCCGGCACGGCCGGATCCTGCACGTCGCCCTGCAGGTAGTCGACCTGGCGGCCCAGGTCCTTGAAGTGCTGCACCACCTCTGGTTTAGGCACCCTGGAGGAGAGAATGACATGGGCGCCGGCATCGCTGAGCGCTTCGACGATGCCGAGGCCGATGCCGCGGGTGGCGCCGGTGACCAGCGCGACTTTGCCGTCCAGACGAAACAGATCGAAGATCATCGTATTTCCCTCAGTTCACTTTGGCAGCGGCCGGCCGATCGAGGCCGAGGATGAAATCGGCACAGCGGTCGCCCAGCATCATGGCGGGCGCCGTGGTATTGCCGGCATTGATGTTGGGCACCGCCGACATGTCGGAGACCCTGAGGTTATCGACGCCGCGGACGCGCAGGCGCGCGTCAAGCACCGCCATCGGATCGCCGTCGGCCCCCATTCTGGCGGTGCTGGCCGGGTGATAGTTGGTCTTGACGAAGCGGCGGCAATGCTCGGCCATGGCCTCGTCGCTGAGATCTGGACCGGGCGGCGCGATGACCTTGTCGATGCGCTTACCGAGCGCTCCTGTCAGCAGCACGTCGCGGAAGAAGCGCTGCCCCTCGACCATCATCTGCATGTCGTCGGGGTGCTGCAGCAGGTGCGGCGAAACCAGCGGCATATCGGCCGGGTTGGCGGAGCGGAGCTCGACGAAGCCCCGCGACTTGGGCTTCACCAGGACGGTGGTGATGGTCACCCCATAGGTGTCGTCGAAGACTTTCAGCAGGTCGCGATCAAGATAAACGATCGGCACGCAGAAGGCCTGAATAGAGGGCGGCGCGTCGCGGTCGACCGGGTTGATGAAGGCCCCTGCCTCGAAGCCAGCCGAGAGGATCGGGCCGTTGCCGAACAGCTTGAAGTTGAGGCCGTTCTTCAGCATGCGCCAGCCGACGCCCTGCCTGAAATAGCCGTAAGGGCCGTTGGCGACGGAGATCACCGGGACTTCCGGGTGGTCGATCAGGTTGCGGCCGACGCCGGGCAGATCGACGACCGTTTTGATGCCGTGGCTGTCGAGTTGCTCGGCGGGACCGAGGCCGGAGAGCATCAGCAGCTTGGGCGTCACCAAAGCGCCGGAGCTCAGCACGATGTCGCCCGATGAATGGACGGTGTGCTCCACCCCTCTGCCATCGCGATAGGTGACGCTGACGGCGCGGCCGTTCTCGATGTTGATCTTCTGCACCGCGGCCCGCAGCCGGACGGTCAGGCGCGGGTCGTTCTTCAGCGGCTCGACATAGGCATAGGCGGCGCTGGAGCGTTTCCCCTTCCGGTTCATGAACTGGTAGAAGCCGACGCCGCGCTGGGTCACGCCATTGAAATCACTGGTGAACGGCTCTCCTTTCTGCTGCACGCTCTGCACGAACCAGCGCGACACGTCGTCGACATGACCGGGGTCGGAGACCAGCAGCGGGCCGTCATTACCGTGGAAGTCGTTGCTCAGCCGGTTGTTGCCCTCGATGCGCCGGAAATGCTGCAGCACGGTCGACCAGTCCCAGGCGGCGCCATCATTGCTGGTGCGCAGGATCTGGTCCCACTCGTCATAGTCCGAGGGGCGGCCGCGCATGTAGACCTGGGCATTCACCGAGGTGCCGCCGCCCAGTACGTTACCCTGCGGGATATCGTGGACCCGACCATTCAGGTGCTGCTGCGGCACCGTGTGGTGGTAGGTCATGTATTTCGAGCCGTTGATCAGCTTGAAGATGCCGGGCGGCATGTCGAGCAGCGGGTGATGATGCGAATAGCCGGCCTCGAGCAGCAGCACCCGCCGGCCGCCATCGGTCACCAGCCGAGCCGCCGCAACGCAGCCCGACGCTCCGCCTCCGATCACGATGTGATCGAATTCCTCCCGCATCTCACGCCCCCTCCAGGACCTCGCGCCAACCGGCACCGGATGGACGTTTTCGCCCTCTCCGAAGCGCACAATAGACGGCGCGCCGGAAAAGTCGAACCATCATGCGCTGAACTGTCTGCGCCCGCCGCCAGCTTCCGGCGCGTCGATACACGGAAACCGTCGGCCCTGGCGCGCATGTGATCGATTGATCATTGACAGTCGGGCTCAAGTTACATTTTCTGTCGCCGCGCACTGGACTGCCGATTGTGTCCAGTTACTGCAACTATACATCCAGAGCAGTTTTTGTTCTTTTTGGACCAACATACTGCATCGACTGAGCGGTTTTTGCTCGGCGGCAAAATGTGATTGCGGTCGGTACTGTCCCAGCCAAATTTTGCCGCATAAGGTGCGAGACGAAGGCATTGGCGTGACTTCAGACGTTGGGGGGCAACAAACCAGCGTTCTGATGTGGGGGAAATGACAATAATAGATACACAACCAGGCATTACTGGGCATAGCGACTGCGACACGAAGGACCGGACGAATCTACGGCGGGAGGCACCCCGCTCGTGAACCAGCATTCGCATGTGCAGCAGGGGCTGACGGAAACCCCGACAGATACGCTGTCCCACGCGCAGATTCGCGCCGCACGCGCCTATCTGGGCTGGACGGCGCTCGAACTCGCCGAGGAGTCCGGCGTGTCGTTCTCCACCGTGCGCCGCGTCGAAATGCCGGGCCCCCGCGCCGTGCGCGACGAGAATGTCACGGCGATCCGTGCGGCCTTCACCCGCCACGGCGTCCGCTTCGTCAGCTATGCCGATGGGAGCCTGGGGATCGCCGGACGCGGCTAAAGATTTGCGGCAAAGAAGCTGAGGGCGGCTTCGCGCATGCGCGGCGTCTCCTGGTGCTTCACATGAGGTTCCGACACCAGCTGCAACCGACCGGGGTGGTTGGCATAGGCGGCGCTGGTTTCCCCCCACGCCAGCGCCACGGCGGCGGGCGGGGTCAGGGAATCGGCCTCGCCGATGCAGATGAGCTGCGGCCTGGGTGCCACCAGTGCGCCGATGGCGCCGGCATCGGCCTCGTTGAGCAAGCCGGGGACGATCAGATAGACGCCGTGGCCGTCATGGTTGCCGAGCTCGATCATCTTGCGCAGGTCGGCGAAGCAGCAGAGGTGGGCGACCGCCTTGATGCGCTCGTCCATGGCGGCGAGCCAGTAGCTCAGCGTGCAACCCATGGAGATGCCGAAGGCGCCAATGCGGGCCGGATCGACGTCCGGGCGCGAGGCGAGATAGGTGAGCGCCGCCGAGTGATCGCCGAGCATCTGGCCGAACAGGCCCTTGCCGTACCAGAGCAACGCCTTGGCCGCCGCGCTCTCGGTGACGGTGGAGCGCTTGCCGAACACCGGCATGTCGATCGAGAGCGTCACGTAACCGGCGCGGGCGAAGACCGGGCCAAGCGGATCGAGCAGGTATTCGCGGCCATCGAGCAGCTCGTCGGCGCCGATATCGTAACGACCGCCATGCGAGTGACCGTAGAGGATGGCGGGCAGCC
This sequence comes from Devosia insulae DS-56, assembly GCF_000970465.2. Lineage (GTDB taxonomy): Bacteria > Pseudomonadota > Alphaproteobacteria > Rhizobiales > Devosiaceae > Devosia_A > Devosia_A insulae. The sequence goes on from NZ_LAJE02000074.1 coordinate 47,682, forward strand.
TGCCCTCGACCTGCAGCGGCCGGGTGAGAATGCCCCGCACCTCGGTGTCACCGAGCGTCAAGGTCAGGTGCTCGACTTCGTAGCCGTCGCGCTGTTCGATGCGGGCAGCACTGAGCGACACAGCCGGTTCCACCAGCCCGACCAGCTGGCGCAGTCTCTCACGGGTAATGGCCATGTTACTTGTCGTCGTCGGAGACGATGGCGAACTCAAGCGGCAGGGCCGTGGTGTACTTGATCTGCCCCATGGCGAAGGACGAGCTGACGTCGGTCAGATTGATCTTCGAAATCAGCTTCTTGTAGAACGAGTCATAGGCCGCGATATCGGGTACGACGACGCGCAGCAGGTAATCCACCTCGCCGCTCATGCGGTAGAACTCGACCACCTCGGTGAAGTCCTCGACCACGCCGGCGAACTTCCGCATCCACGCGTCATTGTGCTCGTTGGTGCGGATCGACACGAACACCGTGACGCCGGCATTGATCTTGGCGGGGTCGAGCACCGCGACGCGGCCCTTGATGATCCCGTCCTCTTCCATCTTCTGGATGCGCCGCCAGCACGGCGTCGTAGACAACCCTACCTTGCGGCCGATTTCGGCAACCGGAGTCGTCGCGTCCTTCTGCAGGAGCGCCAGAATCTTGCGGTCGATCTTGTCCAAAGCTATGGCAGCCCCCTAGAAATCAGATTGCGTGACTGTGAGGAAATCAACGCGATAACGCAAAGATGGTCGGATAAGGTGGCCATACAACGCAAATATCTTGCGCCTGTCAACTGGGCAGAAGGCTCCAGAGCCAGGCGACAAAACGCTCGAAGCGGCTGGGATTCCCGGCCTCGGCGACGCCTCCCTCGGCCTCACGCCGGCGCCAGTCGGCCGGCATCTCGAATTGCCCCTGCCACACCCCGCGTTTGGCTCGTCTCGCCTGACTCTCGGCTCCCAGATAGCCGTCCGTCGCAACGGCGAGCCCGTCGGCGACCAGGGCTTCGGCGATATCGAGCTTGCCGTCGCGGCAGACGGCCAGGAGCCGGCCATAGCGGTCGTGGCCTTCCGGACGACAGGACAGGGTGCGGTTGCGAGTCAGCTCGCGCATGCGGGTGGCCGCGGCCTTGCCGCAATCCCACGAGCCGCCAGCGGCCGTCCGGCAGGTCTGGTTCCACTCAGGCGCGTCGATCCCCGGCAGGCGGATGCGCTGGCCGGCGACGTCGATGGTGTCGCCGTCGCTGACGCGTTCGACACTCCCGGTGAGCGGTGGGCCGTCGAGCGAAAATGGCGCGTCGGGGAGCCATAGATAGGCGATGATCCCCAACCCCACGAGGATAACCAGCCAGCTGCGCCAGCGGAACTTGTGGCGGCGCGGCAGCGGGTTGCGACGGCCATTGGCCCAGGCCGGCATGGCCCGGTGCAGGGTCGGCTGCAACTGCTTCTCGCCACGGGCTTTTCCCATTCCGAGGCCTCGCCTTTCACCCAAACTTAACCATGCGAGGCTAAGGGTTTTTGCACAAGCGTAACGAACGCGTTTCCTGTTCGTAGTGTTTAGTCGAGTACTGCGTAAAATGTCGTTGAAGCCTGCGATGCACGATCAGGACGTGCGCGCCCAGATGGGCCGCGAGCTTCGCCGCAACTCGCAGCGGACGGTGTTCGACGCGCGCCAGCGCCTCACCTCCAGCTCCGGCACCCGCGCTTCCTTCGATTTCGAACTGCTCGACGAGTATGCCAGCTCGCGGCTCGGCGGGCTGCTGGCCGTACCGGCGCTGGTGCTGATCCTGGCGCTGTTCTCGAGCCTCTGGGTCTCTCCGCTGGCGGCCGCCGGATGGGCGGCGCTGGTGATCGTCGCCAACCTGGTGGTGGCCTGGCTGTGCCGCCGCTTGAAGACCGAGGACCCGTCCAAGTTTAACGCCGGGCGCTGGACCGCAACGTTCATCGGCGCCGAATTGGTCAACGGCATCGCCTGGGCCCTGCTGGCGCTGTTCACGCTGGTAGCCGAGGACAGCATGGCGCTGCTGGTGGCGATGTTCGCCATCACGCTGGTGGGGATTGCCGCCAACGCGGTGTCGACGCGTACTTTGCCTGCGGCCACGCTGATGAGCACCCTGCCCGCGGCCGCCACCGTCACCATCACGCTGCTGCTGGCCGGCGACACGCTCAACTGGGCGCTGGCCGCGGTGGTGGTGGGCGGCGAGATGTTCTTCGTCTACCTCGCCAAGCAACTCTACGCCTCGGAACTCGAAACCATCGAGCATCAGGCGGAAAAGGACGCGCTGATCAACGAGCTCGAGGAAGCGCGCGAGATGAGCGACGAGGCGCGGCGGCACGCCGAGCAGGCGAATATCGCTAAATCGCAGTTCCTCGCCACGATGAGCCATGAGCTGCGTACCCCGCTCAACGCCATTATCGGCTTTTCCGAAGTGCTGCAGTCCGAGCTGCTCGGGGCGCACAACGTGCCGCAATACAAGGAGTATGCCGGGGACATCCACTCATCCGGCCAGCACCTGCTCAACCTGATCAACGAACTCCTGGATCTCAGCCGCATCGAGGCGGGCAAATACGACCTCAACGAGGAAGCCATATCGCTGATCGATATCGCCGAGGATTGCCGCCGCATGGTGGAAATCCGCGCCAAGGGCAAGGGGATCGAGCTCAGCGTCAGCTATGCGCACAACCTGCCCAAGCTCTGGGGCGACGAGCGGGCGATCCGCCAGGTGGTATTGAACCTGCTCTCCAACGCCATCAAGTTCACCCCGCAATCGGGCAAGGTGCACCTGATGGTGACCCGCTCTGGCGATGGCGGCCAGTTGCTCAGCGTGCGCGACAACGGCCCGGGCATCCCGGAGAACGAAATCGAGACGGTGCTGAGCTCGTTCGGCCAGGGCTCGCTGGCGCAGAAAACCGCGGAACAGGGCGCGGGCCTTGGCCTGCCGATCGTGCAGAAGATCATGGAGCTGCACCAGGGCCGGTTCGATCTGTTCTCGAAACTCCGCTTCGGCACCGAGGTGATCGCCACCTTCCCGCGAGCCCGCGTCATGGATGCGCTGGCCCCGGTGGTGGAAAAGAAGCCGCGGCTGCAGATCTACTCCGAGGCGAGCTGAGGCGCTGATTGCGGCCGCGGTGTCATCCCACGCCCCCCTTTTGCGAGCTTGCCCGTCAGCCGACGACCTCAGCTATCGCCATCTCGACAAAGGCCAGCGCATCCCGCCGCCGCGCGAGCGGATTGCCGTATTTCGATGGTTCGCCGCGCCGATAGGCCAGCGCCTCCTCAAGGATCGGCCGCCAACGTGGGTTGAACGCCGTCAGCGCCCACTGGCCTGCCGCCGACTTCGACGCGATCGCGCAGGTGGCCTTGGTGTAGGCCAGCCGACTGATGCCGAGGACACCCCACATCGGAGCGGCGCGGCCAAGCATGCCGGGCGAGATGCCTGAGGAGCGGGATAGCCAGTTGCGCCAGTAGGTGGCCGCATTGTCACCGACCCACCCGGTGAGGCGCTCGGCATCCTGCCACAGCGCTGCGCGATCAAGTGCGCCGATCAGCGACACGGCGTCCGGCAACGCGTGCCAGGTGACCGGGTTGCGGTTGCCGCGCGCCTCAATAACGAAATCCCCCTGCTGCGAGGTGGGGCCGTCGGCGATGGCGTCAGGGCCGGCGCGTAGCTCGGCCTCGGTAAGCCAGATGCCGTCGAGACGCGGCAGGGTCGGATCGGTGCGGTAGCTGCGGTGCACCAGCACCAGTGCCTCGGCGTCCTCGTCGTCGAGCGGGCGGGACAGCACGGCGACGAAATCGAGATCGCTCATGGCCGGGCGGAAATCGCCGTCGGCGACAGAGCCGATGAGGTGGAGGCCGGTGATCAGGTCGCCGGTATTGCGCTGCAGCAGGCTGACGCGATGGCCAGTGGCGAGGTCAATGGTTGCCTCTGCACCGGCCGCGATCATCGCCTGGGCCTCCCTGTCGCTGACCCCGGGTCAGCTATTGCCGCTGACCCCCGGGTCAGTTTTTGCCGCTGACCCGCGGGGTCAGTTTTTGTCGCTGACCCCGGCGCTGCCGAAGGTGGCCATGTTGTTGTGGAGGTGGAGCGCCGTCTTGGCAAGCACGGCAGCGAGCGCGGCGCCGCTCCCCTCCCCCAGCCGCATGCCGAGGTTGAGCAACGGGCGCTTGCCCATCGCCTCGAGGGCCCGGGCATGGGCATGCTCGCCCGAGAGGTGGCCGAAGATGCAATGGTCGATCGCGTCGGGGTTCACCGCCTGCGCGATGGCCGCAGCGGCGGTGGCGACAAAACCATCGACGATCACCGGGATCTTCTGCTGGCGCGTCGAGATGATGGCGCCGAGCATGGCGGCGATCTCGCGGCCGCCGAGGCGGGCGAGGATGGCGAGCGGGTCGCCCAGTGCATCCCTATGCAGCGCCAGCGCACGATCGACGGCATCGGCCTTTCGGGCGAGCCCGGCGTCGTCGACCCCGGTGCCGCGGCCGACCCAGTCGGCGCCGCTGCCGCCAAACAGCGCAGCGTAGATGGCGGCGGCGACGGTGGTGTTGCCGATGCCCATCTCGCCGATGGCGAGCAGATCGGGCTTACCGGCCACTGCTTCCATGCCATAGGCGACAGTGGCGGCGCACATGCGATCGTCCATCGCGGCGGTGCGGGTGATATCGCCGGTGGGTAGCTCCAGCGCCAGTTCGAAGACGCGCAGGTTCAGCTCGTGCAGTGCGCAGATCTGGCTGACGGCGGCGCCGCCGGCGGTGAAGTTGGCGACCATCTGCGCCGTCACTTCGCGCGGGAAAGCGGAGACGCCCTGGTCGGTGACGCCGTGATTGGCGGCGAAGATCGCGACCATCGGGTTATCGAGGGTGGGCTTGGCCTTCCCCTGCCAGCGGCCGAGAAACTCGACCAGGTGCTCAAGTTCGCCGAGCGAGCCGGGCGGCTTGGTGAGCTGGCGATCGCGCTGGCGGATGGCAGCGACGGCGCTTTCATCTCCGGAGGGCGCGATGTGCAACAGGTCGATGATATCGGCGAAGGGGGACGGCAATTTCGGCTCCGGCTCAGGGGTCGCCACTCATGGGCGAGTCCGGCCCCAAGAGTCCAGCGCGATCGGGGATCAGCAAAGGCTGACCCGGGGATCAGCAAAGGCTGACCCGGGGGATCAGCAAAGGCTGACCCGGGGATCAGCAAAGGCAGACCCGGGGATCAGCCGATGCCCAGCCGGGCCTTGAGATCGGCCTCGCCCCAGCCCATCAGGACGTTGTGGTTCCAGGCGAAGGCCGGGCGGAGCAACGGCACCAGGGTTCGCATCCAGGGCTTACCGAGATCGACCCGCCAGTCGTATCGCACTGAAGTTCCGCTGCCGTCTGGCTCGAGGGTCCAGAGCCCCACGCCGCTGAGCTCGCCACTGGCGTGCCCCTCGATCAGCTGCATCGGCTCGATCCGGGTCGAAACCACCTCGAAGGTAATGGTGTAGGGCAGCGCCGTGGCCCAGGTGAGACGGCGGAGCGCCCCGACCCCACCCGCATCGCCGTCGCGAATCCGCTCGACGTTGCGCACGGCACGCCACCAGGAGGGCCAGGCGTCGACGTCGACGATCTCAGGCCAGACGCGATCCAGCGGTGCGGCGATCCGCCAATGCGACACCAGTTCGAACTGCGTGACACTCATCTTGCAATGCCCCCTCGGCTGAAGGACAAGCGAGCATCGACCCATGGCACGGGAACCGCAAGTGAGCGACGACACGCCCCGCACGCCTCCGCGGCAGGATAACTTCCGCCCCGGGGCGGAGCCTCAACCGCCGCAGCCCGAGGCGTTTGGCTGGCGCCTGGCGGACGACCTGATCATGGGGCTCAGGTTCTTCTCGCGGCTGCCCACCGGCGATAGCCCGTTCGAGCAGCCGAACCTCAACCGGATCGCCGTGGGCCTGAGCTTTACCAGCGTCGCCATCGGCTTCCTGCCGGCCCTGCTGATGATGCTTGCCGCCTGGCTCGGCGTGCCGAGCTATTTCGCGGCAGCGCTGGGTGTCGCCGCGATGCTGGTGGCCACCGGCGCCATGGCGGATGATGCATTGGCCGACAGCGCCGATGGGTTGATTGGCGGAGCGACGATCGAGCGGCGGCTCGAGATCATGAAGGACAGCCGTCACGGCACCTATGGGGTGGCAGCGATCGGGCTCTATTTGCTGCTGCGGGTGACGGCGATCGGCGCAGTGGCGGCGTACAACCCGCTGGCCGCCGCGGCGATCTGGCTGGCCTCGACGGTGATCGGCCGCTCGGCTTCGCTCTGGGTCAGCGTCGCGCTGCCCAATGCCCGTGAAGGCGGCGCCTCGGCCTCGGTCGGACGGGTGTCGCGGCGGGCGTTCTTCGGCGGCATGGGTTTTGCCGTGCTGCTGGCATTCGTGCTGGCGGCGCCGTTCACCAGTGTGGTGGCAGTGATCCTGTCGCTCGCCGCGGCGGCGGGCGTCGCGGCGGTGTGGGTGTGGACCTGCCGCAAGCTGATCGGCGGACAGACCGGCGACCTGATCGGAGCGCTGCAGGCGCTGATCGAGGTCGCCGGGCTGACCGGGCTGCTGGTGGTCGTCTAGCTCCCCTCCCCCTTGAGGGGAGGGGAGCTAGACGAACACC
>NZ_LAJE02000075.1 GCF_000970465.2 Devosia insulae DS-56
GGACAGGGGTGGGGGTCCACAGCCACCAGCGATCGCAGCTAGCCATCTAAGCAATACTGGCAAGAATCGCCCGCACAGTGCGGGGCAGGTCGCGTTCGATGCTGGGGCGGTGTCGGGCGAATTCCGGACGGGACAGCACGCGTTCGGCGACCGGGGCCGGGTGGGCGCCTGGCCACAGGCCGGCCACCAGCGCGCCGATCATGGTGATGGCCCACAGCGCATCCTCGGCCGAGGCTTTCGGCAGCCGGGTGCGGAGCGCCGTGGCCATTTCGGCGGCCATGCCGCCCATGGTGCGCTTCACCGTGACGATGGTGTCCTCGGAGACGTTGGTCTCGAGCGTGTTCGAGAGGATCGAGGTGAGGTGGCCGAAGCGCGGACGGGAGGCAAACTGTCCCGTCACGGCGCGCGCCAGCCCGTCGAGGTCACCCTCGGGGGTGGCGGCGATGGCTGCAGCGAAGCCCGGCACGAGCTGCTCCATCTCGGTGAGGAACAGGCTCAGCAGCACGTCCTCGCGGCTCTCGAAATAGCGATAGACATTGGACTTGGTAAAGCCGGCGCGGGCGGCGATGGCGTTGAGGCCAGCGCCGAGCGGGCCTTCGGCATCGAACAACTCGGCCGCCGCCGCGAGCAGCGTCTCGCGGCGGGCCTGGATTTCCTCGGGTTTACGAGCCCGCTGGAAGGTTGTGCTGGTCATCAGGTGCTTGTGGTGCGGCGCGTCGGTGCCGCTGTCAAGCCGGCAGCGCGGCAAGCGCCGGGAAGCGGGTACCGGTCAGCTGCTCCGACACGGTCCAGAGCCGCGCGGCGACCGCCTGGTCCTTGGCGTGAGCCGGGAAGCGACCGTCCTTGGGCGGGCCAACCAGCTCGAAGCGATGGCTGGGGCTGTAATAGCCGCCGGGCACGGCGGCAGGGGAGGTCGCGGCGAAGAGCTGTGGCAGGGCGCCTTCGGCCGGGGTCTGGCTCATCAGCGGCGAGAGGATGCGCATGGCGAGGCCGGACAGCCCGGTGGTGCCGGGACCGTTGGGGATGAGTTCGGTGCGGGCATAGCCGGGATGTGCCGCGGTGGATTTGAGGTTCCAGCCGGCGCGATCGCTGTGGCGTTGCAGCTCCAGCGCGAACATCAGCATGGCGAGCTTGGATTGGCCGTAGGCCTTGAACGGCCGGTAGAGCCGTTCACCCTGCAGGTCGTCGAAATCGATCCGGCCGGAATGCGCATAGCCCGAGGAGAGCTGCACCGTCACCGGCGCCTTGGCGCGGGCCAGCAGCGGCAGCAGCCGGGCGGTGAGGGCGAAATGCGACAGGTAGTTGGTGCCGAACTGCTGCTCGAAGCCGTCGACGGTGACCTGTCGCGCGGGCAGGGCCATGACGCCGGCATTGTTGACGAGGATGTCGAGATGGTCGTGCGCCTTGGCAAAGCGTTCGGTGAAGGCAGCGACATTGGCGAGCGCGGCGAGATCGAGGCTCTCATACGACACTTTGGCACGCGGGATCTCGGCGCGAATGCGGGCGAGGGCGGCGGCGCCCTTATCGGCACTGCGGCCGGTCAGCACCACATCGGCGTTCGCCCGAGCGAGGGCGAGTGCGGTTTCATAACCCAACCCGCCGGTGGCGCCGGTGATGAGGGCAAGCTTGCCCGATTGATCCGGAATATCCTTGGTCGACCAGCTCATGGCTGCACCTCAATAAGAGAACGATGGTCTGTAATTAAGAGACCGTCGGTCTGCTTTCAAGGTGCAGGCAAAGAAAAAGGCCCGGGATCGCTCCCGGGCCTTCGAAACACTCAGTCGCGAGGTGCTTACTTCACCGGGCCGACTTCGACGAACTTGCCGTCGGTGACGCCGACTTCAACGATGATGCCGTCAACGTCGCCGGCCTTGTCGAAGTCTGCCGGACCACCAGCGCCATCATAGTCGATGTCGGTGCCGGCCTTGATCAGCTCGAGCGCCTTGGCCCACTCGCCGGGCAGGATCTTCTCGCCCGGAGCCGAAGCGATCTCACGCAGAGCGGCCGAGAGGCCTTCGCGCTTGGCCGAACCGTTCTTCTCGACCGCGAGGGCGAGGAGGAAGGCGGCGTCATAGGCCTGCGGCGCATAGGTCGCCGCCGGGTCCTGGCCGGCATCGGTCGCCAGCTTCTTGTAGGCGTCGGCCGAAGCGCCGGTATAGGCGCCGGCGCGGGTGGCGATGATCTTGCCGTTGACGGCAGCCGGATCGAGGCCGGTCACCAGGTCGTCGCCGATCATGCCGTCGCCGCCGACGAACGCGGTGAACTCGCCGCCTTCGATGGCCTGCTGCAGCACGGTCTTGCCCGAGCCCGAAGCGTAGGCGAGGATGACGAGGTTCTGCGAGCCGCTCGAGGACAGCTGGCCGAGCTCGGCGCGATAATCGGCCTTGCCGTCTTCATGCGCGACGTTGGCCGACACAGTGCCGCCATTGGCGGTGAACTGGGCGACGAACACGTCGGCGAGGCCCTTGCCGTAGTCGTTGTTCACGTAGGTGACGGCAACGTCCTTGATGCCCTTCTGAGTCAGGAGGTCAGCAAGCTTGACGCCCTGGAAGGCGTCCGACGGGGTGGTGCGGAAGACCAGGTCATTGTCTTCGAGCGTGGTGAGCGCCGGAGCCGAAGCCGACGGCGAGATCTGCACGACGCCACCCGGGATGCCGGCAGCGGTGGCAGCGCCGATGGTGGCGCCGGTGCAGAAGGCGCCGACAATGGCGGTCACCTGGTCGGTGTTGACGAGCTTGTCGGCAGCCGGGCCGGCGACCGACGGATCGCAAGCGCTATCACCGGTGATGGTGACGATCTTGCCGCCGCCGAGGATACCGCCCTGGGCGTTGACCTGGTCGAAGGCCAGCTGGGCGCCGGCCACGATCGGCGGCGCCAGGCTTTCGATCGGTCCGGTCAGATCGCCGAGAATGCCGAGCTTGACGTCTTCGGCGAGCGCCGGAACGGCGAGACCGAGCACGGTCGCCGCAACGGCGAGGCCAAGGATACTGGATTTGTTCATGATGTCCCTCTGCAACGTCACTCCGCCGTGCGGCGTTGTTTACCGCCGTCTCCACCGAAGCAACAATCAACGGGGGCACAACCCGTGCCCCGCTGCGGGCGATATTGCATAAATTGCGAAGGCGAGTCATCCGCTTTTGATCAAGTGGTAAAAGCCCAGCGAGGCATTTGTCTTGAGGGCTTCCAGCCCTATAAGTTCGAGCTCTGATCCGTTCCTCGCGCCGGTCCGATGATAAAGCTGTTCCGCTGCCTCTCCATTCTCGCACTGGCCCTGTCGCTTGAGAGCGCGGTGGCGCAGGACTCGGTGCAGACGCTCGATCCTCCGGCGGCGGGCGCGGCGGCAGACCCGGCGATCGGCGCGGCGCCGCCGCCACCGCCCTGCGGCACCCAGCAGCTGGCCATCGCCCGCATGGCCTGGCCCTCGTCGGCGCTCCTGGCCGAGGTGCATTCGCGGCTGCTCACTGCCAATTATCTCTGCAACGTGGCGGTGCAGGAGGGCGACCTCGCCGCGACCGGCTCGTCGATGGGCGCCACCGGTCAGCCGGCCGTGGCGCCGGAATTGTGGATCGGGCGCATCGCCGATATCTGGAATGCCGCAATGAAGGGCCAGAAGGTGCGGCAGGCCGGGGCGCCCTATGCCGACATCACCTTCGAGGGCTGGTTCGTGCCCGAATATGCCGCGGCGCAGTGGCGGGAAGTGACCACGATCGACGGGCTGAAGGCACATGCCGCCGATTTCGGCGACGGCAATGGCCGCGGCAAGTTCATCTCCTGTCCGGTCGACTGGGGCTGCGCGGTGGTGAACCGCAACATGCTGCGCGCCTACGGGCTCGATCAGCTGTTCGATATCGTCGAGCCGGCCAACCGGTTCGAGCTCGATACGCTGATCGCCGAGGCGGTGGGGCGGAACGAGCCGATCCTGTTCTATTACTGGCAGCCCAATGCGGTGCTGGCGCAGTTCGCCTTCAAGCCGGTGACGCTTGCCGCCTATGACCGGGATGCGTTCCTCTGCATGGGGCGTACCACCTGCGCCGCGCCGGTGCCGACCGGCTTCGCCCCCGACCCGGTAGTGGTGGCGCTGGCCGAGTGGGTCTATCTCGATGCGCCGCAGGTCGCGGCCTATTTCGGCCGGGCGCGCATGCCGTTCGCCGAAATGAACCTGATGCTGCAGCAACTGGGCGAAGCAGGGGCAACGGTGGAAACAGTGGCCGACCGGTTTATCGCCGAACGCGGCGAAATCTGGCGGCCATGGGTCGGGCTGCCGCCGCTGGAAGCGCCGGCCGAACCGGCGCCGCAGTAACAGAGCATTAACCAGGCCCGCGCGGTGCCGGGCGCCCGTTACGGCGTTGTCATGCGGCAGCCCTAGCGTAGCCCGCCCGCCGACCTGGGTTGAGGTCTAGGCGCTTGTATTTGCTGTCATAATCCGCAGCCGTTAGGGCTTCAGAAAGCTTCTGGGAGGAGGCTGCGGCGCGATTGTGCGCGACAGGCGCGTCATCGATCCCTTTGTCGCGCTTTCGAACCGGAAAAGCTTGCAACTTTTCCTGAAAGCGCTCCGGCGGAGCCAGGAGGCCCTCACGTTGCAACGCCAAGCCTCGCTGCAGCATATCATCAAGACCTACCGGCTGGTGTTCGCCGGAGTGGCGGCGCTGATCGGGGTGACCGGCGCGATCGCGCTCATCGGCTACTTCACCGACCCGCGCGCCATCGAGATGGTGGTGGTGCGGGTGCTGGCCGGCGCCAGCCTGTTGCTGCTGCTGCGCTGGGGCTATGTGCGGCTGAAGCAGGAATTGCAGAGCGCCGCCGACGAGCAGCGGCAACTGCTCGATCTCGCCTATCGCGACGCGCTGACCGGAGCGCATACGCGCTCGTATTTCTTCAGCGCGCTGAAGGAGAGTCTGCACGGCAATGACCGCCCGGTCGCCTACATGCAGATCGATATGGATAAGCTCAAGGTGCTCAACGACTCGCACGGCCACAGCGCCGGCGATGCGGCGCTGGTGCACCTGGTGAAGACACTGAAAACGCTGTTGCCGGAGGCGCTGATCGGCCGGCTCGGCGGCGACGAATTCGGCATCGCGCTGATCGGCCAGGACAGCCGGCCGGCGCTGGTGCGGTTGGGCGACCAGATCCTCGCAACGCTGGGCCAGCCGATCAGCATTGACGGCCGGCCGATCCGGTTGTCGGCGACCATCGGGGTGGCGCTATGGCCGCAGGACGCGGCAGAGGCAGACGAGCTGATCACCAAAGCCGACCTGGCGCTCTACAAGGGCAAGAAGGAAGGCCGCGCTGCGACGGTGGCATTCGAGAGCGAACTGATGGCCGACGAGCGGCACAAGCGCTTCGTCGAGCGCGACCTGCGCGCCGCGATCCTGCTCAACGAACTCGAGCTGCACTATCAGCCGATCTTTGCCGTCGATGGCACCACGCTCATCAGCCACGAGGCGCTGGTGCGCTGGCAGCACCCGGTGCGCGGCCAAGTGCCGCCCGGCGATTTCATTGGCATTGCCGAGCAGTCCGACCTGATCGACAAACTGGGCGACTGGGTGCTTCGCCGCGCATGCGCCGACCTCGCGGCGCTGGGCACGCCGCATGTGGGGATCAATGTCTCGGTGGTGCAGCTGAGGCGCGGCGATTTCGCCGAGCGCTTCGCCGATATCCTCCTGGAAGCCGGGATCAGCGGCAGCCAGATCGTCATCGAGATCACCGAGTCGCTGCCGCTCAAATCCGGCACGGTGGAGCTGAGCAATATCGAGGCGCTGCGGGCGCTCGGGGTACGGGTGGCGATCGACGATTTCGGCAGCGGCTTTGCCAGCCTCGAATATCTCAGAGGCTTTCCGTTCGACATCATCAAGATCGACCGCTCCTACGTAGCCAACCTGCCGGACAGCCTGATCGACGGGCTGATCGTCTCATCGATCGCCAAGATTGCCCAGTCGCTCGAGGTCGAGGTGATCGCCGAAGGGGTGGAGACCGCTGAGCAGCTGGAATTCCTGCGGCACGCCGGCGTTACGGCGCTGCAGGGGTACCTGCTGGCCCGGCCGGAACCGCTGCGATCGCGCTTTGCTTCCGCCGCCTGAGGGCGTAGGCGGAAGCTATGAGCGCAAAATCCATCGAGATCCGTGTTGCCCAGCCGCATGAGGCGGCGGCCATCGCTGCTATCGTCATGGCGGCCTATGCCAAATGGGTGCCGCTGATCGGGCGCGAGCCGATGCCGATGCGGGTCGACTACGACAAGGCGGTGCGCGAGCACCGCTTTGACCTGGCGGTTGAGGATGGCGCCATTCTCGGGCTGATCGAGACGGTGCCGCACCCCGATCACCTGTGGATCGACAATGTCGCGGTGGCGCCGGCGGCGCAGGGGCGCGGCATCGGGCGGATGCTGATTGCCTTCACCGAGCAGCGGGCGATGGTGGCCGGTCATCCCGAGCTGCGGCTCGTCACCAACGGGGCGTTCGAGAGCAATATCGCGCTCTACACCCGGCTCGGCTTCGAGGTGGACCGGATCGAGGATTTCCTCAACGGCACGGCGGTCTATATGCGGAAACCATTGCACGCGACCTAATCCAAAGTCGTGAGACTTAGGGCGGGCGCTGGCGCGCCTTGCCTCCCGGACAGCGCGATGTCTATAAAGGCTTCCGGGAAGACCCTGGCATATCTATCGGAGTATGTGATTTGGACGTGAAGCGGATCAACGACCACGTGAGCGTGTCCCCGCAGATCAGCCCCGAGGATGTGGCCTCCATCAAGGCCCAGGGTTTCGTCGCCATCATCAACAACCGGCCGGACGGGGAATCCCCGGACCAGGCCGCCAGCGCGACGATCGAGCAAGCGGCGCACGACGCCGGCCTCGCCTATCACTACATTCCGCTCGGCCGCGAGGGCATCAGCGCCCAGATGGTCGAGGAGACCAAACAGGTGCTCGAGGGGAGCACCGGCCCCGTGTTCTGCTATTGCCGCTCCGGCACCCGCTCGACGACCCTGTGGGCGTTGAGCCAGGCCGGCAAGGCACCTGCCTCCGAGATCATCTCGGCGGCAGCGAATGCGGGTTACGACATGTCCCATCTCGCGGGACATCTGAGCCAGAAATAGGGCAGCGGCCCCTCGGGCCAACGCCCTCGTCTCCCTTGCCGGCACTGATGTGCCTCGCCCCCTCCTGCTCGGGTTAAATCGATGCCGATCAAGAAAATCCTTGTCGCCAACCGCAGTGAAATCGCCATCCGGGTGTTTCGCGCCGCGAACGAGCTGAACATCAAGACGGTCGCCTGCTACGCCGAAGAGGACAAGCTGGCGCTGCACCGGTTCAAGGCCGACGAAGCCTACCTGATCGGCAAGGGCAAGGGTCCGGTCGAAGCCTATCTGCAGATCGACGAATATATCCGCATCGCCCGCATCTCGGGCGCCGATGCGATCCACCCGGGCTACGGTCTGCTCTCGGAAAGCCCGGAATTCGCCGATGCCTGCGAGGACGCGGGGATCATCTTCATCGGGCCGCGGGCCCAGACGATGCGCGACCTCGGCAACAAGGTGGCGGCGCGTAACATGGCGATCGCCTCGGAGGTGCCGGTGGTGCCGGCGACCGAGGCGCTCCCCGACGACATGAATGAAGTCAAGCGCATGGCCGCCGAGATCGGCTATCCGCTGATGCTGAAGGCCAGCTGGGGCGGCGGCGGCCGCGGCATGCGCAGGATCATGGACGAGTCGACGCTGGTCCATGAAGTCTCCGAGGGCAAGCGCGAAGCCAAGGCGGCGTTCGGCAAAGACGAGATGTATCTCGAAAAGCTGATCGAGCGGGCCCGCCATGTCGAGGTGCAGTTGATCGGCGACGACCACGGGAACCTCGTGCACCTGTTCGAGCGTGATTGCTCGGTGCAGCGGCGCAACCAGAAGGTCGTCGAGCGCGCCCCGGCGCCCTATCTCAGCCAGGCGGTGCGCGACGACCTCACCGGCGCAGCGATCCGGCTCGGCGAGGCGGCGAACTATCGCGGCGCCGGCACGGTCGAGTTCCTGCTCGATGCCGATACCAACAAGTTCTACTTCATCGAAGTGAACCCGCGCATCCAGGTCGAGCACACGGTGACCGAAGTGGTCACCGGCATCGATATCGTGAAGGCGCAGATCCGCCTGCTCGAGGGCGCGGTGATCGGCACGCCCGAATCCGGGGTGCCGAAGCAGGAAGATATCCGGCTCAACGGCAATGCCATCCAGTGCCGCGTCACCACCGAGGATCCGGAGCAGAACTTCATCCCGGACTATGGCCGGATCACCGCCTATCGCGAGGCCACCGGGTTCGGCGTGCGCCTCGATGGCGGCACCGCCTATGCCGGTGCGGTGGTCACCCGGTTCTACGATCCACTGCTCGAAAAGATCACCTGCTGGGCCCCGACCGCCGACGAGGCGATTGCCCGCATGCACCGGGCGCTGCGCGAGTTCCGCATTCGCGGTGTCGCCACCAACCTGGCGTTCCTCGAGAACATCATCACCCATCCGGATTTCATCGAGAACCGCTACACCACGCGCTTCATCGACACGACGCCGGCGCTGTTCGATTTCAAGCAGCGGCAGGACCGGGCGACCAAGCTCCTCACCTATATTGCCGACGTCACCGTCAACGGCCATCCGGAAGTGCGCGACCGGCCGCGGCCGCCGGCCGATGCCGCAGTGCCGGTGGTGCCGGAATACGAGCCGCTGATCGTCGTCGAAGGATCCAAGCAGATCCTCGATCGCGACGGGCCGAAGGGCCTGGCGCGCTGGATGAAGGCGCAGGAGCAGGTGCTGTTCACCGACACGACGATGCGCGATGCGCACCAGTCGCTGCTCGCCACCCGGATGCGCTCGTTCGACATCACGCGCATCGCTCGGGCCTATAGCCGCGGGCTGCCGAACCTGTTCTCGCTCGAATGCTGGGGCGGCGCGACGTTCGACGTGTCGATGCGCTTCCTCAACGAAGACCCGTGGGAGCGGCTCTCCGCAGTGCGCGAAGGCGCGCCCAACATCCTGACGCAGATGCTGCTGCGCGGTTCGAACGGCGTCGGCTACACCAACTACCCCGACAACGTGGTGAAGTTCTTCGTCGCGCAAGCGGCGAAGGGCGGGGTCGATGTGTTCCGCGTGTTCGACTGCCTCAACTGGGTAGAGAACATGCGCGTCTCGATCGACGCGGTGATCGAGGCCGACAAGGTGGCCGAAGGCGCCATCTGCTACACCGGCGACCTGCTCGACCCCGAGCGGGCCAAGTACGACCTCAAATATTACGTCGGGCTGGCCAAGGAACTCGAGGCCGCCGGCGCGCATGTGCTGGGGCTCAAGGATATGGCCGGGCTCTTGAAGCCGGCCGCCGCCAAAAAACTGATCGAGACGCTGAAGCAGGAAATCGGCCTGCCGATCCACCTCCACACCCACGATACCTCGGGCGCCGCGGCGGCGACGATCATGGCGGCGGTCGAGGCCGGTGTCGACGCGGTCGATGCGGCGATGGACGCGCTGTCGGGCACCACGTCGCAGCCGACGCTCGGCTCGCTCGTTGCGGCGCTGAAGGATGGTCCGCGCGCCCCTGGGCTCGATCAGAAGGTGATCCGCGAGATCTCGTTCTATTGGGAAGCGGTGCGCAACCAGTACCGCGCCTTCGAGAGCGACCTGAAGGGCGGCGCCTCGGAAGTCTACCTGCATGAAATGCCGGGCGGGCAGTTCACCAATCTGAAGGAGCAGGCGCGTTCCCTTGGCTTGGAAAGCCGCTGGCACCAGGTGGCGCAGACCTATGCCGACGTGAACCAGATGTTCGGCGACATCGTGAAAGTGACGCCGTCCTCCAAGGTGGTGGGCGACATGGCGCTGGCCATGGTGTCGGCCGGGCTGACCCGCGCCGATGTCGAGGACCCGCTGCGCGATATTGCCTTCCCGGATTCGGTGGTCGGGTTCTTTGCCGGCGATCTCGGCCAGCCGCCCGGCGGCTTCCCCAAGGCGTTGCAGAAGAAGGTGCTGAAGGGGCGGACGCCGCTCACCGAGCGCCCTGGTTCCTACCTCAAGCCGATCGACCTCGAGGCCGAGCGCAAGAAGGTGGCCAAGGACATTGGCGGCGAGGTCGACGACAAGCGGCTCGCCTCGTACCTGATGTACCCCAAGGTGTACGCAGACTTCGTCAAGACGCAGGACAAGTACGGCCCCACCGAAGTGCTGCCGACGCCGATCTATTTCTACGGTCTTAAGGAGGGCGAGGAAGTGTTCCTCGACCTCGAGAAGGGCAAGACCCTGGTGCTGACCTACCAGGGCCGTACCGAGACCAACGAGAAGGGCGAAGTGCGGGTCTTCTTCGATCTGAACGGCCAGCCGCGCACCATCACCGTGCCCGACCGGCTGAAGGTCGGCGAGGTGAAGGTCCGTGCCAAGGCGGCTCTGGGCGATGCCAAGCAGATCGGCGCGCCGATGCCGGGCGTGATCTCGTCGCTGGGCATCAAGGTCGGCGACAAGGTGGTGGCCGGCGACGTGCTGCTGTCGATCGAAGCGATGAAGATGGAAACCGCCATCCACGCCGAAGCCGACGGCATCGTCGCGGAAGTCACGGTGAAGCCGGGCGACCAGATCGACGCCAAGGACCTCCTGGTCCGCTTCGAGTAGGCCTCAGACTTCCGCGCCCATTGCCGTGGCGATGGTGCGGAAGTCGCTCTCACTGATCTCGAACAGGCCGAAGCGCATCTGGTAGCCCCAGTTGGCCTTGCCGCGGGTGAACTCGAGCCGCTCGAGCAGCGGCGCGATGGGCGCGTCGTTGGCCTCGGCATAGTCGACGTTGCGCCGCCACGGCGTAAAGTCGCCGCCCATCACGCCCTGGTAGAGCGCTTCGTCGCGGACCCGGCCAATGGTGGTGAAGCTTTGCAGCCGATCCTTGCCGCCGATGGTTTCGGCCGGCGAATAGTAGGTGACCCCGTCGCCGGCGCGGATGCGCTGCAGCGGGGCTTTCTTGCCGTGATTGACCTGCATGAAGCCTTCACGCCCGCGACGGGCGTGCTCGGCTGAGGCAACGGCAATCCAGTATCTGGTCATGGTTGGTCTCCGTTATGCGGAGACCTGTGTCACGGTGAACTGACAGAAACCGGCAGTGGTTAGCGCCGGCGATAGGTGCCGTCGATGACTTTGTTGCCGGCGGCGTCGCGATAAACCGGCGCCTTCTGCGGCAGCATTTTCACGATCAGGCTGACCAGGAGCGGCAAGACGATGAAATCGTCGACCCAGCCGAGCAGCGGAATGACGTCGGGAATCAGGTCGATCGGGCTCAACAGGTAACCGGCACCAGCAGCATCAGCGCCTTCAGGTGCACCGGCGTCTCAGCGGAGACGAAGGCCTGCCAGAGCGTTGCGAGTTCCTTGCGGAAGGTGAGGAAGCGGGCGAGGAGCGAGAACCTGTTCATGACCCTAGAAATGGTCTCGGCCGGAGCCCGCTTCAAGGGGTGCTGCAGTCGGTCGCAGCTTCCATCTAGATTTTAGAACTTGCATTCTAAGATACACGTTCTATAATTCGCGCTATGGCTAGAACACGTTCATTCGATCGCGACGCCGTCCTCGCTGCCGCCGGCAACGCCTTCCGCCAGCATGGCTATCGCGATGCTTCGATCGCCGAGCTGGAGCGGGCCACCGGGCTGGTTTCGGGCAGCATCTACAACGCGTTCGGTGACAAGGCCGGGTTGTTCCGCGCGGCGCTCGAGCACTATGTGCATGGCTTCGTACGGCAGCGGCTCGCGGTCTTCGCCGGCGCGGATGCCGGCCTCGACGAGCTGGAGCAGCTCTATCTTTCGGTGCTGGCGCCGCCGCTGTCGGATGGCTTTGGGTGCCTCGTCAACAATTCGATTATCGAATTCGGCATGGCGCCGGGCATCGCGTCGGACGGCATCACCGAAACGCTGACGCTGGTGCGCGAAGCGATCGCCAGCGTGCTGGCCCGCGAAATTGGTACGGCCAAAGCCGAGGTCGAGACCATGCAGCTGGTGCTGCTCTATCACGGCGTGCTGACGCTTTCGCGCAGCGGCACCAGCCTCGAAGCGATGCGCGCCGCGGTGAACGCGACCTTCGAGCGGCTGCGTGCCGCCCGTACCCAACCCAACAAGCAGTGAGAGAACCCACCATGCTGACCATGCTCAATCCCGGCCGCGCCGCGCCGGAGGCCCCATACAGCCACGGCGCCCTCGCCACCAACGCCACGCGTACGCTCTACATTTCGGGGCAGGTGGGTGTCGATGCCACGGGGCGGATGGGCGCCGATATCGGTGAGCAGGCGCAGATCGCCGTGGCCAACCTCAATGCCGTGCTGGCGGAAGCCGGAATGACCCCGGCCAACCTCGCCAAAGTAACGATCTACCTCACCGATGACAGCCTGATCCCAGGCTTCATGCAGGCGGCCGGTGGCGGCTTGCCGTCCCCGCCGCCGGCGACGACGCTGCTGGTGGTAAAGGCCCTCGCTGCCCCGCCGCTCTTGGTCGAGATTGAGGCGATCGCCGTCGCCTGAGGCGGTGCTATTTGAGCCCGGCCCGATCCTTCAGCAGCTTGACGATCGCCATGGCGTGGCCATGCCCGAGGCTGTAATCGGCCTTCAGCCAGTCAGTGATCTGCGTTGCCTTGGTGCCGGTTTTGGTGAAGCCCCTGGCGGTTGCCAGGCTGATCCATTGGTCGGGCGTGACGCCGGTCTGCTTCTCAATGTTGTCGAGATAGGCTTGGAAGGTCATAGGCAACTCGCTTCAATTGGTCACGCAATCGTAACATTGCGCCCTCAACGTCAAAGGCCTATTTGCTGAGGCGGCAGGTCCATGATTGTCGCGCTTTCGAGCCGGAAGAGTCCGCACTCATCCTGAAAGCGCCCCAGAGGTTCTCGATGAGCATTTCTCCCCGCCGGCAGTCGGTCGGCGTCAATGTCGGTGGCGTGATGGTGGGCGGCGGTGCGCCGATCGTCGTCCAGTCGATGACCAATACCGATACCGCCGATATCGAGGCGACAGTGCGCCAGGTGGCGCAGCTGTGGCGGGCCGGCTCGGAGATTGTCCGCATCACCGTCGATCGCGACGAGGCGGCGGCGGCCGTGCCGCATATCCGCGATCGGCTGGCGGCGCGTGGCATCACTGTGCCGATCGTCGGCGACTTCCACTATATCGGCCATAAGCTGTTGACCGACCATCCGGCGGCGGCCGAGGCCCTGGCCAAGTACCGGATCAACCCGGGCAATGTCGGCTTCAAGGCCAAGCGCGACACCCAGTTCGCGACGCTGATCGAACTGGCGATGAAATATGACAAGCCGGTGCGCATCGGGGTGAACTGGGGCTCGCTCGATGAAGAATTGCTGACCCGGCTGATGGACGAGAACTCGGCCTCGGCGACGCCGGTTTCGGCGGCGGCGGTGCAGCGCGAGGCGATCATCCAGTCGGCGCTGCTCTCGGCGCAACGGGCCGAAGAGCTCGGGCTTGCCCGGGATCACATCATCCTCTCGACCAAGGTGTCGGACGTCCAGCACCTGATCGCGGTCTACCAGGACCTGGCGGCGCGCTGCGACTATGCGCTGCATCTGGGGCTGACCGAGGCGGGCATGGGCTCGAAGGGCATTGTCGCCTCGTCGGCGGCCATGGGCATCCTGCTGCAGCAGGGGATCGGCGACACCATCCGCGTGTCGCTGACGCCCGAGCCGGGCGGCGACCGTACGCAGGAAGTGCGGGTGGCGCAGCAGCTGCTGCAGACCATGGGCTTCAGGCAGTTCCTGCCGGTGGTCGCGGCCTGCCCGGGCTGCGGGCGCACCACCAGCCAGACCTTCCAGGTGCTGGCCAAGGAAATCCAGGATCACCTCAGCGCGTCGATGCCGGAGTGGAAGGAACGCTATCCGGGCGTCGAAAGCCTGTCGGTCGCGGTGATGGGCTGCATCGTCAATGGCCCGGGGGAATCGAAGCACGCCAATATCGGCATCTCGCTTCCCGGCACCGGCGAAACCCCGGCCGCCCCGGTGTTCGTCGATGGCCAGAAGGTCGCGACGCTCCGCGGCGCCGATGTCGCCGAGCAGTTCAAGGTGATGGTCGCCGACTATATCGAGAAGCGCTTCGGCACGGCTCAGAAGACCGCGGCCGAATGAGCGGCTGGCGCGACTGGCTGTTCACCGGCGAAGCAGCGCGACGGCGCTGGCTGTGGCTCGGGGTGCTGGCGCTGCTGCTCGTCGTACTGTGGCTGACCGGGAACCTCAGGCAGCAGTAGGGTCTGAGGCGCCGGGTTGCTATGCTCGTGGGCGTCAGAATCGCGCCCAAGGCCTCAAATGCCAAGCCCAACTCTGCCCGAGCCGCCCTATTACATGGTCAGCTTCGCCTCACAGCGCACACCCGGCGATAACGGGCACCACGAGATGGGTGTCGCAATGCTCGAGCTGGCTAGCCGGCAGCCGGGCTTTCTCGGCTTTGAGAGCTGCCGCGACGCCAGCGGTTTCGGCATCCTCAATTCGTTCTGGACCGACGAGGATGCCATCCGTAACTGAAAGGCGGTGGCCGACCACGCCGAGGCGCAGCGGCGCGGGCGGGCCGAATGGTACGCCGGCTACCACATCCGCATTGCACTGGTGCAGCGGGCTTATGGGTTCGAGGGGCCGGAGAGAGCCTCTGAAGCCGGTGCGGGCTGACCCCCACCCTTGATC
>NZ_LAJE02000076.1 GCF_000970465.2 Devosia insulae DS-56
TTTTGTTTTTTCACGCAGAAGACGGCGTCAGGGATTTTTGCCTGTGTCGTGGGCTAGGAAAGGTGTATAAGGGACAGGTGTTGCACCGCCGGTTCACCTCGCGTCCCCTCGCCCCTCTGGGGAGAGGGCCAGGGTGAGGGGCGCCAAGCGCACCGGCCCTGGAGAAACGCCCCCTACCCCCGCACCATCTCCAGCAGCGCTGCGCGATCGAGAACAAACCCACTCTCGATCCAGGCGCGTTCGAGCCGCTCCAGTTCCACCCCGAGCTCGCGCCCCGGCGGCATGCCGAGGCCGATAAGGTCGTTGCCGCGGATCGGGAAACGCGGCACGTCGAGCCGCTGCAGCTGTTCGAGAACGGCGAGCTTGCCCGCATCGCCCCAGTTCGACAGCGTCGCCGCAACGTCGATGCCGTCGGCCAGCGCCCCGGGATGCCGATAGGCGGCTTCATTCAGCCGGAACTCGGCGATCAGCCGCGCCGCCGAGAGGATCGCCTCGGCCGTGCCGATATCGTCGTTCGACAGCCGCCAAATCGCCTGCAACCGATCTGCGGCGATTTCCGACATCAGGATCGCCAGCCGCGCTGCATATTCCGGCTTCCGCACCCGCCGCTCATAGCCGTAGAGCAGCCGGATCATTGCCTCGGGCAGTTCCAGGATCTCGGCCTCCCGCATCGCCTTCAGCGTATTGGCGATGCGCGGCAGCGCCAGCATCCGGCGCATTTCGGCCCCCACCCGCTCCGCCGCCAGCCGCCCCAGCGTTCCCGCCGCCGCGGCACAGGCGGCAAGCCCGTCAGGATCGAACTGCTCGCCGGCGTGGCTCGCCGAAAAGCGGAAGAAGCGATAGACCCGCAGCCGGTCCTCGGCGATCCGTTCGGCCGGCTTACCGATGAACCGCACCTTGCGGGCGAGGCAATCCTCCACCCCGTGCAGCGGATCGAACAGCGTGCCGTCCATGCCCGCATAGAGCGCATTGAGGGTGAAATCCCGGCGCAGCGCATCCTGCCGCCAATCGGTGCCGAACCGGACCACGGCGTGCCGCCCGTCGGTCTCGACATCTTCGCGCAGCGTCGTCACTTCGGCGGTGAGCCGGTCGAGCCTGAGCGTCACCGTGCCGTGCTCGATGCCGGTCGGATAGGCCGAAAGCCGCGCCCGCTCGGCCCTGAGCATTACCTCGTCGGGCCTGAGCTCGGTCGCCATGTCGATGTCGGAATTCTCGCGCGGCAGCTCCAGCAGCGTATCGCGGACGATGCCGCCGACCACCCGGGTCCGGCCCTCGGCGCCATCGAGCAAAGCCAGCATGCGCTGCGTTTCCGGCCGCATCAGCCAGTCGGCGCGCCTGAGGCGTTCGTCGATGTCCCCCAGCTTGTTCAACCGCCCTCCGGGCCCAAATCCTTCTCTGGGCTTAGCGCCAGATCGTGGAAGCGTCGTGTAAGGTTCGCTGTTATGCCCCAGATGACAAGCCCGCTATGCTCGATTTGCCAGGTCGAGTGCTCGCGGCCACCCCGCTTGATGTGGAACGTGGTGTAGCTGCCGGGGGTCATCAGGTAATCGAGCGGCACCTCGAACACCGAGCGCACCTCGCCTGGATTGGGGATGAAGGGCCGGCTCGGCTGCACCACCGCCACGACCGGGGTGATCAGGTAGTTCGTGCCGGTATAGTAGAGCGGCATGAAGCCCAGCACCTCGGCTTCGCTGCGCTCGAGCTGCACCTCTTCCCAGGCCTCGCGCAACGCCGCATCGGCCGCATCCCTGTCGGTCGGATCCACCTTGCCGCCCGGAAAGGCGATCTGCCCGGAATGCGAGCGGAGCTCGGGCGAGCGCTCGGTATAGAGAATCGACAGTCCCTCGGGACGCCTGACCAGCGCGATCAGCACCGCCGCCGGCACCGGCGGGCGGCCGGGCGGCGTGTCCGGCACCCAGTCGGGCAGCATGCCGGCCGTGGCGTCGTACGCTTCCGGTTCGCGCAACAGCCGGCTGGCGATTCTCGTGATCAGCGCGTCGTCAGTCAGGGCCGGCACTCCAGAACGTCTCACCCGTAACTGGCAGACTTTTCCAACAAGGTCATGCGGCAAATCAAGAACTGTCGCTGTCAGGGTGAGCTGTCGCCTACTTCGACAGGTTGTAAACCTCGGCCGAAACGGCACCCTCGGAGCAGGCCTCGGGACCGAGCTTTCCGGTAAGGCGCGGACAGGTCCGGGCCAGGTCCTCGAGCGAGATATTTTCGCGGATCCGCACATGAGCCACGCAGGCCGCCCCCTTCGGGGTCCACGCCGCCTCGAAGCTGAACCCCGGGTTCCGGTCGGCGACCTGGATGCCGGCATCGTCGAACATGTCGATGATCGTGCCGTCCCTGGTGGTCGGCGTGCCATCGCCGCAGTAATCGGCGCGCACCATGTGGATACAGGCGTTGTAGCGGTCCGCCTTGGAGACGCCATCGGGACCGATCTCCCAGGGGCGATAGCCGAAGCGCAGGCACTTGCCCTGGGCACCCGAGGTGCAGGTGAGCACGAACTCGCCCGGCTCGGCCGGATGAATGGTGCCATCGGCATCGGCGCGCCCGGCGACGGCGTAGCCCTCGCGGACGCCATCGGCAGAAGGCGAGCAATAGGGGTTGTCGGTATCGGCGTAGCGCAGGTCGTTGAGCTGCAGCTTGCCGCTGGTGTCGCGTGGGTCGGGCCGTACTCCCTTCAGCCTGATGCGGATGGTGCTGTCGCCGTCCGAATAGGTCAGCACCATGCCGACCAGTTCGGTCCCCTGCCGGGTCGTCCCATCCGACAGGGTGGCGCGGAAGGTGCCCTCCGCCGCCTCGATGGCGGTAACGGTCGGCTTCAGCGCCTGCGCCGCGGCGGGCCCGGTGAACAGCACCGCCAGCAAGCTGAAGATCAAGGCGGACAGTGACATCGAGCGCATGGGGAGACTTCGGTTGGGATGCAGCAGCCTCGAAGCGCCGGGAACGAGCCTCGTCCCGGCGCCAGGGCGAGGGATCAGTTGGCCAGTTCGACCGCGATCAGCTTCATCTGCTTCAGCACCAGATCGGAAACCGCGGTGCCGTTCTGCCCACTGCCGTTCTGCCCGCTGCCATTCTGACCCGAACCGTTCTGGCCGGAGCCGTTCTGGCCCGAACCGTTCTGACCGGAGCCGTTCTGGCCGCTGCCGTTGAGGCTCGACCCATTGGGGTCAATGCCGTTGTTGGTGACGCCATTCTGGCCGCTGCCGGCATGGGCCGGAGCGGAAGCGGCAAAAGCGGCGAGCAGCGCGACGATGACGAGGGAGGCACGGATCATTTCAGTATCTTTCAAATGAGGAAGGCGGGCCGGATTGTTCCGGCGTTTCGCCGTTGGGATGCGGCGACCTACCTTTCTCGAAATGAACGGTTCCTGAGGGCCGTGTTCAAGCAGCGGCCGGCCCGGATGGCCAGCCGCTTTGCCTGCACCTGGAATGACTTACGAGCGCCTGCCGGCGCCGAACGCCTTGATCGGGCCGGCGAGCCGCACGGCCATTGTCGGGTCGTTGGAGTAGACCAGCACCCGGCTCGGATCGACTGGTCCTGGGAACTCGATGGCGCCCAACTGCGTCGGTACCCAGCCGAGCGGGCAATAATAGTCGCGGTCGCCGACCAGCAGTACGAAGCTGCCTTTGCCGCGCTCGAGCGCAATGCGGGAAACCTCCTTGGCCAGCATCTTACCGGCGCCGCGTTTGCGGAAATCCGGGTGCGTCGCCAGCGGCCCAAGCATGTAGCCGTCGATGCCGCCGACGCTGATCGGCGTCATCCACACCGAGCCGCAGGCCTGCCCGTTCACTTCGGCAATCAGGCTGAGCGTCGTGTCGATCGGGAAGCGCTCGCGCACCCGGAACGCCGTGCGGGCAAAGCGGCCCGGCCCGAAGGCAAGCGCCTGCAGGTCCTCGACGAACTGATCGTCGGCCGGAGTAGCAAAGCGAACGGTGGGCAGGCCAAGTTGCGGAGGCGCTGCTTCAGCAGCGACGGAGACGGAAGGCGCGATCATGTGACTGGTCCAGGAACTAAAGAGACGAGGACAAACGTGCCGGCCCACTTAAGCCGGCTGCCGACCGATTACGGTCGTCGGGTCACCTGAAAAGCCTTCTCCATCCTGGACGCCTCCTGACGTCTGAAAAGCGCATTAGCATCGTGTCGGCCAACGCGTCCACGCAAAATTATGGACCTGCAGTCAAATTTCAAGACCGCCTCCTCAGATTTTGCCCGCCCGCGTAGCAACGCCTTGTCGGCGCTACCGGATCAGCCGCGATTTAGGATCGGATTTGTGTCCTTGGTTTGGCGCTGCAAGGACCATTCGTGGACCGGGCGAGGCCCCTTGCCTCACCATTTCACCAGCCAGGCGAAGGCCCGTTTGAGAAAGGCATGGCCTTCCCGTCTGACCGGCGTGCCATGCGCCATCAGCACCTTGTTGGCGCGCCAGGCGACGATGCGGCGGAGCGCTGCCCGGGCGACGCGCTTGTCGGACAAGGCGACGCGAAATTTTCGCGGCACCGAGGGTTCGTCCGCCAGCATCAGGTCGAGGCGCGCCACCAGGGCGCGCCACCCCTTGAACCAGCCGGGCGGGAACTGCTGCAACAGGTCGGTGAAGATCACCGTGCCGCTCGGCCGGTGGAAGGCTACCGCCTCGGTGGTGATGCGATTGCCGCGCACCAGGACGACCTCGATCTCGCCGGTCCAGCCGGGTACCGGCGTGTTGCCGAGGTCGGCTCCGAACTTGAGGTCGGCTCGCTTCTCGCGGACCCCCGGCGCTGCCAGCACCTGGGCCACCGGAAAGGCGCGATGCCAGTCGGCAATGAAGCTGTCATGCAGCGAGTTGGGCGCGACAAGATAGCGGACATTGCCCAGCATCTCGACCTCGCCGCGCAGCTGCGGCGTCAGCGCCACCGGCGACCAGATCACCAGGTCGCCACCCGCGAGTCGGATCACCGTCATGCGGGTGGGATAGTGAAAGCCGGCGGCGGCGGTAACCACCGGCCCATCGACAATCCAGATCTCCGGGCCGAAAGCTTCCCACATCTCATAGCCCCGCATCTTCACACCCGTATAAAATTACACTACTGTGTACTTATGGCAACCCTGAAGCGAACCGATCGCTCCCGTGCCCAGATCCTCGAAGCTGCCGACCAGGCATTTCGCGTACTGGGCTTTACCAACACCTCGATGGAGGAGATCGCGGCGCGGGCCGGTCTCACCCGCAAGACGATCTACAACCTGTTCAGCTCCAAGGATGAGATCGCAAAAACGCTGATCGCCCGGGTCGAAGCCGGCGACGCCGGCTATCGCGCCCGCATCGCTGCCAACGAAGCTGTGCTGGGGCTGTTGACGGCTGTCCTCCTCGACAGCGCCGGCTGGTGCCTCGCCAACCCCTCGCTTGCCCGCCTGGCGCTCAGCCCGGCCGAGCGCCCCTCGGTGGCGCCACCGCCCGATCGTCCTTCGTTCCAGCGCCTCGTCCGCGACATCCTGGTGCTCGGCCAGCAGCAGGGTGTTATCCGCCGGGATGAGGACCCCGATTTCATGGCCCTGCTGCTGCTCGGCATCTACGGGCAGGCCATGCTCACCGCGCTCGCCACCGGCACATTCAGCGACGGCGAGATCCGCCGCATCGTTCGTCTCGTGGTCGAGGGCATCGGCGCAAACTAGCCTCAGAACGTTCCACCCAGTCCTGCCCTCAGCGCATGCGACTGACCATCGACCGTGAGATCGCCGGTGTAGCTCGCGGAAACATCCAGCCCCTCGGCCAGGTCGAGGTCGAACCCCGCCTCGAGCAGTAACGAGTCCGCGGCGGCGGGGGTGGCTGCGATAACGAATGGCGAGCCGCCGTTGAACCCAAGATGCGCGGTGGGCGCCTCACCAAAACCACGACGCCAGCCGATGCCACCGCTGAATGTCGCAAGACCACCCTGGCCCACCACGAATTGATACGCGCCACGCAGACCGAGCGTAGCGAAGGATTGGTTGACCACATCGGCTTCACCCGTGAGCGCGGCGCCGGCGCCATTGCCGGTCTCTTCGAAGGCCTCGGTCGCCTCGAAGGTGTCGCCGAGCCGCGCATATGGCGTGAGGCTCGCCGCGCCGAAATCGACCTCGTGCTCGAGCTCGGCGACCACCTGGCCAGTGGTGGCGCCGTACTCGGCCGTCAGTGTTTCGTTGAGCCCCAGCCCCACCTCGCGGCTGGTCGAGATGGCATGCCGCGTCACCGTACCGGCGAGCGAGAACCGTGTGTCGCCCCAGTTGGTCCCGGCATAGAACCCGGCGCCGAGATCCGCGGTGGTCGCCTCGGTAGCGCGGTCGGCGATCGAGACGTTGGTCTGTCCCAGCTGCGCCGCCAGCCCCACCTGCCAGTCACCGACAGCCGCATCAGCCCCGAGCAGCAGCCCGCCGCTGGCCTGATCGGCTCCGGCCGCATTGCCATCGCTGCCGCGCTTGCCCAAGCCGCCATAAAACTCGCCCCAGATCGCGTTGCCGTCGCTCGCTTCCGGCAGCGTCGGTAGCGCGGCATAGCCGCTGGCGGCGGCGGAACCATCGAGCGTCCGCGCCGCGTCCAGCCGCTGCAGCAAAGCGTCCGACACCAGCCCGGCATTGTCCATCAGCACGCCTTTCAGCGTCGCATGCCCCTCACCCGAGAGCACATCGAACATCGCCTGCGCTTCAGCTTGGTTGAGGCTGAGAATGGTGTTGTGGGCGGCGTTGTTGGCGTCCAGCGCGTCGAGCGCCGCAGCGGCGCTGGCCTGGTTGGCCGTCGTCGCCACGTCGGCGAAGGCCACGCTGTTACGATTGAACTCGAGTGTCAGCAGATCGCTGCCATTGACGTCAGGGATCAGCACGAGCCGCGGCGCGATGAAGGCATAGTCCGAGACGACATCGCCGAAGCTGCCATAAAACCCCTCATCGGCGCTGAGGATGATGTAGCCGGCGCCGAGCGCCAACGGCCCGGTGCCGCGCTTGACCGCGATATCCGCCCCCTCGACATAGGCGATCCCCATCACCTGGATCAGGTCGCTCGAGCCGGAAGCGATCTCCACCTCGTAGGTCGAACCGGGCCCCATGTAGAAATTGCCTGCCATGGCGAGGGTACCGACCCCGTCCTGGCCGGGAGCGATCACCCCGCCCCCGACCACGCTGACGTTGCGCACCACGCCGATGCCGCTCAGCCGGCCCTTCGAAGTAATGTCGCCGCCCAGCCAGCCATCGACCATCAGCTCGCCATCGAGCAGGCTGATCTCGCCAGTGAAGTCTCGGCTGTTGCCGGTCAGCCTGGTCCGGCCGGGGCCGCTGAGTTCGATGATACCGACGCCGTCGATGTCGGCATCGAAACTGTAGTCCGTGTTGGTGTGGTTGAAGACGAGGTGCGCCGTGGCGGAAGCCAGGTCAATGCTGTCAGTGGTAAGCGTGCCGGCCGCAACCGCCGCCTCTTCCGACGCCGCGCCGATCACCAGCGTACCGGCGTCGCCGATCGTCACGCTGTCGGCGCTCACTGCCCCTTCGTTCGCGATCGTCAGAGTGCCTTCGCTCACCAGCCCGATATCGAGGTCGCCATCTATGCTCCAGCGCGAGCCCTGGCCATCGACGGTGACCACGCCCTTTGCCTCACCGCCAAAGCTGGCGATCCTGGTTGAACCGCTGCTGACCACCCCGCCATTGCTGATCGTCAGGGTGCCCTGGCCCTGATGGCCGATCGACAGCGTACTACTGAGCGTCCAACTCGAACCGATGCCATCGACCAGCACGGTTCCTTTGGAATCGCCGCGGCCTGCCAGTTGGGCATAGCTGCTGGTCACCGTGCCGCCATTGGTGATGTCGACAAAGCCGTCGCCGAACACCCCGACGAACAGCTGGCCGGAGCTCCAGTTCGATCCGGCCCCATCCACCACGACCTTGCCGTAGGGGCCGTAGCCGACCTCGGAGTTTTGCGACTCCAGCGTTCCGCCGTCGCTGACATCTATGGTGCCCCTGCCGGCATAGCCCAGCTCGAGGAACACCGTGCTCAGCTTCGAGCCGGCGCCGCTCACCGTGGCGGCGCCGCTACTGCCCAGGTTGTAGCCCACATGAGCAATGTTGCCGATGTTGACCACGCCGCCATCGCTGACGTTCAACGTGCCGACGCTGTAATCGCCAAGGAAGAGGTCGCTGCCGACCGTGAGGCTCGACCCGGCGCCGCTCACTTCGACGGTCCCGTTGCCTGCCTCGGAGCCGATTGCCACGATGTCGCTCACCGCATCGTCGCCACCAGTAACCCGGCTTGTGCCGTCATTGCCAACGAACGAGACGTCGCTCGCGTTTGGAACGCTTCCGCTATTCCAGTTGTCCGGGGCCAGCCAGTTGCCCGTGCCGGGGTTGACCCATTCGGCGGCGCTCGCGGGCAACGCACTCAGCGCGGTCGCCGCCAGCAGCAATGCGCTGAGCGCGCTGACGCCCCGCGATGCGCGCACCATCATGGTGCTCACTGACTGGTTGAACATGGAATCGCCCCCGGCCCCTGATCGCGAGGCCATGTCGCTTCATCTCATTGCGTTGAGATCGAGTCCTGAAAGCGCCCGGGTGGCATTCTGAAATTTTTCTGAAATTCGTCTCTTTTGCCCGCCGCGCTTGAAATCTCGATATCGGCAAGGCATCGAGTTCGCCGGGAGTTTTGGGCATGGCGACGACCCGGTTTGCCGGATTTGAGCTGGATGACGAACGCGCGGAACTGCGTGGTCCCGACGGCGCACCCATACGGCTGCGTCCCAAGACCTTCGAAATGCTTCGCCTGTTCGCCGCCAACCCCAGCCGGGTGCTGAGCAAGCAGGAACTGATGGAAGCGGTCTGGCCGAACGTGCATGTCGGCGAGGACGGGCTGTTCCAGTGCATCCGCGAAATCCGCGCCGCGCTCGGCGACGAGCAGCGCCAGGTCATCAAGCTGGTTTCGGGCCGCGGCTACCTGTTCGTACCGGCAGTGGAGGAGGACGCGGCGCGCACGCCGCCGCTGCAACCCGCAACTCCTCGGGGCCGCTGGCTGTCGCCCGGACGCCTCGTCCTGATCGCGGCCGTCGTCGCTGTTGCCGGCGTTGCCGCTATCGCAGCGGCAAACCTCGTAGCGCCGTCGCCCCCGACCATTGCTGTCATGCCGATCGTCGATACCAGCACGGTCGGCGACGGCGGCTCGCTTGCCGCCGGGGTGACTGATGAGCTGGTCGATGGCCTCGCCCGCATCGACAACCTGCGAGTGCTGGCGCCCGGCGCCGGAGCACCAGCCCAGTTCGAGGTGCGCGGCGAACTGCTGAGGACCGCCAGTACCTGGACGCTCAAGCTCCGGGCCGTGCGCACCGCGACCGGCGTGGTCGAGTCCGTCGCCACTGCCAGCGTCGATCCCGGCCTCGCACCCGACCTGCAGGAGGTTCGGCTGGCCGCCGGCGCCGGCGACCGGCTGGCTCGATGGCTCAACGAGGCGCTGGAGGGCAGCCATGCCGGGGCACCCGAGCCGACGCCCGGCGTCCGGGTCGCCATCGAGCAGGCCTCGGCGTCCATCAATCAGACCTCGCGCGAGCGCTTCGGCGTGGCGCAACTGATGCTGAAAACCGCCCTTGCCTCATCACCCGACAATGTCGACCTGCAGGTCGCGCTCGCGGCGCTGCAGACCCGGGGCATCCAGATGGTCTGGTACGACGAAGCCGAAGCCGCCGCGGCGCGGGCGAACGGTGAGGCGATGCTGAAGCGCGCCGTGGCTTTGCGCCCGCGCTCCATCGCCGTGCTTGAAGCGCAGTGCCGGTTCCTCGCGGCCACCAACGAGTTCGTCGAAAGCCTGATCGCCTGCGCGCGCGCCACCAGCTTCGACCCGTGGAATGGTTCGGCGCTCTACCAGACCGGCCTCGCGCAGGTGTTTCTCGGCCGCTTCGAAGATGCGCTCATCAGCTTTGAACAGGCTTATCGTTACGACACGCCGACCGTGTCGCGCTGGACCTGGCTGCTGGGCATCGGCTGGGTCAATGTGCTGCTCGGCCGGGACGCCGAAGCGGCCCTCTGGCTTGAGCGCTCGATCGCCGTCACGCCCGCCTCCGGCCGCACGCACCTGATGCTCGCCACGGCCTACCAGCGCCTCGGCCGCGCTACCGACGCCAGGGCGGCGTTCGCGGCCGGCATGCTGCTGCGACCTGGCTCGACCGCGGCCAATGTCGAGCCGCCGGCGCGCAACGTCAGCCCGGCTTTCCTCGAGGCGTCAGCCCGGGTGATGTCGGTGCTGGTAGAGCTCGGACTGCCCGAGCGCTGAACGCCCGTCCTCCTTGCCGAGCTGATGCTCGGTGCGCCGGATGAACGCGCCGATCAGCGGCGTCGCGACCTCCGAGTGGGTTTCCAGCAGCAGGTGCCCGCCATCGAAAATATGGGCCTCCATCCGCGGCAGGTCCTGCATCCAGGACAGCGTTTCGGCGATATCGAAGAACGCGTCGTGCCGCCCTCACAGCAACAGCGCCGGCGGCTGGTAGCTTTTGAGGTACTCGGCAATCTCGTCGAAGCGCTCGGCATAGCGGCCATAGTCGCTGAGCAGCACCCGCTGGGTGTCCAGCCGTCCCGGCAGGTTCATCACCCGCCAATCCTCTTCCCATTCGGCTGCCGGAATCTGCGCCGCCACCTCCGGCGGCACGCCCATCACATATTGGTCACGCATCCCCTTGAGGCTGAGCACCGACATCACCTCGGCGGTGTTTTCGGGCGTCGGATGGGCCCAGAACTCCAGCGAGTTCTCCCAGAGCGGGCCGAAGCCCGTCCGGTGCGCATTGGCGTTCTGGATGATCAGCCCGCGCACCAGGTCGGGCGCCTGCATCGCCATATGCAGCGTCGCCGCCGCGCCGAAATCATGCACGTAGAGGTAGCGCGGCCCGACATCGAGCCGGTCGAGCAGTTCGGCGATCGCCTCGCCAAAGCCGCTGAGCGAGGGCGATGGCAGTGGATCGGACTCGCCGTAGGCCGGCAGGTCCGGCGCAATCAGGTAGGCCTCATCCGACAGTTCACTCATCACCGTTTCGAACATCCGCGCCGCATTGGGAAAGCCGTGCACCAGCACCACGGCGGGTTTCGACGGCTCACCTGCGACGAGGAATGACAGCTCGGTGCCTCCCTTGAGGCGCAGCCGTTGACGAGTTGGGGGTGTCATCTTCAAACTCCTTTCCCGGTTGTCCATGATGCCGGGCTAACGCCGAGCAGCGCCGCTTGGCTCCATCAGTGCGACAAGGGCAGACGGATGATCCTCAGCAAGCAACGTGATCCGCGCCTCGTCACCATCCGGCGCGGCGGCACGCTCACCGATGCCGATCACCACTTGCTCGCTGACTGGGTGACCGCCTGCGCCACCCATGTGCTGCACCACTTCGAAGCGGCCCGCCCAGGCGACGACCGACCCCGCCGGGCGATCGAACTCACCCACGCCTGGATCCGCGGCGAAGTGCCGATGAAACAGGCGCACGATATGGCCTTCGTCGCCAACGCCGCCGCCCGCGATCTCACCGGCGCGCCCAAGTTCGCAGCCCTGTCAGCCGGCCAGGCCGTCGCCGTCGCGCATGTGGCGGCGCACGATCTGGGGGCCGCTGCCTATGCGATCCGCGCGGCGGAGGCAGCCGCACCTGAGGCGGAGCGGGAGACAGCCCGGCGCGCCGAATGCGCCTGGCAGCGCGCCCAGCTGCCCGACGCGATCCGCGCCCTGGTGCTCGACGACCAGCAGCAGCGCAACGCCATTTGCTGGTCAGTGTTTGATTAGGTGCCGACTGCCAACCTCAGCGCGCCGGCAGCAACCTCGCCAACCCTGCCTCGATCAGCCCCGCCACGCTGCTGGGATCATCGAGATAGGCGATCTCCAGTAGCCCATCCGACAGCGCCACCAACAACGAAGCCGTCACCTCCGGCGCCGGATCGCCATCTGCCGCCAGCAGGTCGCGCAGCACGCCGTGCAACCAGGCGCGGCGGGCATCGATTGCCTGGCGGACCGGGCTGGCCGGGTCGGTGTATTCGGCTGCCGCATTGAGGAACGGGCAGCCGCGAAAATCCCCGGCCATGCCGACAGTGCTGATGCGCCCGAGGATTGCCGAGAGCATCCGGCGCGGCACCTGCTTGGGTAGCGCCGCGACGGCAGCGCGGCCGATCCGGTCCTGCTCCTCGAGATAGGCGACCACCAGGTCGTCCTTGGACGGGAAGTGGCTGTAGAACGTCGCCTTGGCCACGCCGGCTTCCGCGATGATGCGGTCGATGCCCACCGCGTGGATGCCCAGCGCATAAAACAGCCGCGTCGCCGTATCGAGCAGCCGCCGACGCGCCGGCAGCGGTACGGCCAACGGTGCGGGGTCAGTGGAGGAATCGCTCTTCGCCATGGCTTGACACTACCAGACAGGTCTGTATGGTTCAACACATAGACAGACCTGTCTGTATGGAGTGCGAAATGCAGTCGACCGAAACCGCCGAAATCATGCGCCGCTTCAATCAGGCGTTCCTCGAGCACCAGCCAAAACTCCTCGAAGAGCTCATCGCCCCCGATTGCGTCATGGAGTCGATCCAGCCGGCGCCCAACGGCACGCGTTACGAGGGCTACGACGCCTGCCTCGCCTTCTGGCAGGCCATCGCCACCGATCCGGTGGCCTGGTTCGACGTCGAGGACACCGTCGTCATGGGCGACAATGCCACCATCCGCTGGCGCTTCAATTTCGGCAACGGCGGCTCGGTCCGCGGCGTCAACGTCATGCGCGTCCGCGATGGCCGGATCGTCGAGGCGCTGGGTTATGCGAAATCCCCGGGCCAGGCGGCACCGCTCCCGGAGGTAGCAGGCTCATAACTGGAGCTCCTGTGGGGCCCAGATCCCCTACCACAGCCCCGGCAAATCCTCCGTCCCCGACGCGATCTCGGCAATCCGCCGGGCCGTGCCGGGGTTCATCCCCTCCGGCAGAGCATCCATCGCGAACCAGCCGATTTCGGCAATCTCGCCGTTCGCCTGGAACGGCTTCACCTCGCGAAAATTGCGCCCGACATAGACCGCCACATGGTCGCGATTGGTCGCCTCGTGCTTTTGCAGATAGAGCCCGAGCAGCCGCATCGGGCCCTCGACGCGAAGGCCGGTTTCTTCCTCGGCTTCCCGGCGCGCCGCCTCCTCGGCGGTCTCGCCCGGCTCCACCCCGCCGCCTGGAAAGTGCCAGCCCGGCATGTAGGTGTGCCTGAGCAGCAGCACCCGGTCGCCATCGAGCAACACCGCCCTGGTGCCCAGCACCATGCGCCGGCGCACCCCGACGATGAACAGATGCGCCGAGGTTCTGACGCGCTGCCAGCGGCTCATGGTTCTGCTGGTGGTTCGGCTCATGGGGATGCTCCCGCTGACGTTCAATTGGCGCCGGAGCCATTTAGGGCATTTTCTTGCCACGCGCCGCATGGCATTACGCCGGGCAATGATCACGCTCGCTCATCTGTCCGACGTTCACCTGGCCCCGCTGCCGCCCGTCCGGGCGCGCGACCTGATGAACAAGCGGATCACCGGTTTCCTCAACTGGAAGATCAAGCGCGAGCACACCATGGCCGGCGACGGGCTGACCAAGTTGGTGCGCCACATGCGCGAGCAGAACCCGGATTTCACCGTCGTCACCGGCGACCTGGTCAACCTGGCGCTCGATGCCGAGATCAATACTGCCTATAACTGGCTCGAGACCCTCGGCCCGCCCGAGCAGGTCTGCATCTCGCCCGGCAACCACGATGCCTATCTCAAGGGCGCGTTGCAGAAGGCGATGGATCGCTGGGACGGCTACGTCATGGGCGAAACCGTCGACGACAACGCCTTTCCATTCGTCCGCCGCGTCGGCGACGTCGCCGTGGTCTCCTGTAACAGCGCGGTGCCCACTGCTCCGTGGATCGCCGCCGGCCGCTTCGAGGAAGACCAGGCGGCGCGCCTCGCTCGCTGCCTGAAGTTGCTCGGCGATGGCGGCTATTTCCGCGTCGTGCTGATCCACCATCCCCCGAACCAGGAGCAGGCGCATCCGCGCCTCGGGCTCTACGGTGCCAAGGCCTTTCGCCGCGTCATCGCCGAGCATGGCGCCGAGCTGGTGCTGCACGGGCACACCCATCAATCCTCGATCTACGCCATTCCCGGCCCGCGCGGCGATGTGCCGGTGGTCGGTGTCGCGGCGGCCGGCGCCGCGCAGGGCGATACCGGCGGGCACGACCCGGCCCGCTACAACCTGTTCTCGATCCAGCGCCTCGGCACTGCCTGGCAGTGCACCTTGCGCGAGTTTGGCTTTCAGCGCCTTTCGACCGATATAGTGCTGAGATTGAGCCTCAGGATCTATTGAGCGTGACCGAAGCCTTCACCATCGAGCCACCCGCCTTCGACGCCGTGACGGGTGTGGCGACCTTCCGCTACAGGCTGGGCGAGCTGAGCTTTTCGGAAGTCCTGACTTTCCCGTCGGGCAGCGACAGCAGTGTCGCGGCGACGCCGGCTTTCCTGAAACTGCTGCAGCTGACCGCCGTCGTCCTCGGCGTCAGCTACTTCAAGCTGCGCGCCCCCTATCGCATCGTCGTGCCGTTTCCGCAGACGGTGCGCGAACATGACTTCGCGCTGGACGTCTA
>NZ_LAJE02000077.1 GCF_000970465.2 Devosia insulae DS-56
AGCTCAACGTCATCGCCGCGGTGATCATCGGCGGCACGAGCCTGTTCGGTGGGCGCGGCTCGGTGATCGGTTCGGTGATCGGCGCGGTGTTCATCGGCATCCTGGCCTTCGGGCTCGTCGTCCTCGGCCTCTCCACCACCATCCAGGAGATCGTCAAGGGCATCATCATCATCCTCGCCGTCTCCCTCAACCGCCGGTAAGCCATGCACAGCACCTTCCCCCTGATCGACGGCCGGATGTTCATCGGCGGGCGCTGGAGCAGCGGCGCCGCCGAGGGCTGGATCGATGTCCATTCCCCCGCCACCGAGGAACTGGTCGGCCGCGTCCCTGCCGGCACGGCCGCCGATGCCGAAGCGGCGCTGGCCGCCGCGCGCGCCGCGCAACCGGGCTGGGCGGCGCTGCCGCCGATCGAGCGGGCCAGGCACTTGCGGCGCCTCGCCAGGCTGATCGAGCGTGACCGGGAGATCATCGCGACGCTGGTCACCCGCGAGCAGGGCAAACCGCTGGCCCATGCGCGGGGCGAGGTCGATGCCTGTGTGGGGCTGATATCGTTCGCCGCAGACAGCGCGCGGTTCATCGAAGGCGAAATCATCCCCTCCGACATCTCAGGCGAGGAGCTGTGGTTGCGCCGGGTGCCCTATGGCGTCGCGGTCGGGCTCACCGCCTGGAACTTCCCCATCGCGCTCGCCGGCCGAAAGCTCGGGCCGGCTTTGGTCGCCGGCAACACCATGGTGATGAAGGCGCATGAGCTGACGCCGCTGGCGCTGCTGGAGATCGGCCGGCTGACCGAGGAGGCGGGCCTGCCGCCGGGGGTGTTCAACATCGTCACCGGTGGCCGCACAGTGGGCGAGGCGCTGGTCGCGAGCCCCCACTCCGACCTCGTGACCCTCACCGGCAGCGTTCGCGCCGGCGGCGAAATCCAGCGCGCCACGGCCGGGAGTTTCAAGGCGATCCGGCTCGAGCTCGGCGGCAAGGCGCCGTTCATCGTCATGGCCGATGCCGATCTCGAGGCAGCGGTCGAAGCCGCGGTCAGCAGCCGCTTTTTCAACTGCGGCCAGGTCTGCACCTGCAACGAGCGGATGTATCTCGATCGCCGCATCGCCGATCGTTTCATCGAGCGCTTTCTCGCCCGCGTCGCCGCGCTGCGCGTCGGCGATCCGCTCGGCGATGTCGATATGGGCCCCAAGATCAGCCGGGCCGAACGCGACAAGGTTGCTGCGATGGTCGATGCCGCCGTCGCCGGCGGCGCGGAACTGCTGGCCGGCGGCCGGGCGCCCGCGGGCGAGGGGTTTGCACGAGGCCATTGGTATGAGCCGACGGTACTGCTGGCGACGGATAATTCGAGCCCGATCATGCAGGAGGAGATCTTTGGCCCGGTGGTGCCCTATCTCGAAGTCGCCGATTTCGACGAGGCGTTGCGCCTCGCCAACCAATCGGCCTATGGGCTCTCGGCGTACCTCTTCACCCGCGACCTCACCAATGTGATGCGCTTCAACCGCGAGAGCGCCTTCGGCGAGCTCTATATCAACCGCGGGGCAGGGGAGCTGGTGCAGGGTTTCCACTCCGGCTGGAAGCAATCGGGGCTAGGCGGCGAAGACGGCCGGCACGGGCTCGACAATTATTTGCGGAAGAAGCTGGCCTATGTCCGCGCCTGAGCCGTTTGCCCGGGCCGATGCGGGGGAATGGGTGAGCTTCGCCCCCGGCAAGGCGCGGCGGGTGCGGCTCCACACGCCCGAGCTGATGCAGGTCGAAGCGCGGATCGCCGCCGGGCTGAGCACCGCAAGCCACAGTCACCCGCATGTGCAGGTGAGCTTTGTGCTTGCGGGGCGGATCCGAGTGACGGTCGGGGACGAGACGGCTGAACTTGGCCCCGGCGACAGTTTTGTCGTGGCGTCAGGGGTGGAGCATGGGGCGACGGCACTGAGCGATGTGACGCTGCTCGATACGTTTACCCCGGCGCGGGAAGATTTTCTGGGGTAGGGCCCAAAACTGCACGGTCCGAGCTACGCCACCGCCAGATGAATCCGGCCTGCTGCAACATTGGCGAGGAACCGCGCCAGGTCGCGCTCGTAGACCGCCTGGGCGGCGTCGGTTGGGGTGAACCATTGGCGTTTGCGCTGTTTCTTCTCGTCCCAGCTCGCCAGTTCCTTTGCCACCTGCAGCGAATAGACCACTGCCTGGGAGGGGCGAGTCGTGCCGTCGTCTTCCTGGCGGACGTAGAAATAGGAGCCGATCGGGACTGGAGCGGCAGTGCCGGTGACCCCGGCTTCTTCCTCGGCTTCGATGCGGGCGGATTCGGCGTCGGATTTGCCGGGGATCACCCAGCCTTTGGGCAGCATCCACTTGGAATTGGTGCGCGAGGTGATGAGCAGCACGACAATGCTGCCATCGGCCTCGCGACGCCAGGGCAGCGCCGCGACCTGCCGGGCGCGTGGGCCCGCCTTGTCGCCTTTGCGCTTCTCGGCCATCAGGTGATCCAGGTGACGACGAAATAGGTGAGGGCCGACATTGCTGCCGCCGCCGGGAGCGTTACCACCCAGGCGATGACGATGCTGCCGGCAACGCCCCAGCGCACCGCCGAAACCCGGCGCGCCGCGCCGACGCCGACAATGGCGCCGGTGATGGTGTGGGTGGTGGAAACCGGGATGCCGAGCCAGGTGGCGGCGAACAGGGTAATGGCGCCGCCGGTTTCGGCGCAGAACCCCTGCATCGGGGTCAGCCGGGTGATCTTGGAGCCCATGGTATGGACGATGCGCCAGCCCCCCATGAGCGTCCCCAGCGCCATGGCGAACTGGCAGCTCAGCACCACCCAGAACGGCACGTGGAAGCTGTCGCCGAGCATGCCCTGGGAATAGAGCAGCACGGCAATGATCCCCATGGTCTTTTGCGCGTCGTTGCCGCCATGGCCGAGCGAATAAAGCGAGGCGGAAACGAACTGCAGGATGCGGAACGTGCCGTCGACGCGGAACGGGGTGGAGCGCACGAACAGCCACGAGACGATGAGGATGAGCAGCAGGGCGAGCAGGAACCCGGTGGCCGGCGACAGGAAGATGGCGCCGACGGTCTTGAGGAGGCCGCCCCACACCACCGCATCGAAGCCGGCCTTGGCCAGCCCGGCGCCGACGAGGCCGCCGATCAGGGCGTGCGAGCTGCTCGAGGGGATGCCCAGCAGCCAGGTGATGACGTTCCAGCCGATGGCGCCGAGCAGCGCCGCGAGGATCACCGAGGGATCGACCACCGCCGCCCCGACAATGCCGGTGCCGACGGTTTCGGCGACATGCAGGCCGAAAAAGAAGAAAGCGATGAAGTTGAAGAACGCCGCCCACATCACGGCGAATTGCGGGCGCAGCACGCGGGTCGAAACGATGGTGGCGATGGAGTTCGCCGCGTCGTGCAGCCCGTTGAGAAAGTCGAACAGCAGGGCGACGCCGATGAGCCCGATCAGCGCCGGCAGGGCAAGTGCGGTGTCCATCGCCTAGACGTTCTCGATCATGATGCTGGTGATCTCGTGCGCCACGTCGTCGAGGCTGTCGACCACGCCTTCGAGATCGACGAACAGCGCCCGGCCGATGAAGAAACGCATCGGCTCGGCCGCCCCATACTGCTTGTAGAGGGTGCGGAGGCCGGCATCGTGCAGGTCGTCGGCTTCGGATTCGAGCTTGCCGATCTCCTCGGCAATGGCGGCGATGCGGGCCTGGTTGGCGTTGAGCCGGGGCAGCAGGCCGATGGCTTCGGACATCAGGTGCGAGGCCTTCACTGCGATGGCGGCCATGGCCCCCATGCCGGGCTCGAACACCGTCACCTCGTAAAGCTGCGCGGTCTTGACCACCCGCCGCATCTTGTCGACGGCATCGTCCATCGACTGGATCAGATCGGTGATGTCGCTGCGATCGAAGGGGGTGATGAAGCTCTTGCGCACCGCCTGCATCACCTCGCGCGTCACGTCGTCGGCGGCATGCTCGAGATCGGTGATGCGCTGCCAGTGCCCGCCGATATCGGCACGCTCGCCGAACATCCGGTCGAGCTCGGCCGCCGCCTCGACGACAAGGGCGGCATGGCGCGTATAGAGGGTGAAGAACTCTTCTTCCTTGGGCATCAACGCCCGAAACCAGCCCAGCATATGCAAACCTTCCCGCTTTGGTCTTGCAACTAGCTAGGAGGGCGGAAGGCTGAGAAGTTCAACCTCGCGCGGCGGGAATGAACCGAAACTTTGTGCGCGCAGTCGGGACTCCGTCCCGCTTGCGGAGGAAGGATTCCCGACTGCACGCTCCGATACGTGTCAGTTCACCGCCGCTCCTGAGCTCAGGAACAGGCTGGCCCGCTCCGGTTGCGGGGCGAGGCGCAGGGCTTCGCCGATGCTGACGTCCACATCGCCCGGCAGGGCGGCGATGAGTTGTTGGCCGGAGGCGAGGGTGAGGGCGGCCAGGGTTTCGTTGCCGAGCCGTTCGACCAGTTTTACTGTTCCGCCGATCTGCTGCTCACCGGTCCGCTGATCGCCGGTTGGCTGGCTGCCCACCCGCTGTTCGCGGGAAGCCGTAGCGAGATGGTGCGGCCTCAAGCCGACGGTGACCTCGTCGCCACGGCTGACGCCGGCATTGGCGCGGGGCAGCACCAGGGTGCCGAGGTCGGCCGAGGCCAGCTTGACGCTGGTGGCATCGACGCCTTCGACCCGGGCTTTCAAGAGGTTCATCTTGGGCGAGCCGATGAAGCCGGCGACGAACAGGTTCGCCGGGCGGTGGTAGAGGTCGAGCGGCGAACCGATCTGCTGCACCACGCCGGCGTCGAGCACGACGATCTTGTCGGCCAGCGTCATGGCTTCGACCTGGTCGTGGGTGACGTAGATCATCGTGGCGCCGAGATCGGCGTGGAGTTTCGCCAGCTCCATGCGCATGTCGACACGCAAGGCCGCATCGAGGTTACTTAGCGGCTCGTCGAACAGGAACACCCCGGGGTGCCGCACGATGGCGCGGCCGATGGCGACGCGCTGGCGCTGGCCGCCCGAGAGCTGGCTGGGGCGGCGCTCGAGCAGGTGTTCCATCTTCAGGATGCGGGCGGCTTCGGCCACCTTGGCGTCCTTTTCGGCCTTGGGGGCCTTGGCGATGGTGAGGCCGAAGGCGAGGTTTTCGCGCACCGTCATATGCGGGAAAATCGCATAGCTCTGGAACACCATGGCGATCGAGCGATCCTTGGGCGGCAGGTCGTTGACCACCCGCTCGCCAATGGTCAGCGTGCCGCCCGAGATATCCTCGAGCCCGGCAATCATCCGCAGCAGGGTGGATTTGCCGCAGCCCGAGGGGCCGACAAACACGCAGAACTCGCCGTCGGCAATGTCGATATCGACACCCTTGATGACCTCGGTCGAGCCGTAGACCTTCCTGATACCGTCAAGCGATACGCGTGCCATCTCTGCTACTCCGCTGCGACTCTGATCGGGGTGACCGTGAGCAGCCCGTCGGGGCCGACGGTGACCGGATCGGGGTCGGTGACATAACCGCCGAACTGCGCCTTGCCGTTATCGGCAAAGCCGAGGATGCGCAGCCCGTCGGCGGTTTCGACGATGCGGGCGGCGTAGCGTCGGCAGGGCTCGGCGCCATCGAGGAAGGGGCCGGGGGCAAGCTGCCAGGGGCCGCGCGGATCGTCGGCGATGAGGTAATGCGTGCCGGTGACCGGGCTTTGCGGGTTGAAGCGCTTGTACGCCTCGGACCAGTGCGCGCTCGAGGTGCAGAACAGGCAATACCATTTGCCGCCATGTTCGAAGACCTGCGGCACTTCGAGCTGGCCGAAGCCGCCCGAGAAGACCGGCGGCTGCAGCGTCCAGGTCACGAGGTCGGGCGAGGTGGCAAAGCCGATAGCGCCGCCGGCATTGGGCTCGGCGACACCGGGGACGCGGGCGGTGAAATACATCAGCCAACCCTCGCCCCTGGGGTCACGCATCACCCAGGGGTCGCGCATGGCGCGATCGTGCCAGTGGCCGATGGCGTGCTCGACTTCGTATTGCGCCGCGGCCGGGCCTTCGAGATCGAGGCAGAAGCCGGTGCCGACGCGTTGCCAGTTGTGGAGGTCCGTCGAAGTGGCGTGGCCGACGCGCTGGTAGAGCGCCTGCTCTGAGCGGCGCGTGCCGGTATAGAACAGGTACCAGAGCTGATCATCGCCGCGGACCACCGAGCCGGTCCAGGTGGTGTAATCGTCCCAGGCGGGGCCGGTGCTGGGAGCAAAAGTGGTGCCCAGGTGCTGCCAATCGACCAGGTTGTCGGAGACGGCGTGGCCCTGGGTGACGTTGAGGTGCCTCAGGTCTGGGTCGCCGAGGCGCTTGTCGGCCTGCAGGAAGAAGCCGTGCCAGCGCTGGCCGTCGTTGACGTACCAGCTGTCCCAGATCCAGTTTTTTTCGAGGGCAATGACCATGAGGAACTCCGTCAGCCTTTGACGCCGGTCGAGGCGATCGAGGCAATGAATGCGCGTTGCAGGAAGAGGTAGAAGGCGAGCACTGGCACGGTGATCAGCGACAGGTAGGCCATGATCTCGCCCCAGGCCCGGTTGAGCTGGAAGAAGTATTGCAGCCCGACCATCACCGGCCGGTAGCCTTCCTGCTGCACCACCATCAGCGGCCACAGATACTGGTTGTACATGACGAGGAATTTGAGGATGGCG
Source organism: Devosia insulae DS-56 (assembly GCF_000970465.2). Classification (GTDB taxonomy): domain Bacteria; phylum Pseudomonadota; class Alphaproteobacteria; order Rhizobiales; family Devosiaceae; genus Devosia_A; species Devosia_A insulae. The sequence continues at coordinate 6,649 of NZ_LAJE02000077.1, forward strand.
GCCGTCGCCAGCACCGGGCCGGCGAGCGGCATCACCACCTTGCGGTAGACCTGGCCCCAGCTGGCGCCCTCGACGCGGGCGGCTTCGATCAGCTCGCCCGGCAGATCCTTAAAGTACTGCACGAACAGGAAAATCGTCAGCCCATCGGCGATGAACGGGACGATCTGCACCTGGTAGGAGTTGAGCCAGCCGAAGGTGAGGCCGTCGAAGCCAAGCCAGGGGAGTTTCGAGGCGATCAGCAGCAGCGGGATGGCGATGGTTTCGAACGGCACGATGAGCGTCGCAAGGATCGCCGTCAGCACCAGCTCGCGGCCGCGCCAATCGACGAAGACGAAGGCGAAGGCGGCGGCCGAGCAGATGAGCAGCGACAGGATCACCGTGACGCCGGTGACCAGCACCGAGTTGAAGATGAACAGCCCGACCGGCGCCCGCTTGAACGCATCGGCATAGTTATCGAGCGAGATGTCGCCCACCGGCAGGAAGGCGGCAAAGCTGCCGGTATCGTTGAGCAGCTGCTGGTCGGGCTTGAAGCTCGACATCACCATGAAGATCAGCGGGAAAATGAAGATCACCGCGATCAGGATCAGCACGGCATAGCGCACCGCGAGACGCAGGCCACGGTTATCGGAGGCGATGGTCGCCATCACTGCTTCTCCCGGGTGAGGTAGCGCTGGATCAGCGAAATCGAGAACACGATGACGAACAGGATCACCGAGATGGTCGAGCCGCCGGAAATGTCCTGCTTGCCATAGCCGCGCTCGACTGCCTGGAAGACGATCGTCTGGGTGGAGTCGAGCGGCCCGCCGCCGGTCATCACATCGATCTGGCTGAACAGCGCGAAGGCCTGCATGGTGATGACGATGAGGATCAGCACCGCGGTGTTCCTGAGGCCCGGCCAGGTGACGTAGCGGAACACCTGCCACTTGCTGGAGCCCTCGATGGCGGCGGCCTCGTAAAGCGTCGGGCTGATGGTCTGCAGCCCCGAGAGCCAGATCACCATGTGAAAGCCCACCGCCTGCCAGATCGACATGGCGATGATGGCGCCGAGCGCCGTCGAGGGCTCGCCGAGCCAGTCGATGCGGGGCAGGGCGCCGAAGCTCAGCGCCGCCAGCAGGTTGTTCAAGAGCCCGCTGCTGCCGTCATAGATGAAGCGCCAGAGCAGCGAGACGACGACGATCGAGACCACCACCGGCATGAAATAGATGGCGCGGAACAGGTTGATGCCTTTGAGCCGCTGGTTGATCAGCAACGCCAGCCCCAGCGCCAGCCCGGCCTGCACCGGGGCGACGACGATGACGAAGATGAAGGTGTTGACGATCGCCTTCATGAACACGACGTCGCGGGCCAGCACATAGGTGGGGTGCTCGCCCAGCTGGAAGCTGAACCATTCGCGCATGCCGGCAAATTGCGGGAAATCCGGGTTGTTGCGGGTGACGCTGCGGAGCGTCGGGTATTTTGGCGCTCCGTCTGCATCGCGCAGCACGGCGCCCGCCGCGTCGCGCTCGGGTTCGAGTGTCAGCACACCGATGCCGAGCAACTGCTCGTAATTGGCAAGGCCGACGAATTCGGTGGGGTTGGGCGAGATCAGCCGCTGGTTGGTGAAGCTCAGCCCGATGGCGAAGATGAACGGCAGCACCACGAAGACCGCGATGAGCAGGGCCGCCGGCCCGGCCATCAGCCAGCCGACCCGGTTGGAGCGCGTGAACTTGGATGCCATGTCGATCTCGCGAGGGCAGGGGACAAGATCCCGGCCGAAGCCGGGATCCCCTTGGAGTCCAAGAGGACTCCTGGAGGGCCAGAGGGAGTGAGACCCTAGAAGCCGTAATCGCCGTTCTTCTCGATATCGGCGTCGATCTCGTCGACGGCGGCATCGAGCGTGTCGGCGACGGGGGCGCCCTTGGCGATATCGGCCAGCGCCTTCTCGAACACCTTTGCGGCGACGACGTAGCTCGGGGTCACCGGGCGCACCAAGGCCTGCTTTTCCGACAGCCCGTAGAACACGGCGAGCTTGCCGCCTTCCTTGTAGTTCTCGGTCATCGCGGCGGCGCTGGCGGTGGCCGGGATCAGGCCGATGCCGTTGGAATAGGCAGCGAGGTACTTATCCTGCAGCGCGAACTCGATGAACTTCGAGGCTCCATCGGGGTGGGCCGATTTGGCCGAGACGCCGAACTGCCACGATGCGGCGCCGATTTTCGGGCCATTGCCGAAATCGGGCGCCGGCAGGAACAGCACGTCGTCGAAGGCGGCGAGGGTGCCGAGCGCCGCCCAGTTACCGTTCCACGAGAAGGCATATTTGCCCGAGTTGAAGCCGGCATCGCGGGCCGCCGGATCCTGCGTAGCTTCGGCATAGCCATCGGTGAAGAGGCTCTGCCACCAGGTGCCGAACTCTACGGCCTTGTCGCCGTTCAGCACGCCCTCGGCGGTCTTGTAAGTGCTGCGGTCGATGATATCGCCACCAAAGCTCTGGAGGAACGGCGAGAACGCATAGGGGTACCATTCGCCGGTCCAGGCGGTGCCGAGATCGAGCGCATATTCGAACTTGCCCGAGGCCTTGGCCTTGCTGAGCGCGTCCATGAACTCGTCCTTGGTCCAGGGCTGCTCGAGCGTCGGGGTGCGCAGCCCGAGCTCGTCGAGGATCGACTGGCGGGTGACCAGCGAAATCGCGGCGTCCCACAGGCCGATCGAATAGAGCTTGCCGTCCCACATGCCCTTGGTGCCGGGGAGGAAACTGGCGATCTTGGTCTCATCGATCTGCAGCGGCTGGAGGTACCCGGCCCAGGCCCAGTTCGGCATCACCGGACCATCGACATCGACGATATCGGGCAGGTTCCCGGCCAGTGCCCCGGCGACGATGCTGTCATTGTAGGCCGCCTGCGGAAAGGCCTGCAGCTCGACCTTCCAGTCGGACTGGCTGGCGTTGAAATCAGCGGTGATCTGGTTGAGGATCGAGACTTCCTGCTCGCTGCCGGCGCCGTGATACCACATCGAAAGCGTGGTCTGGGCGAAGGCAGCGCCCGATGACAGCGTCGTAGCGAGCAGGATGCCCGCAAAGGTTCCGAACTTGCTCATGTGTGTTAGTCCTCCCTGACGAGTTTGAGCTGTGAGACGTTGGTGGGGCGCCGCTCGGTGACCGAGTTACGCCAGTAGACCGGGCCGGCCATCACGTCGGGGCCGGCCTCATCCCGGCTCTCGCCGGAAATCAGATCGAGCAGGCGCTGCGCGGCGCGCACGCCCATCGCGGTATAGGGCAGCTCCACCGTGGTGAGCGGCGGATAGAGCGTTTCGGCGATGACGCGGTAATTGTCGTAGCCGGCCACCGAGATATCGTCGGGGACGGCAAGGCCGCGCGAGCGGAGGATGCCGTAGACCTTGAGCGCCTGCCGGTCGTTACCGCAGCAGAACACCGTCGGCGGCTGGTCGAGGTTCAGCATCCGGTCGATGGCGGTCCACAGCACCTGCGTCTCGGTTTCCGGGCTGCCGATCTCGCCGCATTGCAGCAGCGCCGGATCATAGGCGATGCCGGCCTCGCCAAGCGCATCGCGATAGCCGGCACGGCGCAACCCGGTGGCGACGATATCCTCGCGCAGCGTCAGGTAGGCGATCCGCTCATGCCCGGCCGCGATCAGCCGCGCCACCAGGTCGTGCTGGCCGCGCCGGTCATCGGGGATCACCGCGGGGGTGCCGGCATCGTCGAAGCAGTTGGTGAGGACGATCGGGGTATCCTCGGGCACCGGCGGCAGCCGGACGTTCTGGTGGTAGGGGGCGACATAGAACAGGCCTTCGACCCGGTGCTCGAGGAAGGTCTTGATCAGGTCGGGCACGCGTTCCGAGCGGTTGCCCGAGTCCGCGATCATCAGCGTCTTGCCGGTGAGCCCGATGGTCTGTTGGATGCCGCGCACCAGCAGCAGTTCGGGCAGGCCGGCCGGCTGCGCCGGCTCGATCTGGTCTGAGATGGCGCCGGTGATCAGCCCGATCAGCCCGGATTTGTTGGAACGCATCATCCGCGCGGCGCTGGAGGGGACATAGCCGAGCGCGGCGATCGCGGCGGTGACCGCGGCGCGGGTTTTCTTCCCCACCGGCGCATCGCCGTTCAGCACCCGGCTCACCGTCTTGGGCGAAACCCTGGCGGCTTTCGCCACATCGTAAATCGTCGCCATCGCAGCCTCCCGTGGTCATGTCCGGTTTGTGACACCGATGTCATGACACCGATGTCATCTACTGGCGGATGGGGTGGGAGTCAATGG
>NZ_LAJE02000078.1 GCF_000970465.2 Devosia insulae DS-56
GTGTGCGATAGGCCGCAGCGCTGTCGCGAAATCACTCATAATCGAACCGCCCGCCGCGGGTGAGGAAGAAGAAGAACACCGTGACCACCATCAGCAGCACCACGAGGAGCGTCGCCAGCGCCGCGGCATAGCCGAAGGCGGAGTACTGGAAGGCCTGCTGGTAGATGTAGCTGATCAGCAGCGCCGTCGAATTGGCCGGGCCGCCCTTGGTCATCACGTAGATCAGGTCGAAGGCCTGCGCGCCGGTGATGGCGGCGACGGCCGAGACCAGCAACACGAAGAAGCTGGTGGGGCGCAGCAAGGGCAGGGTGATGAACCAGAAGCTCTGCGTCGCGCTGGCGCCATCGATGCGCGCCGCCTCGTAATATTCCTTGGGGATATCCTGCAAGCCGCCCAGAAAGATCAGCATGTAAAAGCCCATCAGGAACCAAACCGCGGCGAGCGTCACGGTGAACAGCGCGAGGTTCGGGTCGCCGAGGAAAGAGATGCCACCGAGCCCGATCGAGGCGGCAAAGCGGGTGAGGACGCCGAGCTTGTCGACCACCATCAGCTGCCAGACCAGCGCCACGACGACGAGGCTGACCATCTGCGGCGCGAAGAACATCGAGCGCATCACGGTGTTGAACTTGCTGGTGCGCTGCACCAGCAGCGCCAGGCCGAGCCCCGTGACATAGAGCAGCGGCACCAGCATCAGGGTGAACTGCCCGGTGACGCGCAGCGACGACCAGAACAGCGGGTCACCCCACATCTTCAAGTAGTTGGCGAACCCGACGAATTTGAAGCCGCCAAAACCGTCGACCTCGAACACCGAGATGCCGAGCGCCAGCAGCATCGGCAGGCCGATGAACAGCATCAGGCCGATGGCGTCGGGCGCGACGAACAGCACGCCGGCAATGGCTTCGCGCTGTTTGGTGGTGAGCCGGATGGCAGCGGGCTTGTCGCCCGCCGCCGTGGTTGTGATCTCAGTCACTGGTCCATTCCCTGGTTGGCTCCCCTCCATGGAGGAGAGCCAGTCGTGTGTAAGGAGGCACTGGCATTTGAACCGGACGCCTTCTCCCCTTGTGGGAGAAGGTGCCCGAAGGGCGGATGAGGGGTTCTCTCCGCATACTCCAATCGCTCGTCGCTTGCGCTTCGAGCGCGCTACACTTCGTTGCGCGAACCCCTCATCCGGCGCTGCGCGCCACCTTCTCCCACAAGGGGAGAAGGCAAGAGGTGCGCATCGCCGCCATCGATGCCGTTACAGAATCGGTGCGCCTGAGTAAGACGCGAGGAAGGCGTCGAGCTGCTGGCTGGCGGCGGTGGCCGTGGCCTGCGGGTCGGCGCCGCCGAGCTGGGTCTGCTGGATGGCGTCGGAGATGATCTTGTAGACCTCCGGCGGCACCCGCGGCTCGGCCCGGGTTCCGGGATGGATCTGGGTGCCGAAGATCCCCATATTGCCCTTGTTGAAGGCATCGCCACCGGCAGCCAGCGCCGAGTTGCGCGGCGGCATGTCGGACTTCGCCACCGTGCACCAATCGACCACGCGCTGCACCGAATCCGGCGCCATCGAGGCCAGGGCCCAGGCGATGAACTTCGCCGCGGCTTCCGGGTTCTTGCCCTTGGAATTGGCGACGAAGGCCCAGCCGCCACCGACGGTGACGTACTTGCCGCCAGTCGGCACCGGCAGCTTGAAGATGCCGTAAGGGACGTCGGGGGCGTTGTTGTCCATCGCCGAGATGCCCCAGATGCCGACATTCTGCATGGCGCAGTAGCCGGAGCCGAGGTTGGCGACGATATCGCCACCGCCACCGCCGAGCATCTGGCGCGGCGCGGCGCCGGAATTGACCGCATCCTGCCAAAGCTTCAGCGCTGCGACGGTTGCCGGCGAGTCGAAGGCGGACTTGCCTTCAGCCGACTGGAATTCGCCGCCGCCCTGCCACATGAACGGGTACCAGGTGAAGTTCTGGTAGTAGCCCGGGTTGGTCTCGAACAGCACGCCATAGCGCTCGGCCGTGGTCAGTTTTTTGCCCACTTCGAGCAACTGGTCCCAGGTGGTGGGCACGTCGTTCTCGTTGAGGCCGGCCTCCTCGAAGGCCTTGACCGAGTAGTAGAAGGCCATCGGCTCGACTTCCATCGGCACGCCGAAGATCTTGCCGTCGACCATGCGGTTGGCGATGACGCTTTCGGGGAAATCGGCGCGCGCCGCTTCCTCGATCGCCGGGGTCAGGTCCTGCAGCACGCCGCCATTGTAGTAGCGCAGGAAATCGCCGGGCGAGATGATGAAGATATCCGGGCCCTGGCCCGAGGCGAACGAGGTCGCGAGCTTGGTGCCACCGATATACTCGGAGCCCACCACATATTCGAGCGCGACCTGTTCGGATTGGGTGGCGTTCCAATCGGCCACCATCTTCACGAACCAGTCGACCTGAGGCTTCACATCGCCGCCCGGGGCATAGAACTGCCAGAAGCTGAGCGTGTTGTCCTGCGCGAACGCCTTGCCGGCGAACGGCAGGGCAAGGCCGGCAGCGCCGAGTGCGGCACCGCCTTTGAGGATGGACCGGCGGGACCATCCCGACGGCATGTTGGACGTAAGAGTCATCTCACTCCTCCCTGGAGCTTTGGTGTTGTCGTCCGGGACGCGGCCACCTCCCCCGAAACGGCCGCGCTTGGTTTGTTCGGGTCGGCTAGGCCGACTCGAAGATGCGCAGCGCACAGGGGATGACCTCGGTGCGCGGCGGGCCGTCGAACTTGCCGTTGAGGCGGTCGAGCAGCATTTCAACGGCGCGCCGAGCCAGCGCGCCTGGGTTCTCGCCGGCTCGGGTGAGGTTGGGCCTCACATATTCGAGCTGCGGCAGGTCGCCGAAAATGGCGACGGCAATATCGTCGGGGACGCGGACGCCCTGATCGTGGAACTCGGCCAGCGCACCCATCGCCATCAGGTAATTGCCAATGAACACGGCGCTCGGCTTGTCCTCGCCGCTCAGTTGCGCGATCCACTGCGCCGCCTCGCGACCGGAGGGCGGCAGGTAGGTGCCGGTGTAGCGCTGGGCTTTCTTGACCTTGACCTTGTGATCCCTGAGGGCCTGTTCGAAGCCATCGGCGCGGGCCATGGCGGATTCGAAATTCTCCGGCCCGGTGACCTGCACCACCGTCTTGTGCCCGCGTTCGGCAAAGTGCTTGCCGACCATGTAGCCGCCGCCGTAGTCGTCGACCTTGACGCTGTCGACGGCGTGGCTGGCGAGCTGGCCGATGAACACCGTCGGGGTGTCGAGCTTTAAGAGCTCCTCGTTGATGCCGTGCAGGGCGAAATCGCCGACCAAGAGGCCATCGACGCGCTTTTTGTTGAGCTGGCGCAGGTAATCGCGGCCATGCGTCTGCCAGTTTCCGCCCGGCACGTCGGTATTGTAGATCAGCGCGTCGAGCCCGGCGTCCTCGAGCGCCGCCTGCGCCGCCTTCACCATCTCGGTGTAGAACGGGTTGCCGATATCGGGGATCAGCATGGCGATCAGGTTGGTGCGTCCCGTCCGTAGGCTCTTCGCCTGCGGGTTGGGCGAATAGCCGAGCTCATCGATCGCCGCCTGCACCTTTTCGCGCAGCGGCTTCGACACCCGATTGGCGTGGTTGATCACATGCGAGACCGTGGTCCGCGACACGCCTGCCCGTTCGGCAACCTTTGAGATCGTGCTCATGGCGGCAACGGCTAGCACCAAACGAAAGACGCATGCAAATGGATTTGTGAATGCATTTGCAAATCCATTCACAGCTGTTACGTTCGGTCTCGCCAGAAGACGGGGACAACCCCGCGATGGGAGAAATACCTGAACGATCACAATGGTTTAATCAGCGCACTCTGAAGTCGGCCGCCAGTTTTCGGCGGTTTTCCGAGTGCGGATGGCTTTTCAACAGCGGACGCGGTGAAAAACCCGCGATCCGGCACCGGCGAAGCTTTGTCGAAACGCCGGACAGAGGAGGGACGAGATGAAGAAATTACTGGCGGCTCTGCTGCTCACGGCCGGGCTGGTATCGCCTGCGCTGGCCCAGTCCGATGAAGCGGGCAAGCTGCGGCTGATGACCTTTGGCGGCGAGGCGCAGCTCAAATCGACGCAGGACGCGGTGACCCGCTTCAACGCCAAATACCCCAATGTTGAGGTCGAGATCGGCGTCGATGCAGTGGGTGGCGGCTGGGGCGATTTCGTCTCGCGCGTCTTGCAGCAATACAATGCCGGCGAGCAGTATGACGTCTACCACACGGCGGTGGAGACGCTGCAGAGCTTCGCGGCGCGCGACCTGTTCATTCCGCTCGACGACTATATCGCGACCGGTGACTTCTCGGACTTCGACGCCAAGCTGTTCGACCTGACCAAGTACAAGGGGAAGACCTACTTCATCCCCTCGACCTGGAACAACATCATGACCAACTACAACCGGGCGCTGTTCGCTGAGGCCGGTATCCCGGCGCCCAGCAAGACCTGGACGTGGGACGAGTTCGCCGCCATCGCCGAAAAGCTGACCAAGCGCGACGCCAACGGCAATGTCACCCAGTTCGGCTACGAGGTGCCCGCCTTCTTCTTCGGGCTGATGCCGTGGTTCCTCTCCAACGGGACCTCGCCGGTCACCGCGGACTGGTCGGCCTCCAACATGACGGACCCCAAGGTCGCCGAGACGCTGCAGTTCCTCTACGACCTGATCCACGTCAAGAAGGTCTCGCCGGTGCCGGGGCAGGAGGGCGTCGAGAACCAGTTCTTCGCCGGCCAGATCGCCATGATCTCGCGGGGTCACTGGATCGTGCAGAACGCCATTGCGTCGAAGCTCGACATGGATATCGCCACCCAGCCGGGCAAGGTGAGCAACGACACCGTCATCGGCTTCGGCGCCTATGGCATTTCGTCCAAGGCGCAGAACCCGGAACTGGCCAAGGCGCTGGTCACGGAACTGCTGAGCTACGAGACGCAGGTGGCTGAAGGCGATCTGGGCGGCGCCGTGCCGGGCCGCAAGTCGGCGGCCGAGACCGAGAATTTCCTGAAGTTCCCGCCGTCGGCGCCGCTCTACTACGAGACGCTGCCGACCACCCATGCGGTGCCGTCGCCGGCCAATTTCCAGGAAGTCGACCAGATTTTCATGCGGTATTTCAACGCCATCATGACCGACGAAATGACCATTCCTGATGCCGTCGCCAAGGCAGACCAGGAACTGACCCGCTCGTTCGAGCGGATCAAGCGCGTCACCCAGTAGTCCTCCCCCGGACTGCCCGCGCCGAACCCTCGGGTCCGGCGCGGGCACTTTCACCTGAGCGCTCCAGTTTTCTCCGGCCCGAGATGGTTATGGCGAAGCGACGACTATCCGACCTCCGCAAGGCGCAGATGCAGGCGGGCTACATCTTCGTCTTGCCCTCGATCCTGCTCTACGCGGCGTTCGTGCTGGCGCCGGTCATCATCACCATCATCCTCAGTTTCACCTATTACGACATCAGCTTCGGCGCCGACTGGGTTGGGTTCGAGAACTATGTGCGCTTCCTCACCGAGCCGCGCTCGCTCGAGATCTTCTGGAACACGCTGCGCTTCGCTTTCCTCGCGGTGAGCTTCAACGTGGCGGTCGGGCTGATCCTGGCGCTGGCGCTGAACCGGGCGATGCCGAAATTCCTGCTCTACTTCTTCCGCCTCGCGTTCTTCCTGCCGGTGATCATCTCGGCGGCGTTCGTCGCGGTGGTGTGGAGCTATTTCTACAGCGTCGATTTCGGCGTCATAAACTACTATCTCGGCCAGATCGGCCTGCCGCAGGTACCGTGGCTGAGCTCGTCGAAGGTCGCGATGACCTCGATCGTCATCATGGACGTGTGGAAGAACACCGGGTTCTTCATGATCATCCTGATCGCGGCGCTGCAGGGCGTACCGAGGCCAATCATGGATGCCGCCTCGATGGATGGCGCCTCGGCCTGGCGTCGCTTCAGCCGCATCACCCTGCCGTTCATTTCGCCGGTGCTGTTCTTCTGCATCGTCTTCGCCTCGATCGGCGCGCTGCAGGTGTTCGAGTCGATCATGATCCTGACCGGCGGCGGCCCGGGAGACTCCACCCGCTCGCTGTCGATCTACCTGGTCGACGAGGCGTTCGGCAGCTTCGAGCTCGGCTACGCCGCGGCGGTCAGCGTCATCATGATGATCCTCGTTCTCATCATCACCATCATCCAGATCATCGGCTCGCGCCGCTGGGTGCGGGAGTAGCCGCCATGCAAACCAGATCCATGCAGACGCGCGAAGCCAAGAAGTGGGTCGATCGCGCCATCATCGCGGTGCTGCTGCTGATGGGCATCCTGATGCTGATGCCGTTCTTCTGGCTGTTCTCGATGTCGTTCCGGCCGGCGCCGGAAGCCTACAAGATGCCGCCGAGCTTCTTTCCGCCCAGCTTCGACCTGAGCAACTACCGCACCGTGCTCGAGTCCTCGGTGCCGTTCCTGAAAATCTACTGGAACAGCCTTTACGTCGCGGTGCTGGTGACCATCGGCCAGCTCGTCACCTGCACGCTCGCCGCCTTCGCTTATGCGCGGCTCAGGTTCCCCGGCCGCGACAGCCTGTTCTTCGTCATGCTGATCGGGCTGATGTTCCCGGCGCAGGTGACGATCCTGCCGATCTATCTCGGCTACGCCAAGCTCGGACTGCTCAATAACCCGCTCGGGCTGGTGCTGATGGGCCTGACCTCGAGCTTCGGGGTGTTCATGCTGCGCCAGTTCCTGCGCTCGCAACCCAAGGAGCTCGAGGAGGCGGCGCTGATGGATGGCGCCGGCTACTTCAAGATCTTCTGGCGTATCTCGCTGCCGCAACTGATGCCGGCACTCGGGGCGCTCGCCATCATCACCTTCACCGGCGCCTGGAACGCCTATTTCCAGCCGCGGGCGCTGATCACGTCGCAGGACTCGATGACCCTGCCGATCGCGATGGACCTGCTGCGCGGGTACATGAGCCAGGGCAACCTGTCGGTCGTCATGGCGGCGATGAGCATGGCCATCCTCCCCGTCGTCCTCCTCTTCCTCGTCGCCCAGAAGATGGTGATCGAGGGCGTCACGTTCTCAGGCATCCGAGCCTGACCCATGGATTTTGCAATGACCAGAACCGATCCGCGTTTCATCTACCAAGGCGACCGCACCCGCCACATCGCTTTCCCGCTCGGCGGCATCGGCGCCGGCGGGCTGGCGCTTTCGGGCAGCGGCCGACTGGTCGACTGGTCGATCCGCAACCGGCCGGGGCTGCAGAGTTTTAACGGCTACAGTCACTTCGCTATCAAGGCCGAGGCGGATGGTGAGTTGCTCGATGCCCGGGTGCTCAACGGCCCCTATGAGGGACTGCCGACGGGCTCGCCGACGACGCGGAAATTCTTCGACGGTTTTGGCTGGGGCGCCAACCGCAACACGCTGGCCGGGGTGCCGCATTTCGAGAGCACGACGTTTACCGGCACTTTCCCGGTGGCCGAAGTGGCGTTCCACGACGCGAGCTTTCCGGGGCAGGTGAAGCTCACCGCCTGGAGCCCGTTCATCCCGACCAATGAGCGCGATTCCTCGCTGCCGGCGGCGATGTTCGAGATCAAGGTGACCAATAGCGGCACCGTGCCGGTCGACTACAGCATAGCCGGCACGCTCGGGAACCATGGCTGCCAGAATGGCCGGCACAGCTATAATGAGACCGGTGGGGTGAAATCGCTGCTGCTGACCGCCGCCGATGAGCTGCCGGACTGGCAGACTGGCGACGTCTCGATTGCCACCGATGCCGGGGATGTCGACCACCTCGACTACCATTTCCGCGGCCAGTGGTTCGACGATCTCAACCTGTTCTGGCGCGAGTTCGCGCGGGCGGGCCGGCTGCCCGAGCGGCACTACGACAAGCCGCGGCTCAACCGCAACATGTTCGACCAGCCCGAACACGGCACGCTCGCCGCCCGCGTCACGGTGGCGCCGGGCGAGACGAAGACCGTACGCTTCGCCATCGCCTGGCATTTTCCGGTCGGCCAGGTCTATTGGCGGCCGGGGCAGGTGAATGGCGAGACCGGCACCTGGCGCAACTATTATGCCAGCCAGTGGGCAAACTCCGGCGCGGTGCTGGCTGAAGCCTTCGCGCGCTGGGACGAGCTGCGCGCTCCGACCTTCGCCTTCCGCGACACGCTGTTCGGCACCAGCCTGCCGGTCGACATCATCGATGCGGTGCAGGGCACCATGAGCATCCTCCGCACCGCCACGGTGATGCGGCTCGAAAACGGTGAGCTCTGGGCCTGGGAGGGCCAGTTCACCAATGAGGGCAGTTGCGAAGGCTCGTGCACCCACGTCTGGAACTACCAGCAGACGCTGCCCTACCTGTTCCCGGGGCTGGAGCGGACGCTGCGCGAGACCGACTACACCTATAACCAGCTACCCAATGGCGGGCTGACCTTCCGGCAGATCATCCCGCTCGGCTCGGCCTTTTTCCCGCTCAACCCCTGCGCCGACGGCCAGTTCGGCTCGATCATCAAGACCTACCGGGACTGGAAGATTTCCGGCGATACCGCGTGGCTGAAGCGCTACTGGCCGAAGGTGAAGACGGCGCTCGAATATGCCTGGTCGGCCGAGAACCCGGACCAGTGGGACCCAGAGCGCACGGGCATCCTGTGGGGGCGCCAGCACCACACGCTCGACATGGAACTGTTCGGGCCGAACTCGTGGCTCTCGACCATGTATGTCGCGGCGTTGAAGGCCGGCGCCGAGATGGGGCGTGCGGCGGGCGATACGGGTTTTGCCGCCGAGCTCGAGCGAATGGGGCAGGCGGGCGCCGACTATCTCAACGCCGAGTTGTTCAACGGCGACTACTTCATCCAGAAGACCGACCTCGGCGACAAGGCGCTGATCGAAAAGTTCGATCACGCCAGCGGCAAGGTCGGGGTGCTCGCCGACGGCTTCATGGAGACGTACTGGTCGGACGAGTACGGCCAGATGAAGTACCAGTTCAACGATGGCTGCGCGACCGACCAGATCCTCGGGCAGTGGCACGCCGATCTCGCCGGGCTCGGCAGCTTCCTCGACCCCGACAAGGTGAAGACGGCGCTCGCCTCGGCCTATCGCCACAACTATCGCGCTGACCTCAAGGGGCATTTCAACCCCTGCCGCGTCTATGCCTATGAGGATGAAGGCGGCGTGCTGATCGCCACCTGGCCCGAGGGCACCACCAAGCCGGCGGTGCCGGCGCCGTACTCCGAGGAAGTTTGGACCGGGCTCGAATATATGCTCGCTTCGCATCTGATCTTTCGCGGGCTGACCGACGAAGGGCTCGCCATCGTCCGCACGGCGCGCGCCCGGCACGATGGCTACCGGCGCAACCCTTGGAACGAGATCGAGTGCGGCAGCTACTATGCCCGCTCGATGTCGAGCTTTGCGCTGGTCAATGCCTGGTCGGGCCTCAGCTACGACCTCACCAAGGGTGAGATCGGCTTTGCGCCGAAGCAGCAGGGCGATGGCAGCTGGTTCTGGTCGGTGGGCGAGGGCTGGGGCATCGTCAGCCGCAGCGGCAACCGCGTCCGCCTCGAGGTCCGCCATGGCAGCCTCGATCTCGGTGCGCTTTCCTTTGCCGGCACCAGTGCCCGCATCGACCGCAAGCTCGGCGCCGGCGACGCCGCAGACCTGACAATCGGAGGCTGAGCATGGCGCAACTTGAGCTGAGACAGGTTCGGAAAAGCTTCCAGACGCTCGAAGTCATTCACGGCATCGACCTCACGGTCGAGGATGGCAGCTTCACGGTGTTCGTCGGCCCCTCCGGCTGCGGCAAATCCACTTTGCTGCGGATGATCTCGGGGCTCGAGGAGACCTCGGGTGGAGAGATCTGGCTCGACGGCGTGCGCTGCGACCACCTGCTGCCCTCGGCGCGCGGCATGGCCATGGTGTTCCAGTCCTATGCGCTCTACCCGCATATGAGCGTCGAGGAGAACCTGCGCTTCGGGCTCGAGAACCAGAAGTTGCCCAAGCCCGAGATCGCCACCCGCGTCGACAAGGCGGCGGAGATCCTGCAGATCAAGCACCTGCTGAAGCGCCGGCCCAACCAGCTGTCGGGCGGGCAGAGCCAGCGCGTCGCCATTGGCCGGGCCATCGTCAAGGAACCCAAAGTGTTCCTGTTCGATGAACCGCTGTCGAACCTCGACGCGGAACTGCGGGTGAAGATGCGCTCGGAAATCTCGGCGCTGCACCACCGGCTCGGCACCACCATGATCTACGTCACCCACGACCAGGTCGAGGCGATGACCATGGCCGACCGCATCGTGGTGCTGCGCGAAGGAGTGATCGAGCAGGCCGGCGCCCCGATCGAGCTCTATGCCCGGCCGCGCAACCAGTTCGTCGCCGGCTTTCTCGGCGCGCCGCAGATGAACTTCTTTGCCGGCAAGGTCACCGAGGCGGGCGAACGGCTCGGCGTGGCGCTCAGCGCCGGCGGCCCGACACTCAACCTCGCCCGCCGGGAGGGTGCGGTGAAGCTGGGCGACGCGGTGACCATCGGCATCCGCCCCGAACACCTGATCCTCACCGCCAACGGTCCGCTCTCGGTGCAACTGGTGTCGACCGAGGTGCTCGGCGCGGAGACCGTGCTGCATGGCAAGACCGCCGGCGGCGAGACCGTTACCGCCACCATGCGTGGCATCCTCGCGACGGAACGTGGCGACACGCTACGCTTCGAGATCGCCGATGCCTTCACCCATGTGTTCGACGCCAACGGGCTGACCCTGCAGCCAACCCGCGCCTGGACCGACGACTACATGAAGAAGATTGTGTGATGCTTGCTTCGACAAAAGGCCACCTCACCCGGCTTCGTGGCAACGATGCCGACGGACTGGTGCGCACAGAGTACCCCCACCCC
>NZ_LAJE02000079.1 GCF_000970465.2 Devosia insulae DS-56
AGAGGTGGATAAGAGACAGCTCTTCACCTCCCCCTTCATGGGGGACTTCGAGCCGTCCCGAAGGGCAAATCGCTCCAGTGGAGCGATTTGAGGGAAGAAGGCCATGAGAGCTACGCTCGAATGGCGAGGGAGGGGGCCGTCTCTATCAGTTAGCCCTCCCTACCATTGACCCCCGCGCCCATCCCGTGCATCAGGAAACACCTCTCCCGACCGGCCGACCATGCTCGCCATTCTCAACGTCATCCTGCCGGTTTTCGCCATGCTCGCGCTGGGCTATGGCGCGGTGCGGCTCAGGCTGTTTCCGTCCGAGGGGGTGCGTGGGCTGGTGGTGTTCGTGAACAACTTCGCGACCCCGTGCCTGCTGTTCAACGCCATGCTCAACACCGACTTCGCGACGACGTTCAACTGGGGCGTCATCGTGCCGTTTTATGTCGGGGCGATCGTGGTGTTCATCGTCGGCATCGTCGTCTCGGCGAAGCTGTTCCGCAACAAGCCGGGCGAGGCCGTCGCCTCCGGCTTTTCGGCCACCTTCACCAACACCGTGCTGGTCGGCATTCCTGTGGTGCAGCGCGCCTATGGCGATCAAGCGCTGGCCACCGCCTTCTCGATCATCGCCTTCCATGCCCCGGTGCTGATCACCGCCGGCATGATCACCATGGAGCTGCTGCGTCGCGATGGCGCGCCACTGCACAAGACGCTCGGCGTGGCGCTGATGCGGGTGGTCGCCAATCCGCTGCTCTGGGGCATCGCGCTCGGCGCCGCCGCCAACCTGATGAACGTGACCCTGGTTGAGCCGGCCGAAGCCTTCATCACCATGATGGCGGCCGCGGTCACCCCCGCCGCGCTGTTCGGCCTCGGTGGGGCGCTCAACGACTACAAGCTCAGTGACAGCTGGGGCCAGTCGCTCACTATGTCGCTGCTGAAGCTCTTGCTGCAGCCGGCCATCGCCTGGGTGATCATGGTGCCGATCCTCCACATCGACCACGATCTCGCCCGCTACGGCGTGCTGCTCGCCGCCATGCCGGCCGGCATCAACGTCTATGTCTTCGCTACCTACTACAACCGCTCCGTCCACATCGCCGCCAACAGCATCCTGATCTCGACGGTGCTGAGCCTGCTGACAGTGAGCGGCTGGCTGTATCTGCTGGGGTTGTAGTCAGCGGAGTTCTTCGGCGGCAGCAAGGAGACGCCGCACCAAACCTCGCAGCCACCGTCCGACCCGGAACATGAGGACGACGACCAGTACCATGGCGCCTGCATTCATCCAGGGCTGAATGCCAATCAATGCCTCTAACGTGGCGTGGTTAGATTGCTGTGATCGGCTCAACGCCTCCAGATCTTCCGGGGCAGGCGAATAGAGGAGCAGTCGCGTTGTTGCCGTGATCGCGGCGAGACCGGCAACTGCAAGCACCGGTGCTCTGAACCAACCCGCAGCAAGGGCGAAGCCGATAGCAACCAACCGAGGGGTTCGGCGAAGATCGTGATCAGAGACGTTACAGCCGCAATGACCAGGATCATGCCGTGGCCGGCCTCTACTGCGCCGCCTCAACGCTTATCGCCAGCACCTGCGGCTCGCCGGCGACCGGGATCGAGCGGACCGGCATGGTCGAGGTGGCGTCGAGGCCGACCGCGACACGGACGTGCCGATCGGTTGGGCAGAGCAGCAGCATCGCATCGAACCCGATCCAGCCGAGCCCATCATCCCAGGCTTCGGCCCAGGCATGCAGGGCCGGCTGTTCGCTGTCGCTGCCGTAGAGGTAGCCGGTGACATAGCGCGCCGGGATTTCCAGGGCCCGCGCCGCGCCGATGAAGCCATGGGCATAGTCGCTGGCCGGCGGGTGCACGGCAGCTGCCTGCGACTGGCTCTGGCTCTGCCCATCCTGCGTCTGGGTCTGCTCGCTGCCGCCGACCACTTCGGCGACCCGCGCCATCAGCGCGTGCAGCAAGGCGATGCGGTCTTGCCCGGTCTTCGGTGCCGCACGGAATTTTGAGGTAATCGCCCCGGCCGCCTTGGTGGCTGGGGTTGGGCGGCGATAAAGCGCCGGCGGAATGTCGCCCTGCACCCGGCCGATCACCCCATTGCGGTCGATAGTCTCGACGATCCCGGCGACGGTGATCACCAGTTCCGGGTCGGGCTTGATCTGGCTCACCAGCTGCGCCCGGTTGCCGAAGGCATCGACAAAGCTCGCCGCCTTGTCCATGCCGGGCATCTCGATCGCCCACTCGCGCACCGTTTGTGTCGGCCCGCTCACCGGCGTCAGCAGCACGTGCTGCACCCCGCGGGCCACGCCGGCGCCAAGTCCAAGGCTCATCGAATGTCGGATAGCGATCTTCATCAGTAGAAATTGTAGCTTTCGGCGAGGGCGTCCGTCATCCGGTTGTTGCGGTCGATGAACTCGGTCAGGAATTCGTGCAGGCCATGCTCAAAGATCTTGTCGACACTGGCGTCCATCACCAGCGCCGTCACCGCGTCGGCGGCGTCATGTCCGGCCGTGCGTTCGCCGTAGATTTCCTCGAGCATGTCGATGGTGCGGTTGATCCATTGCACGCAGAAAATCAGCGAGCGCGGCATTTCCGGCCTGAGGATCAGGTAGTCGGCGATGTTCCACGCCTTGTAGCGGTCGTGGTAGACGTGCCGATAGCTGCGATGCGCCGATGCTGCGCGCAGGATCATCGTCCATTGCTGGATATCGACGTCGCCGCCCACCATGGTGGCGCGTGGCAGCAGTACGTAATACTTCATGTCGAGGATACGCGCCGTGTTGTCGGCGCGCTCGACGAAATTGCCGATCTGGCTGAAGGCGTAGCCGGCATCGCGGAGGAAGGTCGAGAGCAGAGCGCCGCGATAGCGGTGGCTCACCTGCTTGACCCAGAACAGCAGCTCCTGGAGCTTGGCCCCCGAGATATCGCGCGGCCGGATGGCCGAGAACTCCAGCCACGCCGCGTTGATCGATTCCCACATCTCGGTGGTCAGCGCCGTGCGCACCGACCGCGCATTGGTGCGCGCCGCGAGGAGGCACGACTTAACCGAGGAATAGTTCTCCTCGTCGAACAGCATGTAATGCGCAACGCTCGCGACGTCGGCTTGCTTGTGCTTGAGGTTGAAGCCCTCGTCGGCCTCGGCGGCCTGCAGCATCGACACCAGGTGCTCCGAGGCGCCCCCCTCGCGCCGCGAGGTGAGGCTCATCCGGTAGCCCACCTCGAACATCCGGGCGACGTTTTCGGCCCGCTCGATATAGCGGCTGAGCCAGAACAGGTTTTGGGCGGTGCGGCCTAGCATGGCATTTGCTCCTGCCCCTCACCCGCCCTGCTGCGCAGGGCACCCTCTCCCTCAAGGGGAGAGGGGAGGCGGAGGGCGAGATCGTGCCACATCGCCCCTCTCCCCTTGAGGGAGAGGGGTGCCCGAAGGGCGGGGTGAGGGGCAGTTTGAATGGTGATCATCCTCAATCCTCCAGCACCCAGGTATCCTTGGTCCCGCCGCCCTGCGACGAGTTCACCACCAGCGAGCCCTTCTTCAGCGCCACGCGCGTCAGTCCGCCGGGGGTGATGCGGATATCGTCGCCGCACAGCACGTAGGGCCGAAGGTCGACGTGCCGCGGCGCGATCCCTTTGTCGACGAAGGTCGGGCAGGTCGAGAGCGCCAGCGTCGGCTGCACGATGTAATTGTCGGGGCGGGCGAGGATTTTCTTTCGGAATTCCTCGCGCATCGCCTTGGTCGAGGCCGGCCCGACCAGCATGCCGTAGCCGCCCGAGCCGTGCACCTCTTTCACCACCAGCTCTTCGAGATGCTCGAGCACATAGGCCCGCTCATCATCATGGGTGCAATTATAGGTGGGGACGTTTTTGAGCAGCGCCTTCTCACCAAGATAGAACTCGATGATCTCCGGCACATAGACATAGACCGCCTTGTCGTCGGCGATGCCGGTCCCTGGCGCATTGACCAGCGTGACGTTCCCCGCCCGATAGGCATCGAACAGCCCCGGCACGCCGAGCATCGAATCCGGCCGGAAGGTCAGGGGATCGAGGAAATCGTCATCGATGCGGCGGTAGATCACGTCGACCCGCTCGGGGCCCTTGGTGGTCCGCATGTAAACCTTGCCGCCGTCGACGAACAGGTCCTGCCCTTCGCAGAGCTCGGCGCCCATCTGGTCGGCGAGGAACGAGTGCTCGAAATAGGCCGAGTTATGGATACCGGGGGTCAGCACTACGAGGTTGGGCGAGCCGTGCACGCCCGCCGGCGCCACGCTCTCCATCGTCCGGCGCAGCGTTTCCGGATAGGTCTCGACTGGCGCCACCTTGTAGCGCTGGAACAGTTCCGGGGCGAGCTGCAGCATCGCCTCGCGGTTCTCCAGCATGTAGCTGACGCCCGAGGGCGTCCGCAGGTTATCCTCCAGCACGTAGAAATCGTCCGGCCCGGTCCTGACGATGTCGACGCCGATAATGTGTGAGTAGACCCCGCGCGCCGGGTCGAGCCCCATCATCTCGGGGCAGAAGGCCGAGTTGTTGAGGATCAGCTTTTCCGGGACCCGCCCAGCCTTCAGGATCTCCTGGCGGTGGTAGATGTCGTAGAGGAAAGCGTTGAGCGCCCGTACCCGCTGCTCGATGCCCTTCGACAGTCGCCGCCACTCCATCGCCGAGATGATGCGCGGGATGATGTCGAACGGGATGAGCTTTTCGGTGCCTTCATTGCTGCCGTAGACGGCGAAGGTGATGCCGAGGCGTCGGAACAGGGCTTCGGCGTCAGCCGACATCAGACCCAGGGCTTGCGGAGGCTGCTCTTTCAGCCACTCTTCCAGGATGTGGTAGGGCGCGCGGACAGAGGCATCCGCATTGGTCATTTCGTCAAACGGCGTTGCGGACATCAACTCCCAAGGGCTTGCGGCCTATCCCACTCGAGACTCATTGGTACACTTTTGCTGAAAGGCCACAAGCGGTTCGCGGAGCTATTCGCGATGGCCGGCGATCGCTGCCCGGCACCCCTGTCC
>NZ_LAJE02000080.1 GCF_000970465.2 Devosia insulae DS-56
TTACAGGGTCAGGCGACAACGGAGAGCGACACTAGATGGCTCGTCGGCAGCGTCAGAGGTGTATAAGAGACGGAATGAAACGTCCGTCAGGTCCTCGATGAAGGGGAGCGCAACGGAGTGGAGGGCCGGATCCAGCTCTTCCGAATGCGAGGTGGTGGGCTGAATCTCTTTGGCATGAGCGTTGCCCGATGCGGTGGCTGCGATCGAGACCGAAAGCAGCCCGACCGTCGCAATACCTGCACCCTTTCCTACCTCCAGGGCTCCCCGCCTCTTGCGGCCCTGTGATCGATTGTCCCCATGGGGCATACAACTCTCCCTTTTCTGTATATCCGTGCGAATATGAGTCATGCTATGGCGCAATTCTTCATCTTGTAAAGAGTGTCGCCATTATCGGCCGCATCAATTGTTTTCGTGACGGAGAGTTCTTTGGTCGACGGACCGGCTAGCCGCGTCGCCCGGGAAATACGGCGGCGACTCAAGAATAACGACGTCGCCGGCGCGCGGGCCCGCATCGAATATTTTCGCGGGCAATGGGGTGATGTTCCCGCGATGCTGCTGGCGGAGGGGCAGTGCGACTATCACGAGGGGAACTTCGCGGCGGCGATGTTCGCAGCTCGCAAATATGCGGACTGGGTTCCCGGTTCGGCGGTTGCCCAACTGCTGTTGGCCGCTGCAGCCAAGGGCTTGGGCGACAAGGAGTCGGCTTGCCGCCACAGTGCCGCCTATGTAGCCGCCGCTACCACGCCGCCGCCGCCGAACTCCGACATCGTCGTGGCTGATCTGTCAGCAGGCTTTGCAATCAATCGTGCGGGTGAAGCTACCCTCGAGAGTGGCGCCAACAACCTCGTCGGCGTGCTGGAGGGCGAGGGCTGGCGCCCCCATCTCGCCTGGAGCCATCTGCTGCACCATGCGGATTGGGGCGCGTCATTGGGCAACGCCGCGCTGGTGATCTCAGGAATTACCGACAGCGACCTGGGCGAATCTCAACTCGTGGAACTCGAGCAGGCCGCTATGTCGGTTTCCGTGAAGGTCATCAACGGTCCATCCGCCGTACGCGCCTCGCGCCGCGACCGGGTAGCCGCCACGCGAGTCGCGGGCGTCATAGTTCCTCCAGTCGTCCGGCAGCGTGGCCGGTTCCTCCGCACGGCGGCATTGCAACCGTGGGAGCCGCAGATCATCCGGCTTGCCGGTTCGCACAACGGACATGACACGTGGGTCATCGACTCGGAGGCAAGTTGGGAACGCTTCCTTCACGCGCTCGACGGCGACGCGTTCTACTACATCTCTCCCTATGTCGAGACCGTGCAACGCGACGGCCTGCGCCGCAAGGCGCGGATCTACTCGATCTTCGGCAAAGTAATGGCAGAGCATCTGGTTCTCGACCACGCCCATATTGTACACACCGGCACCGCGCGACGCGCAATGCTTGCAAGCCAAGAACAAGTGGACGAGGAGCTGGAATTTATCGATCGCTGGGTCGAAGAATTCCCTCAGATCGTGCCGCTGATGAACGCTTTACAGGCGCAAACCGGCCTCGATATCTTCATGGCGGACATCGGCTTGCTTGAGACTGGCGAGATTGCGTTGTACGAGGCAAACTGCAGCATGCGCGTCATACTGAAGTCAGAGTTGACTGACGAAGGATGTCACCTCGCTGACGCCACCGCACGCATTCGACAGGCGATCGTCGAAGGGCTGGCTGCACGGCGGACCCCTCGTAATGTATAAGGGCTGGAGCTTTGCCGCTCGTTTCTCGGTTCATCGCGTCGCTCCCGATTCAGTTGTGCTGGCGTCTGACGCACGAAAGTTCCTATTGCGGGGAACTGACTATTTCGAGTTGGCGCCGGCGCTGGCGGATCAGGTCCTACGGAGCGAGCCGCCGCTCGGACTAGCGGGTACAACGGCCGACGAAGTGATTGAACGCTTGCAGGGGCTTGGCTTTGTCGAGCGCCATCCGGAAGTTTCTTCGCCCGACGGAGCCGGCACGGCGTTTTGGTCTTCATTCGGGGTGCCGCCCGAGATGGTGCAGGCCAGGCTGGCAGATTTCAGGGTTGCGCTGGTTGATATCTCTGCCGCGTCGGCTGCTCCGTTCGCGGCCGCACTCGACCGCCTGGGCATAACGGTTGTGCCGCAGGTCAAGGACGCCTCGATGGTCGTGGTGCTGTGCGACAACTACCTCGATTCCCGCCTCAGTCAGATCAATGAGACAAGGCTGAATGACCGCCGCACATGGTTGCCGCTGAAGCTCACCGGGGCAGCTGCCTTGGTCGGTCCAGTGATTAGGCCGAGAGCCGGCGCATGCTGGTGCTGCATCGAGCATCGCATGTCGGGTAACCAGGAGGTAATGAGTTTCCTCACCGGCAGCGCCGGTGCCGAGCTGCTCCGCGACGACACAGGGCGTGCCGGCCCGGCGATGGTGGCGGTAGAGTTCGCCGCCCTTGAGCTCGTCAAATTCGTGGTCAACTCGACCGGCAGCCAGCTCGGCGACCACTTGCTGAGCTTCGACCTCCTGGGGCCGGCAATCGCAGCGCATTTCGCGACGCGGCGTCCGACATGTCCGGCCTGTGGCGACCTGCAGCATCGAAGCCCGCTTCGCGCGCCGACAATCCCCGACCTGACAGAAACGGAAAAGCCCTACGTCACCAGCGGTGGCATGCGCGTAAGGTCACCCGCCGACACGGTCGCAAGGCTGTCACGGCAGATCAGCCCTTATACCGGAGTAGTGTCCAGCGTCGAGCCGCAGCCAAGGCCAAACGGTACGTTCTGCTTTGTCGCCAGACATCGCTTCAGCCGAAACGCCGGCAGCCTGTCGTCCCTACGCCACGGCTTGCTCTCCAAGAGCTCAGGCAAGGGCAGTACCCGCGATCAGGCAATGGCCAGCGCCCTATGCGAGGCGGTCGAGCGCTATTCAGGGATCGTCGTCGGCGACGAGATCCGGCAAACACGTGCCTTTTCGGACTTCGCGGCCGGCGACGCGATCGACCCGAGGCTCCTGATGCAGTACTCAGAGCGACAATACGCCCATCGCGCACGTTCGGGGGGATCGTCTCGGACCTTCGTGCCGCAGCCCTTCGCCGCCAACTTCCCAATCGAGTGGACGCCGATCTGGTCACTGACACGGCAGCGTTTCGTCTTCGCGCCGACGGCGCTGATGTACTTTTTCAGCGACGGTCCGGGTCATGTCCAGCTTTTCCCTTCGTCGAACGGCATGGCGTCTGGCAACACATTGGCCGAGGCGGTCTCGCAAGGGTTCCTGGAACTGGTGGAGCGCGACGCTTTCGCTATCTGGTGGTTCAACTCCATTCCCCGACGGGGACTTCAGCTAGGCAATTCTGGCGACCCATACCTCAAGGTCGCTGTCGAGGCGTTCGAGGCTTCCGGCCGCAGCCTCGAGTTGCTGGATGTGACGTCCGACCTGGGCATTCCAACGGTTGTTGCCGTGTCGGCAAGAGCGGAGGGCGACCAGATCATCTTCGGGTCTGGGAGCCATTTCGACCCCCAGATTGCCGTGACGCGCGCAGTGACCGAGGCTATCCAGCACTTGCAGATCACCTCCGAGGAGCCATCGCCGCTACGGCGCCAGTGGTTGGCTCAAAGGCTCGCCGATCATCCCTACCTTATGGCGGATCCGGGTCAAGCTCCGCTCGACATCAGAGATTTGCGACATGGAAAAAGCGACGACGAGACGGAGTTGCAAGCCGCGTTGCGCATCACTGGGCAAGCAGGACTGGAACTTTTGATGCTCGACCTGACTCGTCCCGACATCGGGCTGCCAGTGGTGCGCGTCGTCGTGCCCGGGTTGCGTCATTTCTGGCCTCGCTTCGCCGAGGGGCGGCTCTATGACGTCCCCATTGCGGCGGGATGGCTGCCTGCCCCCCGGGCCGAGGTCGACCTCAACCCGTTTTTTCCGGAGCAGTGATGACGCCGGAGCTCAGGGCTTTCGGGGAAGTCGACCGCCGCATTCAATTGTTCTGGAGGCCCGGGGTGCGGGCCAACCTGGTCGATGGCCGCGTCGTTGTAGAGTTCGCCAACGTTCGGATCAGGTTTCCCGACCAGGTTACGCCTTTCGAAACGCTCTTTCGCCAACTGGAAACCGGCCTGCCGCGGTCTGAATTGGTGTCCACTGTCCAAAGCGGGGACAGCCAGGTGAGCATTGAACTGCTTGCCGCGATTGATGGACTGAGCCGGCGTGGCCTGCTGGAGCATGCGGTGCTGACTTCAGGCGGCGCGGAACTGCTGCGCTTCCTCCCGCAGATGCCGAGCTTTGCGCTTGGCCAAAGATGGCTCTCCCCCGATGCCCGGCTCACCCTGTCGTCCTTCGCTCTGGTAAGGCGCGTGGGTGGAGGGCTGCTGCTCGAGTCTCCATTATCTGATGCCGCCGTCAGACTTACCGCGGCGGCACTCCCACTTTTGGGGGTGCTCGACGGCCGGCCAGCACGGGAGGTAGCAGCCGCTGTTGGCGACGACCTCGCCGCCTGCCTGCCATTGCTGCTTGACGCCCAGTTGCTGGTGTCGGGAGCCTCTGAGCAAGGCGGACTAACGGGACACGAAGGCGTTTCGCTGGGGACGTGGGATTTCCATGACCTGCTGTTTCACGCGCGTAGTCGGGGCGGTCGGCACGCCTACGCATCCGGTGCCGTATACGGCAGGGAGGCGGTAGCGACCGAGCCGGTAGCGCACAAGACGCTGCCCGCCGGCGAGCGGTTCGCCATGCCGCCACCATCTGCGCTCCCGCCGGTCAAGCTTGGGCAGGTGCTGCGCGACCGCCATTCGATCCGAGAGCACGACGACGCAGATCCGATCACTCTGACCGAGGTCGCCACCGTGTTGCATCACGCTATACAACCTTCGGCGAGAAGCTCCCGCCCTTATCCCTCGGGCGGCGGACTCTATGAGCAGGAGATATACCTCTGTGTCCGCGCCTGTGCCGGGTTGCCACGCGGCTTCTACTACTACGACAGTCGAGGCATGAACCTGGTCCGCCTTCCAGCCTCGGACGACGACATGAACGGGATAATGGGTTCTGCCCGAGCGTCACTTGACGCAAAGGCGCCACCGCAGGTGGTGGTCAGCATCGCCGCTCGCTTCGCATTGGTCGGCTGGCGATATCGTTCGATCGCCTACGCCACTATGCTGCGGAACGCCGGTGCACTTTACCAGACCTTCTACCTGGTCGCCCAGGCCCTCGGCCTTGCCGCCTGCGGTATCGGCAATGGCGACATCGATCGGTTCCAGCGAATTACGGGTCAGAGTTTTCTCGAGGAGGGGACGGTGGGTGAGTTCGCTCTGGGGCGCCGGCCTTGAACCTTTTGAGGGTGCTGGCCTGCTTGTTGGTGCTCGGTCATCACGCGGCGCAGTATCTATCGCTGCCTGCTCCCGGCTCGTTCCAAGGCGCGATCGTGCAGTTCTTTTCGGCCGGCTCCTTCGGTGTTGCGATCTTTATCATGCTATCTGGCTACCTGCTCTCGCGACCTTGGTGGGACGGGCTCGAACTCGATAGCCGGACCCTCGGCCGCTACGCATTAAGGCGAGCCGCAAGGATCATTCCCGCCTACTATCTCGCGCTGCTCGGTACGGTTCTGATATCGGTCGTGTTTTTCGAGATTCCTGTTACCGAAACCACCCTCTGGCGATTGCTTGCCGGCATGGCCTTCATCTCTTTCATAACGCCCGAAACGTTCTTCCCAGTTCCCGTAAATGCGCCGTTGTGGACTATCTCGATGGAGGTCTTCTGCTACGCTGCTCTACCCGCCGTGGTCAGCGTCGGGCGTTGGACCGGCAAGCCGTTAGCCGCTACGATCGGGCTGCTGTGCTTCACACTAGCGGTACAGTGTGTCGTGACGATCGCCGGAACGCCTGCGCCGGCCGGCCGCGCCTACTCACTCGTCGACGTCGCCAGGCAGTGGATGCCGAACTACAATCCCGCCGCGTTCCTGGCGATTTTTCTCTGCGGGGTTTTGACGGCAGGTGTGGAGCGGTACATTCCGCGTGTGCTCTCACCTCAGGCCGATGTGGTCGCCCTTTGCAGCCTGGGGGCAATCGGCGCGGTCGTTGGACTGAGTGCTGGAATCGCTCCCCACGGCTACGGGCTTTTCAACGTGCCGTACGCGTTCCCGTTGATCGAGCTTGCAATAGCGGGTGCGCTGCTTTCGCTTCCGAGAGGAACGTGGTTCACACTACTCGACGGATCCCAAGTCGTGAGGCTACTCGCCCGCTGGTCGTTCGGTATTTACCTCTGGCAGATGCTCTGTTTTGAAATTATGCGGACCGCGTTCGGGCTACCGTTTCCGCCCGATGGCCAGAATCCCCTGGTCGAGGGGTTGAGCATGGTCACATCGATAGCAGTTATCCTCCTTGTAGCGGCTGGTTCCTGGCATTTCGTAGAGCGCCCGGTAATTTCAAGCGTCCGGATGCGGCGCTCTGAGGTGTAGCTACCCGGGGCGAGTGTTTGAGTGACTGCAATGGGCCAGAAGCGGACCAACTGCTCCACTGCCACCGCCGGGCAGTTGCCGGACGAGCTCTGCTCCGACCACGCAACCGGAGCGTTTTTCGATGAGGCGACATCGACCTTCTGGCAATACTTCAATCAGTACGTCACCTGGCGCAGATCGGACTATGCTTCATGGATTTCGAGGACTATGTGACGAGACTCTTCGTCACCAGCGGCGGCGCCTAGCAAGCGTAACGCTCAGCGCTGCGATCGCAGAGCGCGCGACGGGTGCAGCACTGTCGCGCAGCATGGCAAGCAGGCCCGGGCCACTACTTCTTTATGACGCAGAAGCTGCTGCCATCCGGGTCGGCCAGCACGACGTGGTCGGCTCCATTCGGACATCGGAGGCATAAAGGTCGAGATGGTGGCGCTGATGGTCGGCCGCATCGGAGGAGTCGACGGTGATCGCCCAGTCCTCGGATGGTTGGCGCAGCGGCACATAGTCGAGCGCCTTCTGGTTGGGAGGATCTCGTTGCCGTGGCGCGCGACCCCGTTGCGAACTGTAGTCGCATTGGGTTTGGCCGGCGCGCTGTTATGGCCGAAGGCGAACCCGCCGACATCGACCATTCGAGCCTGAGATGCCACACATGGGCGACGGCTCTCCCTTCCACCTGCCAAGCGCCCCGATAGCGCAGTCAACGCACCGCAAGCGGGAGAGGTTCGCCGACTGCACGTTCCGTGAAGGCCAGCCCTCACCCTTCGGGCTTTTCAACCTCTCCCACGCGTTGTCGCAGCTCGTACTCGGCTTCATAGGCCGCGGTGTGGCGGCGCTGCAGGCGGAGGCGGAACGCTGCGCCGACAAGGAAGGCGCCGAGACCGCCCAGAACCAGCGGTACCGGTTGGGCCAGCATGTCGACCTGGTAGAAGCCGCCATAAAGGGCAAGCGCCAGCGCCAAGAGCGAAACCGCGATCAGGCCATAGGTCAGGGTGGAACCGTCGGGCTTGGGCGCGTAGCGCGTCGCCGCGGCTCGGGCATTGGCCTTGCGCAGTTTATCCGGCACGGACGCTCCTCCTCAGCTAGACGGCCTGGGGTCGATCAGGGCTGCTTGTAGCGCAGCACGCGCGCCATCTCGGCGGCGGTGTCCCGCAGCCCGTTCGCCTGATCGAGGATTTCGCGCGCCTGCTTCAGCGTCAGGCCGAAAGAGTTGGCGAGAAATCCCGCGGTGTATTGCTGCTGCGGTTTCGGATCGTTCTGGTCGTCGGTCACGGGTGACCTCCTTGGTTGGTTCGGGGCGCCGAAGGGCGCGGGCGTCAGTCTCCCAGCCCCGGCGGCAGGGTGCCGGTGCGATACAGCAGCTGCGGCTCGTCGTAGGTGTCGGTTTCCTGATCGATATTGGCCGAATAGGCCCAGACGCCGGCGCGGGTCGGGCCCATCCGTTCGGCGGCCGCAATGGCGGCCTCGGGGCTTCTGGCCGGCTGGGGCAGATCGGGATCGAGCTTGCGCCCCTTGGCCCTGAAACCCTGGACGAAATACATCGTGGTCATGGCGAAACCTCCTCGAGTAACGCTGCAGTGCAGGCGGTTATGGCGGTGCGACCGCGCGCGGCGCGAACGCACCGGCTGCCTCGTCGCGAGAGGCGACAAAGCGACAACGTTGCAAACGAGGGGGGACCAGATGGCCGGCGAGCCGGATGATCAGAGCCGACGATGGCTGTAACGTTGCTCCTATATGGCCGCCGACACCGGTAAAAACAAGGCGATGCGGTGAAAATAAAGAATGCGAGATCACCAGGTAATTTTCGAACTAATCCCCGAGGGTACAAGTATTTTATGACATATGCGTGTCCGGCGGAATAGGTTGGACATGGCGTCGACAAGCGTGCATGAATGAGGAGCTTTCCGCTGCCCAAGCTGATTTATCGACGGATGTCCCATGATTTCATGCGACGTCGGGCAGACTAAGGATTTTCAAGTGCTTCTGGAGATTTATGCCACGGGAAACCGGGGCGGAGCACGGGCGTCCGGTCCATCGCTGATCGTCGCAGCCGGTCATGTCGCGGCGCTGCCGCGCCACCCGACAGGCAAATCCTGGCGCTACCTCGCCACCATTTCGGACAGCGACGCGCTGATCGCCTCTCGTCGCGAGACCGTCGAGGCAGCGCTGCTGAGCCATGGTTACTTTGCCAGCCGCTGGGCGCTTGGCGTCCACGCATCGCGAGCCTTGTCGCCGCGGCCGGCAGGGCAGGGCGGCAATGGCCTCGCCAGCCTCTGGCAACGCGCCGAGCTGGCATTCCGGCTGCCCGCCTGAAACCTCACCTCACCCCTCCGATCCACATCACCACGCACTCCGGTGCAGAAGGAGCCCGCTATGGCAAAAGGCCAGAAACACGGCAATCGCGAAGCCAAAAAGCCCAAGCAGCTGAAGCTGGTCCCCAAGGCGACGGCGGGAGGCGGGCTGCTCGAGCGGGCGGCGCCCGGCGGAACCCGGAAGACCACCTAGGCGGCTTTGTTTCGAAGCCTCGACACGACGACCCAGTTCAGCTCAGGAGACGACCATGACCATGGAACTTGCATCCGTCAGGGTGGTCCGCAAACCCTGGGGCAAGACCGATCTGCGCCCGTGGAGCGAATTCGGCCACGACGGCGCCGCGATCGGCGAACTGTGGTTCCAGCGCGCTGACAAACAGGCGCCCGAACCCAGGCTGCTGCTCAAGCTGCTGTTCACCGATGAGCCGCTGTCGGTGCAGGTGCACCCGGACAACACCTTTGCCCGCTCGATTGGCCTGCCGCATGGCAAGACCGAGGCCTGGTACGTGCTGGCGGCCGACAAGGACGCAAGAGTGGCGCTGGGTCTGAAGCGCGAACTGACGCGACCGCAGCTCCGCGCCGCCATCGAGGACGGCTCGATCGTCGACCTTATCCATTGGCAGGATGTCACGGTCGGGGAGGGGCTGCTGGTGCCGGCGGGCACCATCCACGCCATTGGCGGCGGGCTGGTGCTGGCCGAGATCCAGCAGCGCAGCGACGCGACGTTCCGGATGTTCGACTACGGGCGCCAGCGCGAGCTGCATCTCGATGGCGCCGTGGGGTCGGCGGTTGCCGGTCCGGCGATCGCGCAGTCGGCTCCGGTGCGGCTGTCGGAGGCCCGCAACGTCGTGGCGCAAAGCGCCTATTTCGTCCTCGAAACCATCGAGCTGATGCCCAACTCGCATTGGGAGATCGATGCGAGCAGCGAAGCTTGGGTGCTGATCCTCGAAGGCGAGGCGGCCTTCGACCTGGCGCAGGTGGCGGCGGGCGAAGCGATGTTCCTCGAGGGGCACCGAGCGACCGTGCGCACCGCAGAACGCGGCGCCAAGGGGCTGATCGCCTATGCGGCCAACGCGCCGCTGCCGAACCTGCTGGTCGGCCGCAACGGCATCCCGATCGAGGTGATGGCCGAGCGCTTTCCCGAGCTGGGGCTGGGGCGGCAGAGGCGGCAGGCAGCGCCGTGGGGGATCCGCTCATGAGGCCGGTTCACCGCGTCGCCTTCATCGGCAATTCACTGCCGCGCCGCTGCGGCATCGCCACCTTCACCACCGACCTGCAGCGGGCGCTGGCGGGCCGAACCCCTGACATCGAGACCACGATCATCGCCATGACCGATGCCGGGCTCCATTACGATTACCCGCCGGAAGTCGGTTTCGAGGTGCGCCAGGAGGAGTTCGCCGACTATGCCGCGGCGGCCGATTTCATCAACGCGGGCGGCTTCGACACCGTCTCGCTGCAGCACGAGTTCGGCATTTTCGGCGGCGAAGCCGGGGGCTATATCGTCACCCTGCTCGAGCGGCTGACGGTGCCGGTGGTGACGACGCTGCACACCGTATTGGCCGAGCCGAACCCGGCGCAGCGCCGGGTGCTCGAGCGGATTCTCGCGCTCTCTGCCCGGGTCGTGGTGATGGCCGACAAGGGGCGCGAGCTGCTGCTCAGCACCTATGGCGCGGCAGAAGCGCAGATCGAGGTGATCCCGCACGGCATTCCGGACGTGGCCTTCGTCGAGCCGGATGCGGCCAAGGCGCGGCTTGGCTGTGCCGGCAAAACGGTGATCCTGACGTTTGGCCTGCTCTCCCCCAATAAGGGGATTGAGGTGATGATCGACGCCATGCCGGCAGTGCTCGCCGCGCGGCCCGACGCCGTCTATGTGGTGCTCGGCGCCACCCACCCGACTTTGGTGCGCGAGCAGGGCGAGGCCTATCGCGAGAGCCTCGTCGCCCGGGCCGGCAAGCTCGGCATTGCCGAGCACGTGGTGTTCCTCGACCAGTTCGTCGACCGGCCGGCTTTGCTCGACCATATCTCGATGTGCGACGTCTACGTCACGCCCTATCTCAACGAGGCGCAGATGACCTCGGGCACCCTGGCCTACAGTTTCGGGCTCGGCCGGGCGGTGGTATCGACGCCCTACTGGCACGCGCTCGAGCTGCTCGCCAAGGGTCGCGGCTGCCTCGTGCCGTTCGGAGATGCCGGCGCCATCGGGGCCGAAATCAGCGCGCTGCTGAACGACGAGCCAAGACGGCAGGCGATGCGGCGGCGGGCTTATGCGACCAGCCGCTCGATGACCTGGGAGCGGGTGGCCGATCGCTATGCGGCGAGCTTTGAGGCGATCCGCGCGCCGCAGCCGCAGGGCCAATCGGTGCGCCTGCACCTTGTCGGACCGGCAGATGACCGGCCTCGCCTGCCATCGCTGTCCCTCGGGCATCTGAGGGTGATGACCGACGATACCGGGCTTTACCAGCACGCCATCCACGCGGTGCCGGACCGGGCGCATGGCTATTGCGTCGACGACAATGCCCGCGGCCTGTTGCTGGCGAGCGCGCTCAACCTCAACCAGTCCGCCCGGCTGCCGGAGACGATGACGGCGACCTACGCCTCGTTCGTGCAATATGCCTTCAACCGCGACACCGGGCGCTTCCGCAACTTCATGTCGTTCGATCGGCGCTGGCTCGAAGCGCAGGGCTCGGAAGATAGCCATGGCCGGACGCTGTGGGCGCTCGGCATGGCGGCGCGGGACGATGTCAGCGCCTCGCGCCGCAGTTGGGCAGCGGAGCTCTTCGCCGCCGCGCTACCGGTGGTTGAGGGGTTCGCCTCGCCGCGCGCCTGGGCTTTCACCTTGCTGGGCTTAACCGGCTACTGCCAGGTGCGCCCGGACGATGATTTCGCCACGCAGCTGCGGCTGCGCCTCGCCTCCCGGCTGGTCGAATTGCTGCGCCAGGTGGAAACGCCAGGCTGGGTGTGGTTCGAGGAGGGGCTCTCCTACGACAACGCGCGGCTTTGCGAGGCGCTGATCCTCAGCGGGCGGGCCACCGGGCTCACCGGCTATGTCGAGGCGGGGCTGCGCACGCTCGCCTGGCTGATGCAGCAGCAGACCAGCCCCTCGGGCCTGTTCAGGCCGGTCGGCACCGCTGGGTTTACCGATGTGCGGCTGCCGCCAAAGCCCTTCGACCAGCAGCCGGTGGAAGCGGCGGCAACCATCGCGGCGTGCTTTGCGGCCTGGTCGCTCACCGGCAGCGCGCTCTGGCAGACGGGAGCATCGCGTGCCTTTGGCTGGTTCCTCGGCCGGAACGATCTGGGGCTGCCGCTGATCGACGCCGAGACCGGCGCCTGTCGCGATGGCCTCCACCCCGATCGCGTCAACGAGAACCGCGGCGGCGAGTCGGTGGTCTCCTATCTGCTCAGCCTGTCCGACATGCAGCGCTTCGAGCGTGCCGGCACCACGCAACCCCACACGCTGGCGCTGACGGGCGCCAGCCGAGACATGCACAGGTTTTCCCATCAGCAGTTCCGAGGCCGCCTTGCCGCCAGCGACATTTCTAAACCGTCAGGCACTCTACCTGCGCCCTGATCCGGCCCGGGTGATCGTCCGGCCCTTCAAGCCGGCCACAGAGCCCAAGGACCTGAAGCCGACCGACAAGACGCGGGCCAACCACATCGTTGACCGCGTCCTGGGGCTCGATGCCGAAACCACCGAGCGGCAGCTGGCGGCGGTGCTCGAGAATTTCTCGGGGCGGCACCGGAACCTCCTCGCCACCTTCGAGGCGCGGGCCGACGAGATGGAGGAGGCGCTGGTGACGCACCTGCCGTTTAGCGTGGCGCAGCGGCGCCTCGTCGGCTCCTACTTCGTGCACGAATATTCCTTCGAGGCCTCGGCTTTGTTCAATCCGAGCATCGTGGTGCATCCGGATCAGTCGCTGGCGCCGCCGGGCGGCCTGCGGTTCGTCCTGAGCCTCCGCGCCGTGGGCGAAGGGCACGTCTCGTCGCTGACCTTCCGGGCCGGCAGCATCGCCAGGGATGGCAGCGTCAGCATAGATCCGACCACCAGGCTCGCCGCCATGCCGCGCGCTACGGGGCTCGTGCCCTGGCCGGGCGATGGGCCGGTCGATCTGGCGTTCAAGGCGGACGAGGATATCAGCGAGCGGGTGATCTTTCCGGTCACCGGCTGGCAATCGAACGGCATCGAGGACGCGCGTTTCGTGCGCTTTACGGATGGCGACAGCCACACCTATTACGCCACCTATACCGCCTATGACGGCCGGGCCATCCGCTCCGAATTGCTGCAGACCGACGATTTCGTCACCTTCCGCATGCGCCCGTTAGGCGGCAGCGCCGCGCGCAACAAGGGCATGGCGCTGTTCCCGCGCAAGCTCGATGGCCGCTACGCCATGATCGGGCGGCAGGATAACGAGAACCTCTACCTGATCTATTCCGACGATCTTCACACCTGGGACGGCGGGCAGCCGATCCTCAGGCCCGAATGGCCCTGGGAGTTCGTGCAGATCGGCAATTGCGGCTCGCCGATCGAGCTCGACGAGGGCTGGCTGCTGTTCACCCACGGCGTTGGTCCGGTCCGCCGCTACGCGATCGGCGCGGCGCTGCTCGATAAGCGCGACCCGTCAAAAGTCATCGCCCGGTCGCGCGAACCGCTGGTGCACCCGGACCCCTCGCAGCGCGAGGGCTATGTGCCCAACGTGGTCTACACCTGCGGCGCCATCCGCCACGGGCCGAGGATCATCCTGCCCTACGCGGTGTCGGATACGTTCTCCAACTTCGCTACCATCGGCATCGAGGCGCTGCTGGGGGCGATGGAGCCGCAATGAGCTCGACCGAACGGATCACCTTCCGATTTCCGTTCATGCTGGCTGGGCTCGATCGCCCGCATCATCCGGGCACCTTCGATCTCATCACCGAGCGCGAGGCGCTGGATGTGTCGTGGCCGGCCTTCCGGCTGAGCATGACGATCCTCCTCACCGAAGCCGGAGGTGTCGAGGCGGTGCCGATAACGCGCGATGAGCTCGACGCGGCGCTCAGGCGCGACAGCGAGCAGCGATAGTACACGTATTGTATGCATTCGCCCGGACGGGGCCATTGACCCGTGCTAGTCTCGTCCACTTGCGCGCATCCCGTGCGCTCGTCTGACATAGATCGGACACTTCAAATGCAGATCCCGACTTGGTTGAAACCCGGCCTGATGGGCGCGGGTGCAGGCGCCATCGCCCTTGCCATTGTGGGCTTCAGCTGGGGAGGCTGGGTCACCGGCGGTACGGCCCAGGATATGGCGAAGAAAGCCTCCACCGCCGCCGTCGCATCTGCCCTCATGCCCTATTGCGTCGATCGCGCCGGCGCCGTCGACGCGGCAGTGACGATGACCGAACTCAAGGGCGCCACCACCTATGCGCGCAAGGGCATCGTCGAGAAGGCCGGCTGGGCCACCCCGCTCGGCGCCGACAAGCCCAACACCGACCTGGCGCAAGCCTGTCAGCTGAAACTCGCCGAAGCGTTCTGACCTTCGCAGCCCTGCCGGACCTGGTGTCCGGCGGGGTGATAGGTCGCGCCAGCGGTCGATCTGGTGCTCTGTAGTTATCCCAACGTGCAGCGGTTTTGCGAAAGAGGGGGTTCTTGGAGGCCCCGCAAGCGCGAGAGCAAGGGTGCGCCGACTGCACGCGTCGTTACCCCCGCTTGGGCAGCGCGCTCGACACCCTGACGATCAGCTTGCCCGGAAAGGTCACCGTCCGGGCCTGTTTCCCCGCTGTGCCGCCGATGCGCTCAAGCAGCAGCTGCATGGCGGCTTTCGACATGTCCTCGGCCGGCTGGTCGAAGACGGTGAGGAAGGGCGAGATCACTGCCAGGTGCTGAACGTCGTCGAAACAGGCGAGCGCCATGTCGTCGGGGACGGTGATGTTGGCCTGGCGGAGCGCCTGCATGACGCCGACGGCGGTCATGTTGTTGACCGCGAAGATCGCCGAGGGGCGCTCGGCGGCGGCGAGCACCTGCTGGGCGGCGCGGTAGCCGCCCATCTGGTCGGTGGTGGTGTGGAACACCAGGTCCTCGTCGAACGGCAGGCCGGCGTCTTCGATCGCCTTGCGGTAGCCGGCAAGCCGCTGCCGGCCGGTCGAGACCTCGTCGGCATCGGTGACGAAGGCGATGCGGCGATGGCCGACCGCAATCAGGTGCGCCACCAGTTGGCGCGCCCCATCGATGTTGTCGAGGGTGACGCTGTCGCAGTCGAGCCCGGCGATCAGCCGGTCGAGCAGCACGATGGGGAAGTTGCCGGCAACATAGCGGCCGAGATTCTGCCTGGAGCTGTCGCCGACCGGGGCGATCAGCAGGCCCTCGACGCGGTGCGAGATCAGGTCGGTGACGTATTCGCGCTCGAGCCGCAGGTCGCTTTCGGAATTGCAGAGCAGCAGCTTGAAGCCGGCACGGCGGGCGGTGGTCTCGGCGCCGCGGACGATGGGGCCGAAAAACGGGTTGGAGACATCGGGGACGATCATGCCGATGAGCCCGGTCTTCTGCGAGATCAGGCTGCTCGCCACTTTGCTCGGCGCATAGTCGAGTTCGGCGATGGCGGCTTCGATGCGCTGCCGGGTTTCCGCCGACACGCCGGGTTGACCGTTGATGACGCGCGAGACCGTCATGGCCGAGACGCCGGCCAGGCGCGCCACATCTCGAACTGTTGCCGTCATGGTGTCCTGCGCCGTCCCCACTGCTTACCTATCCGAACCCCGACGGGCTGTCATCCAGGCTCAGGCCTCGCTGGACGCCGCCCACAGGTTGATGCCGCTTTCCACCGCATGGGCGTCGATTTCACTGAGTTCGCCCTCCGTGAACGGCGCGGCGGCGGCGGCAGCCACCGCCTCTTCGAGCTGCGACAGCCGGCTGACGCCGATCAGCGCACTGGTGACGCGCCGGTCGCGCAGCACCCAGGCGATGGCCATCTGCGCCAGCGACTGACCACGGCGCGCCGCGATGGCATCGAGGGCGCGGACATGTTCGAGCGTTTCGGGGCGCAGCAGCTCCGAAGAAAAGCTGCTGGGCGAGCCGGCTCGGCTGCCTTCGGGGATGCCGCCCAGATACTTGCTGCTGAGCAGCCCCTGGGCCAGGGGGGAAAAGGCGATGCAGCCGATGCCCTCGGCCTCGAGCGTTTCGAGCAGGCCGTCGGTCTCGATCCAGCGGTTGAGCATCGAATAGCTCGGCTGGTGGATGATGCAGGGGGTGCCGAGGCGCTTCAGGATCGCCACCGCCTCGGCGGTGCGCGCCGGGCCGTAGGACGAGATGCCGACATAGAGCGCCTTGCCCTGCCACACTGCGTGGTCGAGCGCCCCCATGGTCTCTTCGAGCGGCGTATGGGGGTCGAAGCGGTGCGAATAGAAGATATCGACATAGTCGACGCCGAGCCGGTCGAGGCTCTGGTTGAGGCTCGCCAGCAGCGATTTGCGGCTGCCCCACTCGCCATAGGGTCCATCCCACATGCGGTAGCCAGCCTTGGTGGAAATGATCAGCTCATCGCGATGGGCGCGGAAGTCGCTGTGCAGCAGGGTTCCGAGATTGGACTCGGCCGAACCCGGCGGCGGGCCGTAATTGTTGGCGAGGTCGAAATGGGTGATGCCGAGGTCGAAGGCGCGCCGGCAGATCCGGCGGATCTGGTCGATGGCAACGCCGTGGCCGAAATTCTGCCACAGGCCGAGCGAGATCGCCGGCAGGTCGAGCCCGCTCCGGCCGCAGCGCCGATAGGACATGGCGTCGTAGCGCCCGGCCGAAAACCCGCTCATCGGCGGCTGGTCCGGCGACGGCTCAACTGGTCGATGGCCACCGCCAGCAGCAGCACCGCGCCACGCGCCGTATCCTGGTAGAAGGTCGGCACGTTCATCAGGCTCATGCCGTTATTGAGGCTGCCCATCAGCAGCGCTCCGACCAGCGCGCCGAAGATGCGGCCGCGGCCGCCGGCCAGCGCCGTGCCGCCGATAATCGCGGCGGCGATGGCATCGAGCTCGAGGAACAGCCCGGCGCTGCCGGCAATGGCGCCGGACACCCGCGCCGTGAGCGCCACCCCGGTAATGCCATAGGCGAGCCCGGCGATGAGAAAGTTGATGAAGATGACCCGCCCGACCTTGATGCCGGAAAGCCGCGCTGCCTCGGGGTTGCCGCCGATGGCATAGAGCTGGGCGCCGAAGCGGGTGCGCCGCATCAGGATATCGGCGGCAATGGCACACAGCGCCACCAGCACCACGAGGTAAGGCACGCCCTGCCAGCTGGCGAGCCAGACCACGGCGACGGTGGCGACCAGCGCCGGCAGCAGCGCCCGCATGATTTCGGCGTTGAGCCTTTGCACGACGCCGAGCGCCGCGCCACGTCGCAGCTCCATGATGCGGAGCGCTGCGAAGAGGGCGAAGCAGGTGAGCGCGAGGCCGATCGAAAGCAGCGGCGGCATGAAGCCGGTGGCGATCTGTTTCAGCGCCTGGGGTAACGGCGCGACGGTTGCGCCATTGGTCGCGATCATCGAGATGCCGCGGAAGTAGAGCATGCCGGCCAGCGTGACGATGAACGAGGAGACCCCCATCTTCGTCACCCACCAGCCCTGCCAGGCGCCCATGGCGAGCCCGACGCCGAGCGAAATCAGCACGGCGACGATCGGGTCGACGCCGAATTTGACCGTCAAGAGCGCCACCACCACGCCGACCAGCGCCACGGCGGAGCCCACCGAGAGATCGAAATTGCGGGTGACGATCAGCATCACCGCGCTGATCGCTGCCAGCGCCACGATCGAGGTCTGCAGCGCGAGGAGGATCAGGTTGCGCTGGGTAAGGAAGGTGCCCTTGGTGGCGAACGAGAAGAACAGCCAGATCACGGCGAGCACGACGAGCAGCGTTGAATCGCGCAGCGACCGGTTGGTGAGGATGCGCGTCAGCAGCGACGGTGCATCGGCGATGGGAGCAGCGGTGGTGGGCATTTCGGTCATCGGTCTACCTGTCGATGGAAGGGGTCAGACACCGGCGGCGAGGCGCAGCAGGCGCGCCTCGCTGAGCCCTGATTTGTCGAGTTGATCGGCCACCCGGCCGTTGCGGAGGACGATGGCGCGATCGCAGATCTCGACCAGTTCCTCGGCATCGGACGAAACCAGGATGATGGCGCAGCCGGCATCGGCGAGCTCGACCCAGATGCGATTGATCTCGGCGCGGGCGCCGACATCGACGCCGCGGGTCGGGTCGATCAGCAGCAGCACCCGCACCCCGGCAGCGAGCCAGCGCGCCACCTGCACCTTTTGCTGGTTGCCGCCGCTCAACGTACCGACCAGCGTATCGATATCGGCGGCCTTGATGCGCAGCCGGTCGAACAGCTGGGTGACCTGCCGCCGCGCTGCCATTGCGTCGATGAAGCCCAGTGACGGCGGCAACGCCGGCAAGTTGGCGAGAATGGCGTTGTCGTAGATCGAATGCTCACCCGAGAGCCCGTCGCGCCGGTCCTGCGCGATGAGGCCGATGCCGGCGGCAACCGCCTGGGACGGATCGGCGAGCGTGATGGGTTGGCCGCGAAGGCGGATCTCGCCACTCACCGCGCCGGGCCAGCCGCCGAACAGCGCCATGGCGGTTTCGACCACGCCGGAGCCGAGGAGGCCGAACAGCCCGAGGATTTCGCCCTCGGCGACCGCCAGATCGACGCCGCTCGCCAGCGGCCTGGAGCTGTCGGCGCTGGCGACAGTGAGGCCATGGGCGGAGAGCGCCGGAGCGCCGATCCGGGCCTGCCGCGCCGATTTGCCATGCGCCACCCGGCTGCCGACCATTTCGGCCACCACGGCATCGCGCGAGGTCTCAGCGGTCTGGAAGGTGCCGCTGATCCGGCCATCGCGCATCACCACGATGCGGTCGGAAATCTCGAACACTTCGGCGAGCCGATGCGAAACGAAGATGATGGCGACGCCGCGCTGCTTCAGCGCCCGCATCCGGTCGAACAGCCGCTCCGCCTCGCGGTCGGTGAGTGCGGCGGTCGGCTCGTCGAGGATCAGCAGCCGGGCATGCTTCGACAACGCCCGGACGATCAGCACCAGTTGCTGGGTGGCGAGATCGAGATCGCCGATTTCCTTCAAGGGGTCGAGATCGAGGCCAAAATCGGCAAGCGCCTGGCGCGCCCGGGCGAGCAGCAGCGGCCGGTCGATCAGCCCGAACCGCGTCGGCTCGGCATTGAGGCCAAGGCTTTGCGCCACCGTGAGATCGGGGGCGACATTCACCTCCTGCGCGAGGAAGGCGACGCCGCCGGCCTCGGCATCGGCGACCGAGGCCGGCCGGAACGGGGTGCCCGCCATCTCGATCTCGCCGCTCCAGGTGCCGGCGGGATGGACGCCCGACAGCACCTGGATCAGCGTCGATTGGCCGGCGCCGTTCTGGCCGAGCAGCGCGACGATTTCCCCGGGAGCGATGGTGAGGTCGACCTGGTCGACCGCCACCACCGCGGGGAAAGTCTTGGTGAGCGCCCGCACCGT
The DNA here is from genome assembly GCF_000970465.2 of Devosia insulae DS-56. Taxonomy (GTDB): domain Bacteria; phylum Pseudomonadota; class Alphaproteobacteria; order Rhizobiales; family Devosiaceae; genus Devosia_A; species Devosia_A insulae. The sequence goes on from NZ_LAJE02000080.1 coordinate 19,215, forward strand.
CAGCAGTGGGGCGACTGCCGCCGGTGTGGTCTCATGCATGGGCAGGGCGCTCACCGGACCGGTCATGGGCAGACTGGCTTCTGGTCGGGCACGTTGGCGTAAACCTCGTCGGCCGGCAGCCAGTAATCGTGGCTGCAGACGAACTCGGCGATCGTGGCCTGGTCGACATAGTAGATCGGCGTCTTCACCCACGGCATGTCGCGCACGCCGTTATTGATGGTGTCGGCAGCAGTGATCGGCTGGCACTCGGCCAGCGCCACCGCCACCTTGGCAGCCTCGGTGCCCATCTCGTCGGGCGCCGGCCAGACGCTGCCATCCATGCGACCCTCGACGATCGCCTGCATCGCTGCCAGTTCCATGTCCTGCCCGGTAATCGGGATCGAGCCTGCCGGGAGGCCCGCCCCTTCCACCGCCTGCATCACCCCGATCGATTCCCCGTCATAGGAGACGAGGAAAGCCGCGACATTGTTGTTGGTCTGGGTCAGGACGTTTTCGGCAAAGGCCTGTGCCGGCTCGGTCTTCCAGCCCGGGGCGAGCTGATCCATGACGATGGTGATGTCGCCGGCCGCCACTGCCGCATCGATCACATCGTGATAGCCGGCCTGCATGTCGGTGGCGCCGGTCTGGCCGGGGTCGCCGCCGATCAGCGCATAATTGCCCTTGGGCACCTTGGCGAGAATGGCCTTGGCGGCGATCTGCCCGCCGACCCGCGCATCGCGCCCGATATAGGCATCCTGGTCGGCGCCGGTGATCAGGTCGTTGTACGACGCGATCGGGATGCCGGCCGCATTGGCCATCTCGGCGATCTGCGCCGCGACGTTGAAATCCACCGGGTTGATGACGATGGCATCGACACCCTGGGTGATGACGTTCTCGGCCTGCCCGACCTGCACCTGAGCATCGTTCTCCGCCGATTGCACGATCACTTCGTAACCGGCGGCTTCGGCGGTTTTGACGAAGAACGGCATATCGGCATGGAGGTACCTGAACGCCGTCTGCTGCTTCATCATGAAGGCGATCTTCTTGGTGGTGCCCGGCGTGCACTGGTCTTGCGCCAATGCCGCGCCGGTTGCCGATACGGCCACGAGGCCAGCGGCAAGGCCCAGCGCCAGGCGGGCGGTTTTCGACGAAATCATGCGACGTCTCCCTCTTCCGGCCCCCTCGGCCGGTTCTCATTGCTCTGTCGATGGGTGGATGCCAGCAGCGGCGGAAGACCCGATCCACCGCCGCCGCTGGACGTCCCGGCTGCCACGCCGGGAGGACGTAAGCCCAGGCCGACCCGGGCCCGCAGGTTTGCGACCGGGGTCGCAGGTGTGCGACCGGGATCAGCAGGTCGGCTTCTTGTCCGGGACGTTCTTGTAGACTTCGTCGATATTCAGCCAGTAGCTGTGGCCGCAGACGAACGTGTCGATCTCGGCCGCGCCGACGAAGTAGATCGGGGTTTTGACCCACGGGATGTCGCCAGCGCCATTGGCGATGGTGCCGTCGGTCACCAGCGGCTGACAGTTGGCCATGGCGATGGCCGCCTTGGCGCCGGCCACGGCCATCTCGTCGGGCGCCGGCCAGACGCTGCCGGCCTGCCGTCCCTCGACGATCGCCTGCGCCGCGCTCAGCTCCATGTCCTGCCCGGTGACCGGGATGGAGCCGGCTGTGAGGCCCGCTCCGTCGATCGCCTGCAGCACGCCCAGCGACATACCATCGTACGAGACGAGGAAGGCGTGCACCTCGTTGCCGTTCTGGGTCAGGGCGTTCTCGGCATTGGCCTGCGCCGGCTCGGTCTTCCAGCTCGGGGTGAACTGATCCATGACGATCTTGACGTCGCCCGAGGCAACCAGCGGGTCGAGCACCAGGTGGTAGCCCTCCTGCATCTGGGTCGAGCCGGTCTGCCCGGCATCGCCGCCGATCAAGACGTAATTGCCCTTGGGCACCAGTTTCACCACCGCCTCGGCGGCGACTTTGCCGCCTTCCCTGGGGTCGCGGCCGATAAAGGCAGTCTGCCTGGCCCCGAGGATCAGGTCGTCATAGGAGGCGAGCGGGATATTGGCCGCCGCCGCGATCTCGGCGATCTGCGCCGCGACATTGAAATCCACCGGCTGGATGACGATCGCATCGACGCCCTGGGTGATGACGTTCTCGGCCTGCGCCACCTGGGCCTGTGCGTCGTTCTCGGCCGACTGCACCAGCACCTCGTAGCCCGCCTCGTTGGCGGTCTTGGTGAAGAACGGCACATCGGCATTGAGATAGCGAAACGCCGTCTGCTGTTTCAGCATGAAGGCGATGCGCTTGGTGGTGCGGGGCTTGCATTGATCCTGCGCCAGGGCCGGCCCCGCCACCAGCACTGGCGCCACGCCGAAGCTCGAAACCGCCACCGAAACGGCAAGCGCCATCCGCCAGCCGCGGGCCGGGCCCGCTGCATGTTTGGTATCCATAAGTTGATCCTCCCCACCGCGACTGTGCGCGATAGTTACCGGTAACGTAACGTAACATTGGAGTCAATGTGGGGCGGAGGACGCGGGGACGGTTGGTTTTGAATAGGCCGCAGTCGGCGTATCTGCCGGGGGCGGGCAGGGCTATCCGGTTAAGCCCGCCTCAGTCCGCCAGAGCCCAGCCGAGCATCCGCACGAACTCGGCCTGCCAGAACGGGCCACCGTGCTCGCCCGGCAGTTCACGCAGCACCACATCGGCGCTGGCGGCGCTGAGCGCCGCGTGCCACCGGGTGGCGTTGCCGAGAAAGAACGGCTCCTCCGTGCCGGCGGTGAGCCAGGTGCGGGGCAGGGGCGCCGGCAGCTCGGCCGGCGGCCGGTAGCCGGCGCCGGGCGAGGCGGCAAAGATCGTGCCGAAAAGCTCCGGGTGCCGCAGCCCCATGGCGAGGGCCAGTTCGGCGCCGGCCGAGACGCCGGCGAAGACGGTGCGCAGCGCCGGCAGGGCCCCGAACTCCGCCCGCGCCCACGGCATGATCGCCTCGAGGAACCAGCCCTCATGCGCGGCGAACCGTTCCGGCTCGAAGCCCGGCGAATATTCGTGGAGCCGCACCATCTCGTCGGGGTCGCTGCTGCGGTGGGCGCCGACGATCAGCGTCGGTGGGGCGCCGGCCGCCGCGAGGCCTTCGCCCCACGAGGCGATGAGCTGTCCATCGCCACAGAACACTACCAGCTCGGGCGGCGCCGCGGGCACATAGGCCGAGACCTGCCGGCCGTGGTCGTAGTCGAACGTCGTGCTGGCCAGCGCCATGCCGTATCCTCCGCAGGCCGACCAAGCCTGAGCGGGATCGATGATGCAAGGGGAGACCCGAGGCAGTTGCTCACCTCACTCCACGACGAACCCGAAGATTTCCGCCTCGTCGATGGTGATGACGAACTTGCGGAACTGGCCGGGATGCTTGGCGGGTGGGAGTTCGGCCTGGCCCCGCCAACGTACGGCGTGGCGGATGGCGTCGCCGGTGAAGGGGAGGCAGTCGTCGAGGCCGTAGCCGGAGATGGCGCCGCCGCTGCTGTCGAGCAGCCCGACTCGGATCGCGCCATTGGTCCGCACCCTGGCGTTGATGGAGAGCGTCTTGCCGTCAAAACTCAGCGGTCGGGTCACCAGGCGCCCCGGGCGCGGCTGGATGGCGTCGAGCGAGGCGATGCCTTCGTAGCGCAGCGTGGCGATGCCCATACCGAAGCGCACATGCTCGGAGGGGCGACGCGCCTCTTCGTGGTCAAGCTCATAGGGGCCGGCCCACCACCAGTCGTGATGCGCCTCCGAACCACCATGGTAAAAGTACCATTCGTCGCCGACCCGCACCGGCGGGCTGATGATCGACACCATATGCCGGTCCCAGGCATTGCCGCGTCGCGGCGCGAGAAACGGCTGGCCGTTGTCGGCGGGGCGGAAGTGGATGCCGTCATGGCTATAGAGCAGCCGGACCTCCATTTCGTTGTCGACATAGTGGAACACGCCGAGCGTCCCCAGATGCATGGCGCCGACGCGGAACTGGCTGAGCCCGTAATGTGCGGTGTCGAGATTGTCGATCACTTCGTCCGGGGTGGAGATGGCCACCGGGTCGGCCCAATGGAGAAAATCCGCCGACACCGTGCGGAACACTCGGCGCTTGTTCATCAGGTCGGGCCGGCCTGGGAAGTAAGTCTGAAAGCGCGCGCCCTCGAGCCAGCTTTTGCCCGGCGATGTTTCGGGCACTCCGGCGCCGTGCATGCCGCCATGGCGGGTATAGTGGAGGAACAGCCTGGTTTCCGGATCGAAGGTGATGGTCGAGACGTCGGAGAGTTGGCCGCCCGAGGTGCCGAAGGTCGGTCGCTCGCCATAGGGATGCCAGTTGATGCCGTCAGTCGAATAGCCGCAAACCATCTGGTGGCGCTGCCCCTCGCGGGCCAGCGAGAACAGCATGCGATAGCGCGCGTCGCTGCTGGTGGGGTCGATCACCACGGCAGCCGAGTGGATGCCGACATCGGCCCAGGGGTTGTTGGCGTCGGGTGTCGCGCCCTCGACATAGCCCGCGTAGATATTGGTGTCGTGCCCGTCGATTGTCACTTTTCCCAGCGCCGGCTTCTCGAAATCGATGCCGTTGCGGCTCACCGCATAGAGCATGCGGTTCTTCCACGGATGGGTGCGGTGCGGGGTGATCGGCCCGATATCCTCGTACCAGCACTTGATCAGCCCGTCGGTGGGATCCTGGAGCACGTTGAAGTTCGAGTAGGTGAAGTAGAGCGTATTCTCCCACGGGCGGTCGGCCCGGATCACCGGCTCGGCGGTCAGGCGCTGCGGCTTGTGCCAGCGGCGCGTGAGGCAATCGGTCTGCTCGATCAACAGGTTATCGACGAACAGCTGCGGGAGGCGGCCGATCTGCAAGGCGGTGGCGTCGTACATTGGAAATTCCTGAAGTGATGGGTTGTGGCGGGCGGGCCGGTGCAGCCGAGGCCCTAGCTGTCGATGCGTCGTGATGACGGCCGGATGGAAAGTTTCAGCGGCAGACGCTCGTGCGCCGGCGGGGCCGTGACGATCCCTTCGATGCGGTCGATCAGCCGGTTGGCAGCAAGCGCCGCGATCCCCTCCTCGTCGAAGGTCACTGAGGTGATCTGCGGGCGGTGGAAATCCATGTGCGCGTCGCCGAACGAGACGAACGAGACGCCAGCCGGAATCTCGATGCCGTTGTCGGCGAGGGCGGCGAGCGCGCCGCTGGCGATGGCGTCGTTGAAGGCAACGACGGCGGAGAAGCCGGCCCGTGCACCGATCGCCGCCTGCATGGCGTCATAGGCGGCGCCGGCGGTGTAGCCCTCGGTCGCGGCCATGGTGAGCTTGGCTTCGCCGGCACCGGCGGCGAGCGCCGTACGCAAGCCGCCCCAGCGCATGTCGGCAGCGCGGCTGCTGAGCGGCCCGACGCACAGGATGTTGCGGTGCCCGAGCCGAGCCAGGTAGTCGCCGACCTGGTAGCCGCCGCCTTCCTCATCGCGCAGGAAACAGTCGATTTCGGGCAGGTTGTAGGAACCGGAGACCCCGACCATGGCGATGCCGCGGTCGGCCAGCCGATGCAGCCGTAATTCCGTCTGCGCCAGGGCCCAGCTCATGGTGAAAAAGGCGCCATCCATCCGCAGTCCGATCACCCGGTCGATCGCTTCCTCGGTGGTTTTGACCGAGCCGTCGGTGCCGAGCAGAAACACGGAATAGCCACGGGCGTGGGCGGTAGCCTCGATCGCTTTGAAGGTGCGCAGAAACGCCACGTTGGTGATGTCGGGGGTGAGGTAGGCCAGCGTCTGGGTGCGCTTGGCGTGCAGCGAGCGCGCCATGTGGTTGGGCTGGAAATTAAGCCGCTGCACCGCGTCGCGAACGCGGGCGGCGAGGTCCTCCGACACCGGCTTGTTACCGTTGACGACGGACGAAACCGTCGAAATCGACACGCCGGCTTCGCGCGCAACGTCCTTGATGGTGGCAATCGATCTGCCCATGGCGTCAGTCAGTCCCCCTCTCGCACGTTCGGCCGGCCGTCATCTCTTTGCAACTGGAGAAACGGTTCTCCATTCTTGTCGCCTTGGCTTGGGATTTAGCAGATCATGACCAGCAAATGCTGTCAACGTGCGCTGAGAAACGTTTCGCAAAATCGATTGACTCCCATTCCATTTGGTGCCGAGTATGGGTGGACGCCCGGGGGACATCCGGCGCACAGAGGAGGGTGACGTGACGAAATCGTATCGAAACGAGGGGATGGCGCGGGCGCGTCGTCTGGCCGGCGCAGTTGCCACGCTGGCGATCCTGGCGGGTGCCGGCGGTGTCGCCGCCCAGGACAAGTCGTTGCTGGTGATGGGCGGGCAGGGACACGAGGACAACATGCGGGCCATCGGCACCGCGGCCGGCGGCACCGACATTCTGGGGCCGTTCGAAGCCGAGACAGGCATCAAGGTCAGCTGGAGCGCCGCCACCAATCCGCAACTGCAGGAGGCGCTGCAGCGGCTGGGGCCGCTGTCGAGCACCGCCGAGGACGTCATTTTCGTTCATCAGTTCGATACCAATGCCCGGTTGCCCGATTTCCTCGAGCCGCTCGATGGCTATCTCGCCGATGCGCCGATCGAGGGTTTTCCCCACGATTGGGCGCCGGGAGTAGCGGCCGCGTCGGTGTTCGACGGCAAGCGCTACCTGATCCCGTTCCGCTGCGGTGCGATGACGCTATGGTACAATGACCAGATCTTCGCCGAGCGGGGCGTCGGCGCCGGTCCCAAGGTGCCCGAAGACATCTACGAGATCGCCAAGGCTGCCACCTATACGCGCGACAATGGCGAGCAGGTGTTCGGCGTCGCCTTCCGCGGCACCAGCTGGAGCATCACCGAGGATCTGGCGGCGCTGTCGCGGGCCTATGGCGGCGAAATGGTGCTGCCCGACGGTACCGTCACCGTCAACCAGCCGCCGGTGGTCGAGGCGGTCAACCTGCTCAAGCGCCTGTTCAAGGACGGGCTCATGCCACCCAACTGGGCGACGCTCGACCAGACCGGCGTGAACCAGCTGTTCAAGGACGATCGGGTGGCCATGACGCTGGGCGGCACCAACTACGACAAGACGTTCAACGATGGCCAGAGCCTGGTCAGCGGCCATGCGGTCGCCACGCGCTGGCCGCTGGTCAAGGACCTGCAGACGGCCGATCGCTCGTCGGGCGCCGGCACCGTGTTCTACTGGGGGCTCGGCATTCTCAAGGGGTCGCAGCACAAGGACGCCGCCTGGGAGTTCATCCGGCGCATCAGCAACCCGCAATCGGTCCATGCCCTGGCGGGCAACGGCTCGGGACCCTGCACGGGAGCGGAACTGGCAGTATCGGCCGAGGCCGACCCGGCCATGGCGATCCAGGCCGAGATCTTCGCAGCGGCCAACAACCCGTTGCCGGTGAACGAAAACATCAACCAGATCCGCGACGCACTGGGCGAGACGATCCAGAACATCGTCGTCAACGACCTCGACACGCAGGCTGAACTCGATGGCCTCGCGCGTCGCCTCGAGCGTCTCTACCGCTGACGGCGATTGGCGACCGGCGGGCGCTCCCAGCCCCCCGGTCGCCGCTTCCCAATTTATCCGGAGACACATTGTGCGGCTTTCGCGCCCGTCGGTCATCGCACTCGTTCTGCTCACGCCTTTGCTTGCTGCGCTCGGCTTCTTCATCGTCGTGCCGGCGTTTCAGCTGCTGTGGATTTCGCTCACCAACCTGACACCGGGCCGGCCTGCCGAGTTCATCGGGCTCGACAATTACGGCTACGTGCTGAGTGATCCGGCGTTCATCGCGGCGCTGTTGCGCAACATCGCCTTCGTGCTCGTTGTGGTGGTGCTCGAAGTGGGCGTGGGCTTTGCCATCGCGCTGGTGCTGCAGCTGCGGTTCCCGCTGCGCTCGTTATGGTTCGCCATCATCCTCGCGCCTTTCGCCGTCAGCCCGATCGTCGCGGTGGTGATGTGGAAATACATGCTCGACCCCACCTTCGGCATCGTCAACTACGCCATCGCCAGCCTCGGGCTGCCGACGGTGCCGTGGATGACCGACGCCGCGACCTCGATGGCGGTGATCATCATCGTGGCGGTGTGGAAGGAGTTCGCCTTTACCACCATCGTGCTGTTCGCGGCGCTGACCTCGATCCCCAAGGAGCTCTATGAGGCCGCGCATGTCGATGGCGCCAACCCCTGGCAGAACCTGATCCATATCAAGATTCCGCTGATCGCGCCGGCCATCGCGATCGTCCTGCTGTTCCGCATCATCTTCACGCTGCGCGAGTTCGGCATTCCCTGGACGCTGACCGGCGGCGGGCCGGGCACGGCCACCGAGATTCTCTCGATCTACCTCTACAAGCAGGCGTTCCGCTATTCCGATTTCGGTGCCGGCGCGGCGATCGGCTGGATCATGCTGGCGGTCACCGTCCTGCTCTCAAGCTTTCTCATTCGCCGCACCTATCGCGGCATGTTTCCGGAGGATCGGTGATGAACATCCACCAGCTTCGCCGTTTCGGTTTCGGTATCGTCAAGTGGCTGCTGCTCGCGGCCGTGCTGCTCTGGGCTGCCTTTCCGATCGTCTTCATGGTGATGAGTTCGTTCAAGCCGCCGGGCGAGATCTGGGCCTATCCGCCGCGGCTGTGGGGCAGCACCGCGACACTCAGCAACTACGAGGAAATCGGCCGCTACAGCCCGACCTATTTCCGCGACCTGGGCAACAGCGTGCAGGTGACGCTGGGCGGGGTGCTGCTCACGATCCTCACTGCCACGGCAGCCGCCTTCGTGTTCTCGCGCATCCGCACCGGCTGGCTGAAGCTGCCGGGGCTGCTGATCATCGTCATCCGCATGTTCCCGCCGATCGTCGTGATCATTCCGCTGTTCCCGCTGATGAGCGCCCTGGGCCTCCTCGATACGGTGACCCCGCTGATCCTTGCCGGAACGGCGTTCTCGGTGAGCATCGCCACCATGCTGCTCAAGGCCTTCATCGACGATATCCCGGTCGAACTCGAACAGGCCGCGATGATCGATGGCTGCAACCAGTTCCAGGCCTTCGTCCGCATTACCTTGCCGCTGATCGCACCAGGCATTGCGGCGGTGGTGGTGTTCGTCGCCGTCGGCTTGTGGAACGAGTACCTGTTCGCGCTGATCTTCACCTCGACCGAGGCGCGCACTGCGCCGGTGACTATCGCCATCGCCATGTCGAACCCGGACGGGGCGCGCTGGGGGCAACTGCTGGCCATGTCCACCATTCACCTCGTGCCGGTGGTGGTGCTGGTGATGGCAGTGCACAAGCAACTTGTGCAGGGCATGACGACAGGGGCGGTCAAAGGGTAGGGCTCTCAAACCTGCGGGGATGCCGGGATCGAATTATCGACCCCGGCATCTTGTGATGCTGATCGTCAGTTGCTGGCGGTTGCGTCGGCCCAGCTCTTGACCAGTTCGTCGTAGTTCACCGTCTGCCCTTGCTCCTTTTCGTTCTCGATCTTGAGCTGCGGGGCGAGGTTGCCCTTGGCGACGGCATCGGCGTTCCAGTAGGCGAGGTCGTGTTCTTCGGCCAGCTTCGGACCGATATCACCCTGCACGCCGGCGCGTTCGAGCCGCTCCAGCACGCTTTCCTGCTCGGCACACAGCGAGTCCATCGCCTCCTGGGCGGTCTTGGCGCCGGAGGACGCATCGCCGATCGCCTGCCACCAGAGCTGCGCGAGCTTGGGGTAATCGGGCACATTGGTCCCGGTCGGCGACCACTGCACGCGGGCCGGCGAGCGGTAGAACTCGATCAGGCCGCCGAGCTTGGGGGCGCGGTCGGTGAAGCTCTGGTGCCGGATCGTCGACTCCCGGATCAGGGTCAGGCCGACATGGCTCTTCTTCACGTCGACGGTCTTGGAGGTGACGAACTGGGCGTAGAGCCAGGCCGCCTGGGCCCGGTCGACCGGGGTCGACTTCAGCAGCGTCCAGGACCCCACGTCCTGGTAGCCGAGCTTCATGCCGTCCTTCCAGTACACACCATGCGGTGACGGCGCGAACCGCCACTTGGGCGTACCGTCGGCGTTCACCACCGGCAGGCCTTCCTTGACGAAGTCGGCGGTGAAGGCGGTGTAGGTGAACATCTGCTGGGCCACGAGGCCCTGCGACGGCACCGGGCCGGACTCGCTGAAGGTCATGCCTTGTGCTTCGGGCGGCGCGTAGGCCTTCATCCAGTCGAGATACTTCTGGATCGAGTAGACCGCCGCCGGGCCGTTGGTGTCGCCGCCGCGAGCCACGCACGAGCCGACCGGGCGCGAGGCCTCGTCGACTTTGATGCCCCATTCGTCGACCGGCACGCCGTTGGGCAGGCCCTTGTCGCCGTTACCGGCCATCGACAGCCACGCGTCGGTGAAGCGCCAGCCGAGCGAGGGGTCTTTCTTGCCGTAGTCCATGTGCCCATAGACCTTCACCCCGTCGACCTCGCGACCGGTGAAGAACTCGGCGATATCCTCGTAGGCGCTCCAGTTCACCGGCACGCCGAGGTCGTAGCCGTACTTGGCCTTGAAGTCGGCCTTGTTGGTTTCGTCGGCGAACCAGTCGGCGCGGAACCAGTAGAGGTTGGCGAACTGCTGGTCGGGCAGCTGGTAGAGATCGCCATCGGGCGCCGTGGTGAACTTGGTGCCGATGAAGTCAGCGAGGTCGAGATTGGGGTTGGTAACGGCCGCGCCTTCACCCGCCATCCAGTCGGTCAGGCTGCGGGCCTGCTGGTAGCGCCAATGCGTGCCGATCAGGTCGGAGTCGTTGACATAGGCATCGTAGATGTTCTCGCCAGACTGCATCTGCGTCTGCAGCTTTTCGACGACGTCGCCTTCGCCGATCAGGTCGTGGGTGATCTTGATGCCGGTGAGGGCGGTGAAGGCCGGAGCCAGCACCTTCGACTCATACTCGTGGGTGGCGATGGTTTCCGACACGACCTTGATGTCCAGGCCGACATAGGGCTTGGCCGCGTCGAGGAACCACTGCAGTTCTGCTTCCTGAGCGGCGCGGTCGAGCGTCGACATGTCGCCGATCTCGGTATCGAGGAACTTCTTTCCCTCATCGATACTTTGTGCCCATGCCGGGCTGGTCGCCAGCAGCAAGACAACCGCCGCGGTCGATGTTAGTAGGTGCCGTCGCATTGTGATCCTCCCATGGATGCATTTGCGATTTGGGGGCGACCGTTGCCGCGGTCGTCCCCAGCCTAGTCTTCCCTAGACAAACCGGAACACGCAGAAAGCGTAGACCAGCGATAGGGCAAGAGCCCACCAGAGGTCCGGGCCAACCAGCCCGAGCCAGGCAAGATGAATGAAGCCGCTGCCGAGCAGCGAGATGAACAGGCGGTCGCCCCGGGTGGTCTCGAAGCGCAGCACGCCGACGCGCGGATGCCCGCCGGGCGAGAAATATTCCCACACCGCCATGCCCGCGATGAGCAGGCCGATGACGATGAAGAAGGTGGCGGTGGGCAACGTCCATGCCATCCATGAGAGGTTCATCGGCGGCTCCTCACACGCGGCCCAGGGCAAAGCCCTTGGCGATGTAATTGCGGACGAAATAGATGACGAGGGCGCCCGGGATGATGGTCAGCACGCCGGCTGCCGCGAGTACGCCCCAGTCTAGCCCCGATGCCGAGACCGTGCGGGTCATGATCGCCGAGATCGGCTTGGCGTCGGTCGTCGTCAAGGTGCGGGCGATGAGCAGCTCGACCCAGGAGAACATGAAGCAGAAGAAGGCGGCGACGCCGATGCCCGAGGCGATCAGGGGTACGAAGATCCGCACGAAGAAGCGCGGGAACGAGTAACCGTCGATATAGGCGGTCTCGTCGATCTCCTTGGGGACGCCCGACATGAAGCCTTCGAGGATCCACACCGCCAGCGGCACGTTGAACAGGCAATGGGCGAGGGCAACCGCGATATGGGTGTCGATCAGCCCGAAGGCCGAATAGAGCTGGAAGAACGGCAGCACGAACACCGCCGGCGGCGCCATGCGATTGGTGAGCAGCCAGAAGAACAGGTGCTTGTCGCCCAAGAAGCGGTAGCGCGAGAAGGCGTATGCGGCGGGCAGCGCCACCGCCACCGAGATCACGGTGTTCAGCACCACGTAGATGATCGAGTTGATGTAGCCGTTGTACCAGCTGGGGTCGGTGAAGATCACCGCGTAGTTGCGCAGCGTGAAGGTCCGGGGCCACAGCGTGAAGCTCGAGGTGATCTCCACGTTGGTCTTGAAGCTCATGTTCACGAGCCAGTAGATCGGCAGCATCAGGAAGATGATGTAGAGCGTCGGCACCAGCCACGACGTCCGCGGGCCATTGCGGCCCGCCCGGCGCAGCCGGCTCGTCCGGGTCGCAACGGTGGGTGCCGAGGTGGTGGCGTCGGCGCGGATCACGGTGGAGCGGCTGGCGTCGTCGGTCATCGGCCGCTCTCCTCGCCGTAATTGGTCATGACCGTGTAGAACACCCAGCAGACCAGCAGCACGATCAGGAAGTAGACCAGCGACATGGCTGCCGCCGGACCGACGTCGAACTGCCCGATTGCCATCTTGACCAGATCGATCGACAGGAAGGTCGTCTCGTTGCCAGGCCCGCCGCCGGTAACGACGAAGGGCTCGGTGTAGATCATGAACGAGTCCATGAAGCGCAGCAGCACCGCGATCAGCAGCACGCGGTTCATCTTGGGCAGCTGGATGTAGCGGAACACCGACCAGCGCGACGCGCCGTCGATCTTGGCGGCCTGGAAATAGGCATCGGGGATCGACACCAGCCCGGCATAGCAGAGCAAGACGACCAGCGAGGTCCAGTGCCAGATATCCATCACGATGACGGTGACCCAGGCGGCCAGCGGGTCCTGCACATAGTTGTAGTTGATGCCCAGCCGCGCCAGCGTGTAGCCGAGCAGGCCGATATCGACGCGACCGAACACCTGCCAGATCGTGCCGACGACGTTCCACGGAATGAGCAGCGGCAGCGCCATCAGCACGAGGCAAACCGAGACGCCCCAGCCGCGCCGCGGCATGTTGAGCGCAATGAACACGCCGAGCGGGATCTGGATCGCGAGGATGATCGCCGAGAAGATCAGGTTGCGCAGCAGCGCCTGCCAGAAGCGCGGCGAGTGCAGCAGTTCCTCGAACCACTCGACGCCCACCCAGAAGAACACGTTGTTACCGAACGTGTCCTGCACCGAATAGTTGACCACCGTCATCAGCGGGATGATGGCGGAAAAGGCGACGAGCAGCAGGACCGGCAGCACCAGAAACCAGGCTTTGTTGTTCCAGGTTCTGTCCATGCTCAGGGCTCCAGCTCGAGGCGCCAGGAATCGGCGTAGAGGTTGATGCCGCGCTGATCGAAGCTGAGCCGCGGATCGGCCGGGATCTCCTCGTGCTCGGGCACGATGACGGCCACCTCGTGGCCCTCGAGTTCGGCATGGACGATCTTGCGGCGGCCGATGTCCTCGATCTTGGTGATACGCGTCGGCAAGCCTTCGCGGCCGAGCCGGAGATATTCAGGGCGAATGCCCAGTTCGATCGTCGAACCCTGGCCGACCTCGATGCTGCCGGGAAGCTCCACCGCCGAGCCGCCAAGTCGCGCGGTGCGCCCATCGAGTTCGACCGGCAGCACGTTCATGCCCGGTGAGCCGATAAAGTAACCGACGAAGGTGTGGCGCGGCTTTTCGAACAGTTGGCTCGGCGTGCCGATCTGGACGATCTGCCCCTCGTACATGACCACCACCGTGTCGGCGAAGGTCAGGGCCTCGGTCTGGTCGTGCGTCACGTAGACCATGGTGTAGCCGAAGCGCCGGTGCAGCTGCTTCAGCTGGCTGCGCAGCTGCCATTTCATGTGCGGGTCGATGACGGTGAGCGGCTCGTCGAACAGGATCGCGTTGACATCCGAGCGCACGAGGCCGCGGCCAAGCGAGATCTTCTGCTTCTGGTCGGCGGTGAGACGCCGGGCGCGGCGGTCGGCCCGATCGGTGAGCCCGATCATTTCGAGGATTTCGGCGACCCGGCGGTTGATCTCGTCTTCGGGCAGGCGGCGGTTGCGGAGCGGAAACGCCAGGTTCTGCGCCACTGTCATGGTGTCGTAGATCACCGGGAACTGGAACACCTGGGCGATATTGCGCTGCTCGGTCGAGCGCTCAGTCACGTCCTCGCCATTGAACAGGATCTTGCCTTCGCTTGGCGTGACCAGCCCTGAAATGATCGACAGCAGGGTGGTCTTGCCACAGCCGGACGGGCCAAGCAGCGCGTAGGCGCCGCCGTCGTCAAAGGTGTGGTTCACTTCCTTGAGGGCGTAATCCGCCGCGCTTTTCGGGCGCGCCAGGTAGGAGTGCTGAAGCTGCTGCAACTCGATGCGGGCCATCATGCAGCCTTTCCGAGCGTGGTCGCGCCGACGGCCCGACCATCGCGGTCGAACACCAGCAACCGGCCGGGATCGACAAACATCTCTACCGTCCGGTCGGCCTCGAAGTCGTGCACGCCGGGGGCGAGGATCACCCACCGCACGTCGGCGAACCCGACATGAATGAAGCTCTCCGAGCCGGAGATCTCGGTGACCACGACGCGGGCCGTCAGCGCAACGGCGTCGGCGGACATCGGCGTGAGGGAGAGATGGTGCGGCTGGAAGCCAATCGTGTAGGGGCCATCGGCAATGCCGGCGATCTCCCGCGGCACCGGCAGCCCGACCTCGCCATCGAGGACGAACCGGTCACCCTGCTTGTTGAGCACGATGGTGTTGAGCGGCGGATCGGCAAAGGTGCGGGCGGTTATGAGATCGACAGGCCGACGGAACACCTCGATGGTCGGCCCGAACTGGGTCACGCGTCCCTCGCTGAGGGTCGCCGTGCGGCCGCCGAGCAGCAGCGCTTCCATCGGCTCGGTCGTGGCGTAAACGAAGATCGATCCGGCCTCGGCGAAAATCCGCGGCAGCTCGGTGCGCAGTTCCTCCCGCAGCTTGTAATCGAGATTGGCCAGCGGCTCGTCGAGCAGCACGACGCTGGCATTCTTCACCATGGCGCGGGCCAGCGCCGTGCGCTGTTGCTGGCCGCCCGACAGGTTGAGCGGCAGGCGGTCGAGATAGGGGCCGAGCCGCATCAGTTCGGCGGCCCGCCGCACCTTGGCGTCGATTTCGGCCCGCGGCACGCCGGCGACCCGCAGCGGGGAGGCGATGTTCTCGTAGACCGTGAGCGTCGGGTAGTTGATGAACTGCTGGAACACCATGGCGACGTTCCGCTTCTGCGGGGCGACGCCGGTGACATTGTGCCCGTCGAACCAGATGCTGCCGCTGGTGGGTTTGTCGAGACCGGCCATCAGCCGGATCAGGCTGGTCTTGCCTGAAAGCGTCGGTCCCAGCAGCACGTTGAGGGTACCGTGCTCGAGGCTGAGCGACACATCGTTGATGTGCGTCTCGGCCCCGACGAGCTTCGATACATTCCTCAGTTCCAGCATCGCATCACCCCACGGCCGCCTGCCGGGCCACGCCCGACCGGATGAATTCGTCGAGCGCCACCAGGTTGATCGATGCCGCGTGAAGCCCGCGTTTGGTCCGGCGCCACAGCACATCTTCGAGTGTGATGGCCCACTCGTCGGCGACTAGGTAGCGAACCTCGGCCTCATACAGGTCGTCGCCGAAATTCCGGCCAAGATCGGAATAGCTTCTCGCGATGCCCAGGATCTTGCGGGCGAGTGAGCCGTAGAGGCGGACCAGGCGCTGCGCATAGGCGAGGTCGAGAAAGGGATAGTCGCGCTTGAGACCGGCCACCGTCTGGGGGTACCCGGTCGGTGCAAATTCGCCGCCCGGCAGCGGGGCCGTCCCGGTCCATGGGCTGCCCCTGGGGCCGAGCAGCTCGGCTACCTTGTCGAGCGTCGCCTCGGCGAGGCGCCGGTAAGTGGTGAGCTTGCCGCCGATGACGTTGATCATTGGCCCCCCATCGGGGCCTCTCGAGAGCTTCAGCACGTAGTCTCGCGTGGCTTCCTGGGCGCTGGAGGCGCCATCGTCGTAGAGCGGGCGAACGCCGGAATAGCTCCAGACGATGTCGCCGGCCTCGACCGGCTTGTTGAAGTACCCGCTCGCTGCACCACACAGATATTCGATCTCGTGCTGCGAGATCATCGCGTCGGCCGGATCGCCCTCGTAGTCCTCGTCCGTCGTGCCGATGAGGGTGAACTCGCCCTCGTAAGGGATAGCGAAGATGATGCGGCCGTCGGCGTTCTGGAACATGTAGCAGCGGTCATGCTCGTAGTGCCGCCGCACCACGATGTGGCTGCCCCTGACGAGCCGAACGCTGTCCACGGTGGTCTGCGGCGATGTTGTTGCCGATACCCGGTCTACCCATGGGCCCGACGCGTTGATCAGCAGTCGGGCCGCCACGACGCTGCGCTGCCCGGTGGTGAGCTCGTGCAGCCCCACCTGCCAGAGGCCGCCCTCGTTGCGGGCCGAAACCACCTTGGTGCGGGTGCGGATGGTGGCGCCGCGGTTGGCGGCATCGCGGGCATTGAGCACGACCAGCCGGGCATCGTCGGCCCAGCAGTCCGAGAATTCGAAGGCCGTGACGTAGCCGGGCTGCAGCGGCAGACCCGCGGGGTCGGCGCGCAGGTCGAGCGTCCTGGTCGGAGGCAGCAGCTTCCGGCCGCCCAGCGTGTCGTAGACAAACAGGCCCAGCCGCAGGAACCAGGCCGGCCGCAGGCCCTTGTGGTGCGGCAGCACGATGCGCAGCGGCCAGATGATGTGGGGAGCGATGCTCCACAGCACCTCGCGCTCCATCAGCGCTTCGCGGACCAGCCTGAATTCGTAATGCTCGAGATAGCGCAACCCGCCATGGATGAGCTTGGTGGCCGCGGACGAGGTGCCGCTCGCCAGGTCGTTCATTTCAGCGAGGAACACCGAATAGCCACGACCAGCCGCGTCCCGGGCGATTCCGCACCCGTTGATACCTCCGCCGATGACGAAAACGTCATGGACGACAGCATCGGCCATCGCACGCCCTCTCTCCCTCGGCCCTCGTCCCAGTATCTGGTTAACGAAAGGCGAGTGGAGCTAATGCGAAACCAAAATGAATGTCAATCGCAAGTCATCCGCAACATCAGAGTTGATCGCGACGAACTTGGATTTGCTCTTAAGTCTCAATGGTTTCGATTAGCGCCACGCCGGAGTCACGGCAGATCTGGCGAATGGCCGGGCGGGTACAGCGGTCGGTGATGAAACTATTGACCTGGCTCAGGTGGGCGATCCGGACGGGCGCGGTGCGGTCGAACTTGGTCGAGTCGGAGACCAGCACGACGTGACGGGCGTTGGCGATAATGGCCTGCGCCACCTTCACTTCGCGATAGTCGAAATCGAGCAGCGCCCCGTCCTCGTCGATGGCCGATGCCCCAATAACGGCGAAATCCACCTTGAACTGACGGATGAAATCGACTGCCGCCTCACCCACCACGCCGCCATCCGAAGGGCGGACGATGCCGCCGGCAATTGCCACTTCGAAATGCGGGTAGACGCGCATCCTGTTGGCAACATTGATATTATTGGTAATGATCATCAGGTCGCGATGATCCAGCAGGGCGTGGCTCACCGCCTCGGTGGTGGTGCCGATATTGATGAACAGCGAGGCGTTGTTGGGGATGAGCCGGGCAGCCGCGCGCCCGATCGCTTCCTTCTCTTCGGCCGCGATCAGTCGCCGCGCCTCGTACTGCATGTTCTCGAGGCCGGAAGGATAGACCGCTCCGCCGTGAATGCGCTTAAGCCTGCCGCCGGCGCAGATGTCGTTGAGGTCCTTGCGAATGGTCTGGGGCGTCACGCGAAAATGGGCGACGAGCTCCTCGACCAGCACCCGTCCCTTGACCATGGCCAGCGCCACGATCGCTTCCTGCCGCTCGACGACGTCCATTCGCTTTCCTTTCGTTTGCGATTGGTAAGCGAAAAGAAGGCGGGAGGGAAGGTGACGTGCGCCCCCTGCTGGTTGGCTGGTCGAATGTCCACCTTTGGGCCGACGTTGCTGGTCAGGCGAGATGCAGGCGGTGGATCTCCACCGGTTGCAAAAGCCCTTGCAGCTATAGTGGCTAGAGGTTGTAGCGTCGGCCCGGTGCTGCTGGAGATCGATCATGGCCACACTTTGTGCCGAACGCCTTGCTGTCGCGGGGAGAGGCTGAATGGGAGCCGGACATAGCCATGGCGGGCGCCCGGCGAGCGGTTCGGCCGGGGCGCGGCATCGCCGCAACCTTCTCATCGCGCTGGGGCTGACGACGGCGTATCTGGTTGCCGAAGTGGTCGGGGCGCTGATTTCGGGGAGCCTGGCGCTCCTCGCCGACGCGGCGCACATGCTGACCGATGTCGGCGGAATGGCGCTGGCGCTCTTGGCGATCTGGTTCGCGGCGCGGCCGCCGAATGCATCCAAGACCTATGGGTACCTGCGCACCGAGGTGCTGGCGGCGCTGGCCAATGCGGTGGTGCTGCTGGTCCTCGCTATCTACATTCTCTACGAGGCGTATGAGCGGGTGCTGGAGCCGCCCGAGGTGCTGTCGACGCCGATGCTGATCGTCGCGGTGATCGGCCTCGTGGTAAACCTCATCAGCATGCGGCTGCTCGCCGCCGGCTCCAAGGAAAGCCTCAACCTCAAGGGCGCCTATTTCGAGGTGCTGGCCGATATGCTGGGCTCGATCGGCGTCATCGTTTCGGCGCTGATCATCATGTTCACCGGCTGGACCCTGGCCGATCCGATCATCGGGGCGGCAATCGGGCTGTTCATCGTGCCGCGCACCTGGGCGCTGCTCAGGCACGCCGTGAACATCCTGCTCGAAGGCACGCCGGCCGGCTTCGATCTCGGCGGGCTCGAGCGCGCCCTGCGGGCGCTGCCCGATGTCACCGACGTGCACGACCTGCATGTGTGGACCATCACCTCCGGCATCGATGCGATGAGCGGGCACCTCGTGATCGGCGATGGCGCCGACCAGCAGGCGCTGCTGCTCAAGGCGCGCGAACTGCTGCACGAGCAGTTCGGTATCGAGCATTCGACCATCCAGATCGAGACGGCCGCCAGCCGCGCCGCCGAGGCAGAGATGCCGGTGTAGGGGGATCCCCGCCCAGGCCCGAACTGACAGTTCGGCGTCCGGGAACTGTATGGTCTGAGCGCGCCTCAGATCGTCTTCGGTGCAAACAACCGGTCGCGCGAGCCTTGCAGGTGCTCTCGCATGCGCGTCCGCGCCGTTTCCGGGTCGGCGGCGTTGATCGCTTCGAACACGGCGGAGTGTTCGGTGAAGACGTGCTGCAGGCCGTCGCTGGTCGAGCGCAGCGAAATGCCGTGGAAGCGCATGCCGACGGCGATGTGTTCTTCCAGCGCCTGCATGGCAGTGGAAAAATACGGGTTGGCCGAGGCCTGGGCGATGCTGAGGTGGAACATGAAATCGGCATCGGCGCGGTGCGCCTGCCGGTTGGTGGCATCGCGCAGCAGGCTGAGCGCCGATTTGATCCGGGCCAGCGCTTCGGGGGTGCGGCGCTGCGCTGCCATCGCGGCGGCTTCGGGCTCGATGGTCAGGCGGAAATCATAGCAGTGCTGCAGGTCGGAGAGGTTCTCCATCTGGCCAAAGCCGAGCGGCTCCTTCAGCCCCTGTTCGCGCACGAAACTGCCGGCGCCCTGGCGCGAATAGATCAGCCCCTGGTCGCGCAGCCGCTGCAGCGCATCGCGCACCACCGGGCGAGACACCTGGAACTCGGCGGCCAGCGCATGCTCGGTGGGCAGCCGGGCATCGACCGCATAGGCCCCCGACTTGATGGCCCGCTGGATGCGGTCGAACACTGCGTCGGAGAGGCTCCGCCGGACGTTGAGACCTTCGCTCATGGTCATGCGAGGCGCTCCTCCTCTGCGTGAAACGGATGCAGCAGGTGTTGCAGCGTTTCAGGCCCGCCAAAGCCGCCCGATTTGGTGACAAAGGTCAAGCCGCCGCCTTGCGCCAAAGGCAGGCCGGGCAGGGCTTCACCGATGAGATCGAGCACCCGGACGCCCAGCCGCTCGAGCAGCACCTGCGCGGTGGCGCCGCCTGAGAGGACGAGCAGAGCACCGGGCGGTGGGGCGAGGCGCTTGAGCGTGTCGGCAAGGGCATTGGCCACCGACTTGCCGTCGGCGGCGGTGGCGCCGGGAGTTGCCTGCAGCACCGTCAGCCGCGCCGGGGCGGGCAGTGTGGCCGGACCGACGCCGTTCGGCGCGGCGAGATAGGCGAGGCCGGGGTCGGCGGCCCGGAGTTGAGCCAGCTGGGCGAGGGTGATCGGGTCGGTCGAGCCGATCACCAGATAGGCGTGGCGGTGGCGCAGGCTCACATCCGGCGCCGGGGCATCGGGCGCCATGGCGCGGGCCATGGCTTCGGCGAGGCCGCGGGCGCCGATCGGCAGGTCGTGCGCGGTGCCGAGCGCCGCGGAGATATCGGCATCGGTCTCGATATCGGGAATGCTGGCGCGGCCGGCATGGGCGCCGAGGCGGGGGGCGATGGCGACCGGCGCCGCAACGCCGAAGCCGCCGAGCCACCCCTCGCGGACCCAGCGGCCGAAGCCCGGGATGGCGGGGATGACGAGGCTTTTGCGATGCGGGATGGCGTCGAGTTCGGCGGCGATCTGGCCCTTGAGGCGGGAGTCGACCTTCTTGAACAGCCGGGTGCCGGCGGGCAGGGCAGCGAGGGCGGCGGCCACCGCGACGCGCGCTTCGGCGGGTGGCAGGTCGCGGCTGTCGGTCGAGACGCCGATGACGCGGGCGCCGCCGGCAATCGCCGCGCCGAGCGCCGCCGGGCTCAGCGCCACGGCGGTCGAAATCGAGCGCATGGCGAAGGGCGCCGCGGCGTCGAGGGCCCCCGTCAGGTCATCGGCGATGATCGCCAGCTCAGGCATGTGGCGCCGCAATGCTGGCGCGGCGGCTGGCCTGCACGTCCGGATCGGGGTCGAGATTGGCGGCCAGCAACCGCTGCGTATAGGGGTGCTGCGGGGCGTCGAAAATCTGCGCCGTGGGGCCGCGTTCGACGATCTCGCCGGCCTGCATGACGATCACCGTATCGGCGAAATCGCGCACCACGCCCAGGTCGTGGGCGATGAACAGGAAAGCGATGCCGAGCCGCCGGCGCAGGCTGTCGAGCAGGGCGATCACCTGGGCCTGGATCGAGACGTCGAGCGCCGAGACCGCCTCGTCGCAGATGATCAGCTCGGGCTCGAGCGCCAAAGCCCGGGCGATGGCGATGCGCTGGCGCTGCCCGCCCGAGAACTGGTGCGGATAGCGCTCGGCATGCTCGGGCGCGAGCCCGACCTGGTCGAGCAGTTCGGCGACCCGGGCCCGGCGCTGTGCCCGGTCGGGCATCAGCCTGTGGATGTCCCAGCCCTCGGCGATCAGCTGGTACACCGACATGCGCGGGTTGAGCGACTGGGTCGGATCCTGGAACACCATCTGGATCTCGCGGCGCACCCCGAGCAGCTCGCGCGCCCCCATGCGGAGCAGGTCGCGGCCCTTCCACAGCGCCTCGCCGCCATCGGCGTCCTCGAGCCGCAACAGGGTGCGGGCCAAAGTCGATTTGCCCGAGCCGCTCTCCCCCACCACGGCGAGGCTCTGGCCGCGCAGCAGGGTGAGCGAAGCGCCCTTCAGCGCGGTGAAGCCGCCATAGCTCTTCTTGAGGGCCTTGGTTTCGAGCAGCAGCGGCGCAGCTTCGAGCAGCTTGATCTCGCCCTTGCCGGGCGCGGCACCGATCAGCTTTTTGGTATAGGCGTGCTGCGGGTGGTGGTAGACGTCGCGTACGCTGCCGGTTTCGACGATCTCGCCCTGGTTCATCACCACGACGCGGTCGGCGATTTCGGCGACGACGCCGAGATCGTGGGTGATGAGCACCAACCCCATGCCGGTCTCGGCCTGCAGCTCTTTGAGCAGCGCCAGCACTTCGGCCTGGATGGTGACGTCGAGCGCCGTGGTCGGCTCGTCGGCGATCAGGATGTCGGGTTTCAACATCAGCGCCATGGCGATCATCAGGCGCTGGCGCTGGCCGCCGGAGAACTGGTGCGGGTATTTCCGCATCGCCGCTTCGGGGTCGGCAATGCCGACGCGGGCGATCAGCTCGAGCGCCCGGGCCCGCGCCATGGCGGCGGGGCGGCCGTGCGCGGTCATCATCTCGACGATCTGCCAGCCCACCGTATAGACCGGGTTCAGGTGGCCGAGCGGATCCTGGAAGATCATGGCGATCTTCTTGCCGTTGAGCGCCCGGTGCTCCTCGTAGCTGACGCGCAAGAGATCCTTGCCGTCATAGAGGATTTCACCCGAGACGATGCGGGCCGGCGGGGTATCGAGCAGGTTCATCACCGCATTGGCGGAGACCGATTTGCCCGAGCCGCTTTCGCCGAGGATGGCGAGGGTTTCGCCGCGGCCGACCGACCAGCTGACATCTTTCACCGCGTGCACGGTGCCGCGGGCGGTGTGAAAATCCACCGACAGGTTTTTGACGGTGAGCAAAGCCTCAGCCATGGGTGGGGCTCGCTGGTTTGGCGCCCGATGGCGCAGTGCTTCGGGCTTCGAGGCGCCAGCGCTGGTTGGGATCGAGCGCGATGCGCATCCAGCCCGAAAGCAGGTTCAGCGCCAGCGCGGTGATGACGATCAGGAGGCCCGGCCAGAAGGCCAGCCACCAGGCGGTGGTGAGGTAGGGGCGGCCCTGCGCCACCATCAGGCCCCAGGTGATATCGGGCGGCTGCACGCCGATGCCGAGAAAGCTCAGCGAGCTTTCGGCCAGCATGACGAAGGCGAAATCGAGCGTCGCGATGGTCAGGAGGGTCGGCGCCACCACCGGCAGGATGTGGCGGAAGATGATGCGGCGATGCGAGGCGCCCATCACCACCGCGGCCTGGACGAACATCCGCTCGCGCACTTCCAGCACTTCGGCGCGGGTGGTGCGGAGGTAAATCGGGATGCGGGTGATGGCGAGCACCAGGATCATGTTGGGGATCGAGGGCCCGAGCACGTAGAGCACCACCACGGCGAGCAGCAGCGAGGGGAACGACATGATGACGTCGGCGAGCCGCATGATCACCTGCGAGGTGGTCTTGCCCATATAGCCGGCGACCAGCCCGGCGGCAGCGCCGACCAAAGCCGCCGCGGCGACGGTGCCGGCGGCGATCAGGATGGTCGAATGCGCGGCAACGATCAGCCGGGCCAGCATCGGCCGGCCCAGCGAGTCGCCGCCGAGGAAGAACTGCCAGCCGCGGGCGAAGCTGAAGGGGGCAAAGTTGCGCCCCCTGAGGTTCTGGTCATTGGCCATTTCGCCCAGCAAAGCCGGGCCGAGCAGCGCCGCGACGACGATCAGCAGCAGGATCACCGCCGAGGCGAAGGCGAGCTTGTCGCGCCACAGCATGGCGAGCAAAGGCGGCGCGGCGCGCGGGGCCGGAGCGGGGGATTTGGCGAGCGACGTATCGGTCACGGGCGACATGTCCTTAGTGCCGGATGCGCGGATCGAGCAGCGAATAGCCGATGTCGATCAGGATGTTCATGAGGAAGATGGCGAGGGCGGTGACCATGATTGCCGCCAGCACGACGTTGAAATCGCGCTGCAGGATCGAGTCGATCATCAGCTTGCCGACGCCGGGGAAGCCGAAAATGGTTTCGACGATCACCGCGCCATTGAGCATGGCCGCGGCCTGGTCGCCGATCACGGTGATGACCGGCAGCATGCCGTTGCGCAGCGTGTGGACGAAGATCAGCGGCAGGTTCTTCACCCCCTTGGCGCGCGCCGTCTTCACATAGGGGGCGCTCAGTGCCGACAGCATCGAGCCGCGCACCACCTGCACCACGAGGCCGAAGGGCCGGATGAACAGCACGGCGATCGGCAGCACCCAGTGGAGCGGCGTGCCCACACCGGAGGTCGGCACCCAGCCGAGGCCGATCGAGAACACCACGATGGCGACGATGGCGATCCAGAAATCCGGCGCGGAAGCGCCGACCAGCGAGACGATCGAGACCAGCCGGTCGAAAAAGCCGCCGACCCTGAAGGCGGCGAGCGAGCCGAGGACGATGGCGGCGACGACGACGATCGCCATGGTGATGAGCGCCAGCGGCAGGGTCCAGGCATAGGCCTCGAGCACCACTTGGAGGGCAGGGCGGGCCTTGCGCAGGCTGTCGCCGAAATCGAGCTGCAGCAGATCGAGCAGGTAGCGCCAGAACTGCTCGATGATCGGCAGGTCGAGCCCGTGCAGCGCCCGGAACTCCTGTTTCATCTGCTCGGTGGCGTCGATCGGCAGGAACAGCACGGCCGGGTCGCCGGTCAGGCGCGACAGGAAGAACACCAGCACCATCAGCCCGAACAGGGAGAGGAGGCTGGCGATCGCGCGTTGTCCGATCAGTCTGGTCATGGCGCTCTGGGTTTCCTTATGGGCAGCGGCGCCGGACGCGGGGTCCGGCGCCGCCAGCAGTTTAGTCTCGAACCGGCTTACTTGAAGCCGATCTCGCTCAGCTGCAGCTGCTGGTTGGTGGCGATGGTCGGAGTGAAGGCGAGCCGCTCGCTCACCCGGCTATGGCCGACCATGTGGAACAGCAGGGCGTCGGCGACGATGTCCTTCTGCACATAGGCGAACAGCTCCGACCAGAGCGCGGCGCGCTCCTCGCCGGTCGCGGCGCTGGCCTTTTCGATCAGCGCATCGACCTTGGGGTCGTTGACGCCCGACTGGGTGCCCTGGCTGTGATACTTGAAGTACATCGAGAACACCGGATCGCCGCGCGAGTTATCGTGCTGGGCGACGACGAGCTGGGCCGGACGCCCCTCGGGATAGGGCTTGGAATAGAACTGCTCGTGCTCGGCCACTTCGACCATGCGCAGGCTGGCGTTGAAGCCGGCTTCGTTGAGCATGTCGACCAGCGCCTCACCCACTTCGGTGACGTGCGGGAAGTTCTCGGTGCGGGCGATCACTTCGACCGGCGCCTTGACGTTGACGCCATCGGCGGCGGCAGCGGCGAGCAGCGCCTTGGCGCCTTCGAGATCATAGGCCGGCGGGGTGAGGGTGGCGTTCCAGCCCAGCGTCGTCGGCGGCACCATGGCGACGGCGAGCTCGGTGCCGGCGGCGAGCACGGTGCCGATAAAGGCCTCGCGGTCGATGGCGGCATTGAGCGCCTGGCGGACGCGCAGGTCACCCATCGGCTCGACGGTCTGGTCGATGCGGAGGTAGACGGTTTCCGAGTTGGGGTAGGTGAAATCGGTCTTCGGGTTGGTGGCTTCCACCTCGGTGATCTGCGGGGCGATATCGGCTTCGCCGGCTTCCACCATGGCGGCGCGCACGGCCGGCTCGGAGCGGAACAGGTAGGTCGCCTTGGTCACCGCGGGGGCAGTGCCCCAATAATCGTCGCGGCGGGTCAAAACGATCTGCTGGCCGGCGGTCCACTCGGTCATCTTAAAGGGGCCGGTGCCGATCGGATCGCGCACGAACTCGATCGGCGTCTCGGAGGGAACGATGGTGACCAGCGACATCAACAGCGGCAGGATCGGCTGCGCCGGCGTGGCGGTGACGTCGATGGTGTTGGCATCGACAATGTTGAAATCGAGCTTGGTGTCGGCGAAGTAGCGCTTGGACTCGCAGGTGATCTGGTCGCTGAACACCCGATCGAACGAGTGCTTGACGTCGGCGGCGTCAAAATCGCTGCCATCGGAGAATTTGACGCCCGGATGCAGCTTGAACTGCCAGGTGCCGTCGCCCTTGTCTTCCCAGCTGTCGGCGAGGCGCGGCATCAGCCCCTTGTCGCCGCGCACGTCGAGCTCGGTCAGCGTCTCGGAGATGTTCTCCATGATGACGCGGCCGATATTGGAGCGGGTCGCCATGCAGGGCTCGACGAGGTCGAGTTCTTCGCTGAGCACCACGGTAATGTCGGTATTGGACTGCGCCATGGCGGGGGCAACCAGCCCCGTAGCCATGAGGGCGCCGGCCAGAACGTTCTTGATGATCAAGGCATCCTCCCAACGCAGCTTTCACGATCTGGCGCGGGCCGAGCTGCGAACAACCCACGCGAAACTCCCGGCGCCGAATTGCCAGCGCCCGGCGCCGCCCCGTGCGGTCGCCTCGATGCCGCTCAGGCGGTCACCGATCGGGCTGCACCTAACCCGAGTGCAGCGAAGGTTGTCAAATTAAAAGTGTATGAACGAGCCTTTTGGTTGCGCGAAAGAACGCTAATGCATTGAAAATGCGTAGATATATTTCGCGTCAGATCAAGGTGGAAGTTGCTGACAACCGTGATAATAACTTGACAACATGTGTTTCGGTGTGACTTTTGCGGCCAACAGCAAATGGGGGAGAGATGACTCCGGACGAGATCGCCGCGCGGATGAATGGTCGGTTGGTCGGCACCGCCGATGGCCGCTACGAGGCGTTTCTCGCCTCGCCCATGGTGCAGAACCACGCTGCCTTCATCGAGCTGATGGATGACGGCACGCTCGCCTGCCTGTGGTTCGGCGGCACGCTCGAAGGCAAGTCGGATATCTCGATCCACGGCACGGTGCTGGCGCCGGGCGCCGAGGCGTTCGGTCCGACGGTGCAGCTCAGCCACGATACCGAGCGCTCGGAGCAGAACCCGGTGCTGGCGCGGGACGCCGAGGGGAATTGGCAGCTGATCCATACCGCCCAGCCGGCCGGCAACCAGGATGAATGCCTGCTGCGCAGCCGGCCCATCCGCCTCGAGGGCGACCGGCTGGTCGGCAGAGCGCCGCGCGACCTCGACCTGCCGCTTGGCACGTTCGTCCGCGCCCGCTTCGTTCGCCGCAAGGATGGGGCGACGCTGATGCCGGTGTTCCGCTGCATCTCGCGGCCCGGGCAGCGCTGGAACGGCAGCCACGATACCGCCGGCGTCGCGGTCAGCCATGATGACGGCCGAAACTGGGTGCTCAGCGAAGTGCCTGATTCGATCGGCTCGGTGCACATGACCATCGTGCCGCTCGATGGCGATCACCTCGCCGCCTTCTACCGCCGCCGGCAATCCGATTTCGTCCACCGTTCGGAAAGCCGCGATGGCGGGTTCAGCTGGTCGGCGCCGGCGCCGACCGATGTGCCCAACAACAACTCGTCGATCAACGTCATCCGCCTCGCCGACGGCCGGCTCGCCATGGTGGGCAACCCGACCTCCGCCGCGACTTCGGCCGATCGCCGGGTGTCGCTCTATGACGAGATCGAAGCCGGCGACGACCGCCCCGACGCCAGCGGTGGCTGCGCTCCGGTGTGGGGCGTGCCGCGCGCCCCGCTGACGCTCAGCGTCTCATCGGATGGCGGGCTCACCTGGCCGCTCCGCCGCATCATCGACGACAGCCCCGGCACCTGCCTCACCAACAATTCGGTCGATGGGCGGAACAAGGAGCTGTCCTACCCATACCTCCTGGAAGGGCCGGACGGCGCGCTGCATGTCGCCTACACCTACTTCCGGCGCGCCATCAAATATGTCCGTCTCCCCCAGGGATGGATCGACGGAGAACACTCGTGAGCGACATTATCGGCATCACCATGGGCGACCCGGCCGGGGTCGGCCCGGAAATCTCGGTCAAGGCGGTGGCCGAGATGCGCGCCGAGGACCGCGCCCGCACCCGCATCTATGGCAACCGCGCGACGCTGGAGCAGGCGCTGGCGGCGACCGGGCTGGGGCTAGAACTCGATGGCCTGGTGATCGACCTGCCGGTCGAAGGCGGCCCGTTGCCCTGGGGCAAGCTCGATCCGCGCGCCGGCGATGCAGCGTTCCGCTTCATCGAAAAGGCGGTGCGCGATGCCGAGGCCGGCCTGATCGGCTGCATCGTCACCGCGCCGATCAACAAGGAAGCGCTGAACCGCGCCGGCCACCACTATGATGGCCATACCGGCATGCTGGCGGCGCTGACCGGGCAGAAATCGGCCTTCATGCTGCTGGGCTCGGAGCGGCTGAAGGTGATCCATGTGTCGACGCATGTGTCGCTCAAAACCGCCATCGACCGCGCCACGCCCGAGCGCATCCTCGCCACCATCCGCGCCGGCAACGCGCACCTGAAGCGGATCGGCTATGCCAGCCCACGCATCGCGGTGGCCGGCATCAACCCGCATTGCGGCGAGAACGGTCTGTTCGGCAGCGAGGACGACCAGCAGGTGGTGCCGGCCGTCGCCATGGCGCGGGCCGAAGGCATCAATGCCGAGGGGCCGATCTCGGCCGATACGGTCTATCACCGCGCCTATAACGGCGCCTTCGACCTGGTGATCGCCCAGTATCACGATCAGGGCCACATCCCGATCAAGCTCGTCGCCTTCGATACCGCGGTGAACGTGTCGCTGGGCCTGCCGATCGACCGCACCTCGGTCGACCACGGCACCGCCTTCGATATCGCCGGCACCGGCAAGGCCAACCACACCAACATGAATTCCGCCATTGCCTATGCGCGGCGTCTCGTTGCGGGGATGAAGTCATGAATCCTGCCACCACGTTCCCCGTCCACGGCGTGTTCAGCGCCGCGGCGACGCCGGTCCTTGCCAATGGCGGGCCGGACCACGCGAGTTTTGCGAGCCACGCCAAGGCGTTGCTGGCGGAAGGCTGCGACGGCATTGCGCTCTTGGGCACCACCGGGGAAGCCAACTCGTTCAGCCTGATGCAGCGCCGCCAGCTGCTCGAGCACGTCATCACCGCCGGGGTCGATCCCAGCCGGCTGTTGCCCGGGACGTCGCAGACCAATGTCGCCGATACGGTGGCGCTGACCCGGCATGCGCTCGATGCGGGCGTTGCCGCCAGCGTCGTGCTGCCGCCCTTCTACTACAAGGGGGTGAGCGACGAGGGGCTGTTCCGCTTTTATGCCGAGGTGATCGAGGGGGTGGCGAGCGATAGCTTGCGCGTCGTGCTCTACCACATCCCGCCGATCGCCCAGGTCGGCATCTCGCTCGAGCTGACCGCCCGGCTGCGCGAGGCGTTTCCTGATATCGTCATCGGGGTCAAGGACAGTTCGGGCAAGCTCGAAAGCATGGCGGGTTTCGCCTCGGCGTTCGAGAATTTCGCCGTGCTGGCCGGCGCCGACCCGCTGATGCTGGCGCTGCTGAGGGC
>NZ_LAJE02000081.1 GCF_000970465.2 Devosia insulae DS-56
GTTGGGGGCATATGCCTCCGCAAATCTCTATGAGATTTTGAGTTCAGCCCCATCACGCTCACGCTTGGCGCCGTCGCTCACAAAACGATGCCTGTGCCGTCACATCAGCTTGTTAACGCACATTTTTTGAGGTAGTTTCCCCTGAGTCTAAACTACGCGGGTTCATGCGATGCCGTTTGACCGTCTGTACCGAGCCGTGCCTGAAGCGTTCTTCCAGTTCCTGACCGAGTACACCGATGCGGCATTTGCGACCGCGTGGCTGACCGCGACGAAGACCGTAGCAGCGCCCGAGGTCTCGGCGACAGCGTCGCAGTTGCGGCACGCCCTCTGCGAGGATGCCTTCCGCCGGGCGGCCAATGAGGCCGGAATGGATGGGAACTGGTACCACACCGAGCCGCGTGGTGGACGTTACTCCATGTCCAGAAACGACGACGTCGTGATGGTCCGATGCAACGTGCAAAAGCATATGGGCACCCCCCGCCCCACCGGGTTTCGAAAGGCCCATGCGGCAGTCAACGAGTGGCTGGACCCACCGCACCCGTCGCTGCTGGAAGAAATCGCGCCAGCCCCGGATGACCTGATGTGCGCAATGGTCATCTCCACCGTCGAACATCGCGTGGACCCCACGGTGCCGGCGTACCTTGGTCTCGGAGTGCCGTCGCCTGATATGCGCCGCTGGTTGTTCCGGGCCAGCATCGTTGACCTGTTGGCGATGTACCGCGACAGGTCTGCACCTACCGTCGGCCAGCCCACGGTCGAAGTGAAGGATGTCGCAGTGCCCAGGTTGAAGCCGCGTAAGGAGTGAGTGATGAGAACAGGTACGCCCGGTTTCCGACCCAGCCGCCTACGGCTAGCTCGAGAAGCAAGGGGGCTGACACA
Source organism: Devosia insulae DS-56 (assembly GCF_000970465.2). Classification (GTDB taxonomy): domain Bacteria; phylum Pseudomonadota; class Alphaproteobacteria; order Rhizobiales; family Devosiaceae; genus Devosia_A; species Devosia_A insulae. Next base: position 880 of record NZ_LAJE02000081.1, read on the forward strand.
GGTGGCGCTTGCGGAGCTTGTTGGTCGAAGCAGCCAGTCGGTATCGCGTTGGGAAAATGACGATCACGAGCAGTCGCCTGAACCGGATGCGCTACAGGCGCTGGCTGCCGCACTAAACGTACCGGTGTCGGGGCTGCTCGGAATGGAGCCGCACCAGTCACCTCACCCGTTTTTCTTTCGCTCGATGTCGGCCGCGACAAAAACACTGCGCTCGCGGATGTCGGCAAAGATGCTGTGGCAGCAGGAGGTCTCGGGCGTGCTGCAGGACCACTTGGACTTCCCCGCAGTGAACGTTCCGCAGCTCGGGGTGACTTCGCATCGGCAGCTCTCTGATCAGCGCATCGAGGAAGCGGCCGGAGAACTGCGGGCGCTGTGGGGTGTTGGCTCGGGGCCTATAGGTGATCTGCTCCTGGTCTTGGAGAATGCGGGTATCATCGTCTCGGTCGTGGCCGCCGCTACCGACAAGCTGGACGGCCTCTCGAACTGGAACAGCAAAGACAATCGCCCGTACATCCTGCTTGCGGCGGACATTCCAGTCACCGTTCGCCAGCGCCTAGACGCTGCGCATGAACTCGGCCATCTCGTCCTTCATCGGCATGTCAAAATGACGGAGTTGAACAGCCCGGCTGACTTCAAGGAAATCGAGAGACAGGCCTTCCTGTTCGCCAGCGCCTTCCTTATGCCCGCCGAGACGTTCAGCTCGGAGGTGTGGTCTCCGTCGCTCGCCTCATTTCTTTCCCTCAAAGAACGGTGGCGGGTGTCGGTCGGGGCGATGGTTATGCGTGCCCGCACGCTCGACCTCATTAGCCCGGAGTATGCCAGTCGCTTGTGGAAGCATATCTCGGCTAAGGGTTGGAGGAAGGGGGAGCCGCTTGACGACAAGCTGCCGCTCGAACGTCCTCGCGTCCTGTCGCGCGGCGTCACGATGTTGGTCGAGGACGGCGGCTTCGCGAAGGCTGACGTGATCGAGCTGATGCGTTTGCGGGAACGGGACATTGAGGAGCTGTGCGGCTTGCAGAAGGGTTACCTCAGTTCGACCAGCAATGTCGTAGGGCTGGTGGCGATGAAGCCCGAGGCGAGGCGGACACATGATGTGCCATCCACGGTCGTTCCATTTCGGCGGCGGTAGCTCCATCGCAGGCTCGCCATTGTCACCGGGAGGTGTCACACATCGCCCACGTTGCGGGGCCGAAAAAGCCCAGCATTCTCTAGGCCGCATGCTCTGACGGAGGCCTGTCCTCTCAAGGGCACCTTGGCCGTCCGTAGCTGGCTTCACGACCTCTCAGTCGTCGAGTTCTTCGGGCCACCCAAACACAAGCTCAGTGGGCCGCTCGCTGTGGCGCCAGTGGAACTCAAGGTACCCCGTGCGGTAGTTCACAACACACTTGCTAAAGGTCTGCCGCAGCGCCTGGTTGATCGTTGCAGGCGACTCGTCTGGCTTCTCCAACGCCTCGACGACAGACCGAAGTCGCAGTTCGACGGATCGGCGGATGTCGCCGCCAATCCTCTCCTCGGCCTTCGCGAGGGCGGCCCGTGCTTCTACGAGGGCGCCTTCCTGCAGCGACAGTCGTTCTCGCAATGCCCGAGACGTTCCGCCCCTCTCTATCTCGTCGAGCAGCCGGTCGATGCTCTCCAGCGTGGCATGCTCCTGCATTGCGAGCTTGTCCCGTTCGATGTTGAGTGCCTCGTCAGGAGCGGGCATCTCACTAACAAATAGCTCCGAGGCCCTTTCCCGTATCGCATCTTCCACGCCATCAACTCGTACCTGTCGATACCGACACCCCGCCCCCGACTTGGCCTTGGTGCAGACGAGGTAGGGGACCCCATTCCCGCGCCCCTTGTTTACCCTTGTCATTGTCGAGCCGCAGAGCGGACAGGTCGCGAGGCTCGCCAACAGGCTCGACACTTCCCCCGTCTTGCCCCGCATACGCGGGCTGACGGCGGGGCCTCCGACCCCGTTTATCCGCTCCCAGACCTCGACGGATATGGCGGCAGGGTAGTAGCCCTTCACCGGGGAGAGAGGGTCCCGAACCCGCTTTCCGTTCACGACGCGGGTACTGTGCGGCACCAGCGTTCCGATGACGGCTGGGTTCGACAGGATCTTCTTGATGTAGGACCTCTGCCACACCGAGGACTTGCGCTTACCTTCGCCGAACGTCTGTACACCCTCGGTGGTGAGCATATGGGCGATACGGTGCTGTCCCGCGCCGGCAATGGCTTCCCGAAAAATTCGGCGAACGACTTCGGTCCGATCCTCGATCAGCTTGATCTCGCTCCGGTCATCGCTGAGTGTCATCCACGCGGGGACGCGCTTTGTCATTGGTCGCTTGTGGGTCGCGGCTTGGGTCTTGAGTCGCCCCCACGCCTCGCGAACTCGACGCGACTTCGTGATGCTCTCCTCGTTGGCTCGCATCGCCGTCATGAGCGCCCACATCATCGCCATCGGGTCCTCATCGAGGACCGCGACGGAGTACTCCTTCTGGTCAGCGAGGGTGACGACGGTGATACCACTCTCGCAAATCTCCTCCAGCAGGCGGACCGCCTTCCGAGGCTTGTCGCGCGACAGTCGGTCGAGGTTTTCGATCAACAGGTATGAGCCATTGGCAATGATGCCGTCCTCGACGGCCCGCCTGAACTCCCCCAGCATACCGGTCTCGGCGTTGGCACCGCGAAACGCGGAGATGCCAAGGTCTTGGTAGCTGCTGTTGTCGAGTTCAACTCCCCGACTAGCGGCCCATTTCGATGCCGCTTCGGTCTGGCGACGGAGACTATCTCCTCGTTGCTGGTCGGGTGTCGAGAAGCGGACGTAGGAGTAGGCTTTAGGACTGTTGGTCGTCTTGGGCATCGGTCTCACGTGGGATTGCCGCGTAGACCTTACCCATGAGCGACGCCAGGGTCCTATGTCAACATACTGAACAGGTTATGGCCGCCCGCGGCCGCGACTTCCAGCGCTCGGCGCGCCACCTGCTGGCCGCGCACTTCGCTGAGGTCGGGCAGCCCAGCCGGCTCGGCCCGCCGCCGCGCCACCGGGCGGCTGCAGAGCTGAAAGCCACCGAGATGGTTGACCAGCGCCAACAGCGTCGGCGGTGCGACGATCTCGAGGTCCTCACCGGCCCACGCCGCTTCCGGCCCCGAGGCCTCGGCGCAGATGATCCCCATGTCGCGCGACAGCGCGGCGATCGCCGCCGGCAGCACTCCGGCGGTCGGCGCAAGGTGGCCGTTGAGCCCGAGCTCGCCCAGCGCCAGATAGCCTTCGAGCGCATCGGACGGAATGGCGCCAATCGCCGCCATCAGCCCGAGCGCGATCGGCAGGTCGTAATGGCTGCCCTCCTTGGGCAGGTCGGCCGGGGCGAGGTTCACGGTAATCCGCTTGGGCGGCAGGCTGAGGCCGGAGGCAGAGAGCGCCGCACGCACCCGCTCGCCCGATTCCTTCACCGCCTTATCCGGCAGGCCGACAAGAAAGAACTTGGGCAGCCCAGGCGCAATCTGCACCTGCACATCCACCGGCACCGCCTCGATCCCCTGAAACGCCACGGTGGCGACCCGCGTGACCATCGTACTGCCCCCAACACCTGGGCGGCACGCTAGCAGGAGGTCTGCGGGCTAGGCAAGAACATTTAGGGAACAGATCGATGGCTGGCTCCGGCTGCGACCGGAGCGCCGAGTCGGTGCCTACGGATAGTGGTTGAAGAGATTTCCGGCGTCCGGGATGTGCGCCATGATCGCATCGCTGATATCGGCAAGCTCTTCGAACGCCGTGGCTGGGATTGTCGCCTCGAGTGCCGCCGCGTTGCTTGCCACCTGCTCCTTCGTCCGGCCTCCTGCGACGACCGAATTGACGCCGACCTGGCCGAGGATCCAGCGGATCGAGAGGGTCGAAAGCGGCAGGTCGAGTTCGGCGGCAAGCCGCTTCATCTGCTCCACGCCGGCATGCACATGCGGCCAGATGTCAGCCCTGAATGGCAGGATCGAGTGACGCTGGTCACCGGCCATCAGGCCCGGATCGCGGCCGAACTTGCCGGTAAGGATCCCGTGACCCAGCGGGCTGTAGGCCACCACGGCGATATCGTGGGCGAGGCAGTACGGAATTGCTTCAGCTTCGGCATACCGCCACAGCAGGTTGTAGCCCAGTTGATGGACTTCGATGCTGCCGACCTCGGAAACCTGCTCCATTTGTGCGACGCTGAAGTTGCTCACCCCGACGGCACCGATCTTGCCCTGAGCGCGTGCGGTTTCGAGACCTTCCATGACCGGGCGCATATCCCTGCCGGCGCGGGGCCAGTGAATGTAGTAGAGGTCGATGAAGTCCACGCTGAGCCTGTTGAGGCTGCCTTCGACTTCGGCAATAGCGGCGGCGGCCGTCAGGTCATCGGTGTGCGACTTGGATGCGAGAAACACACTCTCCCGCTTGCCCTGAAGGAACTGGCCGAGCAGAGTTTCCGACCTGCCGTTGCCGTAGCCCGCGGCGGTATCAAAGTGCCGTATTCCAGCCAGATACGCGGCATTCAGTGCGCCGAGCAGATCGGTGTCCGTCGCGTCTTTGGCGTACCACGAGCCGCCCTGCGCAATCGGCAGCAGGGGCAACGGATTATTGGCGAGCGGGGCGGGGCGTAGGGC
>NZ_LAJE02000082.1 GCF_000970465.2 Devosia insulae DS-56
GATGCTGGCGGACGGCGCCAGGCGTCACCCCGAGCTCCTCAGCGGCCGGAGCAAGCGCGCCGCGCCGCGCCACGATCTCGATGGCACGAATGGCATTGAGCGGAATGGGAAACGGGCTCGGCATATAGATTTTCTATACCCCTCGGAAATTCTTGTCGATTGGCGCACACAGCCTGACAGCACATATTAGGCCGTACACCGCACCCAAGGAGGGCTTCAAAATGTACAACCTGTTCAGCGAACTGCGCCTCTGGCTGGCGCGACTGTTCGAGATCGAGGGCGATGAGACGGGCAACGACCCGCTGAGCGCCATGAGCGCGCGCGAGCTGGCAGATCTGCCGGTGTATCACCCGCGGTTTGACGACTGCATCGGGGCTTGAGCGCACTGGCCGGCCCCTAGCGCCCCCTCGCCCCTCTGGGGAGAGGGCGGCGGGGAGGCCGAAGGCCTCACCGCGGGGTGAGGGGCGCCAAGGGCGCTGAGATCGAGTGTCGTAAGGGTGGCTGCTAACTCAGTGTGCTTGGCTGCCCCTCACCCTGACCCTCTCCCCCCGGAGGCGCTATCGCGCCCCGAGGAGGGGCGAGGGGACGCTAGGGGCGCCGCCGGTTCATTTAGGCAACACATCCGTCCGATACAGCGTCACCCGCAGCCCGCCATGCAGCACGGGGGCGCCGTTCGGCAGGAACGGCAGTGCCGTCGCTCGGGCCAGCCCAAGTTCGGTGGTGATCAGCCCGACGCGCCAGCCGGAGAAGCGCTCGCGCAGCACGCTGCCTAGACTGCGGTAGAGCGGGCCGAGCGAGGCGCTTTCGCCGATGCGGGCGCCGAAGGGTGGGTTGACGATCACGAGGCCCGGCGGCCCCGGTGGGCGTTCGAGCTCGCCGACCGGCAACTGCCGGAACTCGGTCAGCCCGGCGACGCCGGCGCGCTCTGCATTGGCCTTGCTCATCTCGATGGCGCCGGCATCGCGGTCGCTGCCATAGAACCGCACCGTCGGTTCGCGGCGCGTGGTGGTGCGCAGCGCTTCCCAGCCCGGGCGATCGAAGCTTGCCAGTTGCTCGAAGGCAAACGTGCGGGAGCGGCCCGCTTGCAGGCCGGCGGCGATCTCGGCGGCTTCGATGACGAAGGTGCCGGAACCGCACATCGGGTCGAGCACCGGTTCATTGCCGGTGTAACCGCATTGGCTGAGGAACATCGCCGCCATGGTTTCGCGCATCGGCGCGCGGTTCACCGCTTCCTTATGGCCGCGCTTGTGCAGCAGCTCGCCCGAGGTATCGACACTGATGGTGACGAGATCGTCTTCGATCCGCGCCATGACGGTGAGCGGCGCCTTGTCGAGCACCGGGGCGCCCAGCTCCTCGCGGATGGCGGTGGCGACGCGCTGCGCCGCCGCCCCGGCGTGATAGATTTTCGACTTGCGACAGCTGGCCTCGACCGCCACCGGCACGTCGGGGCGGAGCAGCGCCGCCCAGGGCAGTTTTCGGGCCCGCTTGTCGAGCTGCGCCAGGTGCATGGCGCGGAACGTCGCGAAACGGGCCAGCACGCGGGTGGCGCCGCGCAGCTCGAGATTGGCGCGCCAGACCTCGGGCCAGCCGCCGGTGATGGTGACGCCGCCTTCTACCTGCTGGGGCTTCTCGAACCCCAAAGCTGCCGCTTCGGCGCGCAGGGCCGCCTCGAGCCCGGGAGTGGCGACGAGGAAAATCTCGAACGGCGCGTTCGGATCGAACGCACGCGGCTTGATATCGGGGAGGTGCGACATGCGGGCTGCTGTAGTGCATTTCCGCCTGACAGGCCAGTTCATGGGGCGTTCAGCGCGTGCCGACTAGATCGACCGCCCATGGCGCTGAGCGCCCGTCCCGATCCGGGAGAAGAAAGATGAAGATGAAAGACCTGTTCTCCAAGCTCCGCAACCGTTCGCCCAAGCCCCAGACCCGCGACTGGACCACCAGCTGGACGCCGCGCGATTGGGCCGACCTGCCGACGCACCATCCGCGCCGCGAAGACGACGCGCTCTGAGCTGGTGATGAACGTCGCCTCGCCCCTGGTGATCCGCCCGGCGCGGCTGGGCGATGCGCTGGCGATTGCCGCGCTGCACCATGTCGCCGTGCATCAGCTGGCAGCGCCGTTCTATCCGCACGACGTGCTGGCGCACTGGAGCCCATCGGTGACGCTGACGAGCGCCGAGCGGCGCTATCGCGAAACCCAGGAAGATGGCGGGCTGACGCTGGTGGCCGAACAGAACGGCACGCTGGTGGGCTTCGGCGTCGTCGTGCCGGAGGCCGGCGAGATCTCCGCCTGCTACGTGGCGCCGGAAGCGGCGCGCCGCGGCATCGGCCGCGCGCTGCTTAAGGCCATGGAAGCGGCGGTGAGCGCGCACGGCGTGCACGAACTCAACGTCCGCGCCTCGCTCAACGCCAAGAGTTTTTACTCCGCCTTCGGCTACCACGTCAGCGGCAGGGGTGAGTATCGCTTCGAGGATGGCACGGTGATGGTGGTGGCGTTCATGCGCAAGGATTGCTCGCCGGTGGTGTGAGGGCATATTGGCCCCCACCCACGGGGTCATTGCCGCGAAAGCGGGAACCTCTGTTTTCGCGCAACCCTCAGCATCGCTAACGGAGATCCCCACTTTCGCGGGGATGACGCCGAGTTTGGGATGGTTGCAGTGGATCAGCTGAAACACTCCGAGGGCGGTTCTTGCCCTCAAGCTTGCCTTGCCCACCCACCGGCGTCATTCCCGCGCAGGCGGGAACGTAGTGGGATGCTGCGGCGCTGGTGGAGGCTGAGAGATCGCACTGGGTCCCCGCTTTCGCGGGGATGACGCCGGTGGGGTGTTGCAGGCGGTCGGGCTGTCCTGCGCTCAGGGCAGCAGCAGCTGGCCCAGCGTGTGCTCGAGCCAGGCGGCGTATTGCTCCGGCGTAAGACCCTCGATCCGGGTCAGCATCAGAAACAGTTCGGGGCTGGCGAGGCGCCAGATCTGCGCCAGGGCCGCGGCCTCGCTCATCCCATCCCGCAGCGGCCCCTTGCCGGCCAGCGCCTTCGCCACCAGCGCCAGGTTCTCGCGTCGCCCGGCATGGATGGCGTCATAGACCTTCGCCATTTCGGGGTCGGTTTCAGCCGCGACACGCAGCACCGCTACGATGTCGGCTACCGCCGAGAGTACCTGCGCGATATCGCGGGCGAACAGCCTGAGCATCTCGGCCTGATCGTGGGCAGCCGCCACGGCCCGCGGGCCGGCCTGTTCGACCAGCGGCGTCGCCGGATCGCCACGCCGCACCGCGGCCTGCACCACCCCAAGCAGCAGCGCGGATTTGTTGCCGAACACGGCGTAGACGCTCTCCGCCGATACCCCGGCGGCGCGCGCCACGGCAGCGATGGTCGTCCCCTGCCAGCCATTGGCAATGAACAGCTGGCGCGCCGCCGCGACAATGGCGCCACGCGTGTCGGCGGCCTGCTGCTGGCGCAGGCGAGACCGGTATTTCCGGCGGGGTTCGGGCTGCTCGGTCAATTCGCTATGCCATTGCCATATTGACTACAGTGACACTGTATTGTAATTACAGGGCCAGCGTCGAGAGGAGCCCTATCCTATGCCTGGCCTCGGCTATCTATCCACCATTGGACAAGCGCTTTCCCTGCTGCTCGTCGGCCTGTTGGCCGGCAGCATGTATGGAATCTGGTTTGGCTACGACATTACCCGCTATTCGCCCGCGAGCTTTGTCGAGGTGCATCAGGGTGCGGTGCGCGGCCTCAACACGCTGCTGCCGCTGATGGGGCTGGCCGCGATCGTTGTGGTGGTGGTGCTGGCCGTGCTGACGCGGCAGCGGCCGACAGTGCTGATGCTCTATGGCGCCACGGCGCTCGGCCTCGTCGCCGCCGGGCTGATCACCCGCTTGCTCAACCAGCCGATCAACGACGCGGTGATGGGCTGGTCCGCCAACACCCTTCCGGCCGATTGGGAGACGCTGCGCAACAGCTGGTGGAGCTGGCATGCGGCGCGGCTCGGGGCCACCATCCTGGCGCTGCTGCTGCTGATCGCGGCGGTCTTCACCGACCGCAGCGCCTGACGCTACTCACACAGCCGCGCCGTGCAGGTCTTGCCGTGGCAGCCGAGATCGACATGCAGGTGGTCGTGATGCTCGGCGTTGGCTTCGGGGCCGAGCACGGTGGTGAAGTGGGCGCAGGCGGAATCATGGGCGAAGCGCAGCAGCCGACCCTCCGATGACAGCGCATCGGCCCAGCCGCCCTCGACGGTGACAAAGCGGCCGTCTTCGAGCTTGAAGCCGACCACGTCGAGCGCATCGGCGAAGGCATGGAAGCTGAGGTTACCGGTGCTGCCATTGTTGACGTTGCGGCACATGTAGGAGGTGCCGACCACCACCTCGGCGATCCGCGTATTGTCCCGGGCCAGCAGGTAACTGTCGATCGATTCGATCCAGGCCGGCAGGGCCGAGGCGATGCCGCAATCGGTCTCGACGCCGCCCGCCACCGGCACCATGCGGCCATTGGCGAGGACGCCGGTGACCGAGAGCGGCGACTGGGTGCCGCATTGTTTCTCCTCGATCGGCGGCAGCGCCTTGGCCTCGACCTTGCCGAGCAGCACGGCCGGGCACGCCGTCTGGTAGATGCGCGGCGGGGCGGTCGGCTCGGCCGGTTCCGCCACGTGCTCGCCGGGGGGTAGCGGCGGGCCGATCGGGTCAGCGGTGGGCGGCTTCGGTGCGGGTGTTTCGGCAGGCTTTTCGGGCGTTGCCGCCGGCCGATGCCGGGGCAGCTTCACCGCCGGTTCGGCGGAGAGTTCTGCCGGCCGCGCCTTGGGAAGGGGTACGGTCGCGTCGCCTGCCTGTTGCGCCAGGGCGGCAAAGCTCATGCTGGCGAAGAGGCAGGCGAGGATGAAGCGCATGCACCCCGAACGCGGCGACCCCGCGTCAGGTTGCGCGGTCGATCCTGAGGGTGAAGCAGTTATTGGTGGCCGAGCGCATGTGGACGTAAGCCACGTCCGCGCGCTCGAGGATCGCCTCCGCCGCTGCCTCGATGCCATCGTTCCCCACCACGATCCCGGTGCCGTAGACGATCCTGTCGTCGGCGCCGTAGCCGCGCAAGATGCGACCGCTGGTGCCGCGCTGCTCGCGCTCCGGCAGGCCGGCGGCGGGTTCATAGGCCGGGCAGGCCTCGGCGTGGAGGAAGATCGGCCCGAGCTCGGCATAGGGCTGCGGTGCCGGGAACGGACGATAGGCGAGAACGAGATAGGGCTCGCCGGCCGCGACGTTCTCGAGGCAGTGCCGGCACGGCACCCCGTCGCCATCGGAGATGCGCCGTTCGGGCGCCTGGCCGTTGGCATCGGGGGCGCCGGCGCGGTAGGCGGCGGCGAGATCAGAGGGCATTCCGGAGTAATGCAGGGTCATGGTGGGGTCTCCTTTGGTGGGGAGATATTGCCGATGGTGGTTGAGGGAAGCGACCCGGTTTTGGCCGGGTCTCATGGCTTCGCGCTTGATTGAACTTCCCCTCACCCTGACCCTCTCCCCGGAGGGGAGAGGGGACGCGAGACCACAGACGGTGCCCCATCGCCCCCTCTCCCCGCTGGGGAGAGGGTCGGGGTGAGGGGCAGTCCAACTCAACTCATTCCGACAGCCCTACCCCGGCCGGCGGAACTCCATGATCCAGTTGGTCTCCCAACTATCCCCGCCATCGTACGAAAACGCCTGGCTCCAGCGTGGGGTTTCGGTGTCGGTGCCGCTCCAGTCGAACAGCACTTTGACCGGTCGGGTGCCATCCATGTCGTCGCCGGCAAAGCTGCCGCGGCCGAATTCGAAGCGGCCGAATACCGGCGGCTCCAGCACGCCCTTCTCCGAATTGATCCAGTAGATCGCCCACTCGTCGCGCTCGGCGTTGTAGATCCTGAGCGTCATGCCCTTGAAGCCTTTGGTGGGGAAGTCGCTCTCATCGATCGACACCATGCCGCCGAGCATGAGCTGCGCCGTCTCGTAGGAGGTGAACACATCCCACTCGCTCGAGCCGACGCCGCGGGCCTTGAGCCGCCGGTTGGTGACCACCCAGTCGCCATGGTTGAAGGCAAAACCGCGCCGTGTCTCGGAATCCATTTATGAGCCTCCCCGCGCCCTGTTGCGCCGGGTGGTGATAGCGCAATCGCCTGCCACCCGATGTCAGGGTTTGCTGCGAGCGCGCACGCGATACGCATCTGCCGCTGTTAACCCCCGATAAACCATCTTTGCCCGGCCACACGGCTCTGGTATCAGCGGCCCATGTCTATACCGCTCGACCATATTCGCAATTTCTCCATCGTCGCCCATATCGACCATGGCAAATCGACGCTTGCCGATCGGCTGATCCAGCTCACGGGCGGCCTCGAGCTGCGCGAGATGAAGGAGCAGGTGCTCGACTCGATGGATATCGAGCGCGAGCGCGGCATCACCATCAAGGCGCAGACGGTCCGGCTGACCTACAAGCACACCGACGGCGAGACCTATATCCTCAACCTGATCGACACGCCCGGCCATGTCGACTTCGCCTATGAAGTCAGCCGGTCGCTGGCCGCCGTCGAGGGTTCGCTGCTGGTGGTCGATGCCAGCCAGGGCGTCGAGGCGCAGACCCTCGCCAATGTCTACCACGCCATGGATGCCAATCATGAGCTGGTGGTGGTGCTCAACAAGATCGACCTGCCCGCCGCCGAACCCGAGCGGATCAAACAGCAGATCGAGGACGTGATCGGCATCGACGCCAGTGACGCTGTGGAGATTTCCGCCAAGTCAGGCCTCAACATCGACAAGGTGCTGGAAGCCATCGTCGAGCGGCTGCCGGCGCCCAAGGGCGATATCAACGCGCCGCTGAAGGCGCTGCTGGTCGACAGCTGGTACGACACCTATCTGGGCGTCGTGGTGCTGATCCGCGTCATCGATGGCACGGTGAAAAAGGGCCAGAAGATCCGGATGATGAACGCCAACGCGGCGTACGAGCTCGACCGCGTCGGCGTGTTCACCCCCAAACTCATCGATATCGGCGAACTCGGCCCCGGCGAGATCGGCTTTTTCACCGCCTCGATCAAGGAAGTGGCCGATACCAATGTCGGCGACACCATCACCGACGATCGCCGCCCGACGGCCAGCGCGTTCCCCGGCTTCCGCCCGGCGCAGCCGGTGGTGTTCTGCGGCTTGTTCCCGGTCGATGCCTCGGACTTTGAAGAGCTGCGCGCCGCCATGGGCAAGCTCCGGCTCAACGATGCCAGCTTCAGCTACGAGATGGAAACCTCGGCAGCGCTCGGCTTCGGCTTCCGCTGCGGCTTCCTAGGCTTACTCCACCTCGAAATCATCCAGGAACGGCTGAGCCGCGAGTTCAACCTCGATCTGATCGCCACCGCGCCATCGGTGGTGTACGAAGTGCATCTCACCAATGGCGAGACGCTGATGCTGCACAACCCGGCCGACCTGCCGGACGTGGTGCGCATCGACCACATCAGCGAGCCGTGGATCAAGGCCACCATCCTCACCCCTGACGAGTATCTCGGCTCGATCCTGAAGCTCTGCCAGGATCGGCGCGGCATCCAGCGCAACATGACCTATGTCGGCAACCGCGCCATGGTCGAGTACGACCTGCCGCTCAACGAGGTGGTGTTCGATTTCTATGATCGGCTGAAGTCGATCTCGAAGGGCTATGCCAGCTTCGACTATACGCTGGCCGATTACCGCGAGGGCGACCTGGTGAAGCTGTCGATTCTGGTCAATGCCGAGCCGGTCGATGCGCTCTCAATGTTGGTCCATAGAAACGCCGCAGAGTCCCGCGGCCGCATCATGTGCGAAAAGCTCAAGGACCTGATCCCGCCGCACCTGTTCGTGATCCCGATCCAGGCCGCCATCGGCGGCAAGATCATCGCCCGCGAAACTGTCCGCGCCATGCGCAAGGACGTGACAGCAAAGTGCTATGGCGGCGACGCGACCCGTAAGCGGAAGCTCCTCGAGAAGCAGAAGGCGGGCAAGAAAAAGATGCGCCAGTTCGGCAGCGTCGAGATCCCGCAGGAGGCGTTCATCAAGGCGCTGAAGATGGGGGATGAGTGAGGGGGGCCGCCAAAGGCAAAACTGCCAAGGTGGAGCGGTTTGGTGAGAAGTTCATGAGAGTTACGCTTCGCGCGCATGCGGTGGTTCGCAGCGTCGAGATCTCGCCGGGGCGCTAATTTGGGCGCTGAAGATGAGGATAGTAAGGGGTCACCCTATCCCTAGTTTTCTGCCTACGTGGCCAATAAGTGCCCGTCGGGTTGGGTGGGCGAGTACAACAAAGTGTAGCCGCCCCTCTCCTGGTGCAAGGTCGGTGTGATCGCTGAACTCTAAGGTCATTCCGTCCTTATCATTGAAGCGAGTTAGCGCGATCCTGCTGCTGCTCTCAGGTCGTACGTTGAAAGGGTAAGATGGGTGAGCGCTCCTTAGCGCCTTCCATTGCGCAATTGCGTCGTTAATTCCCTTGAGTTTCCCCCAGACCGAGGCGAGGAACGGATCTCCTGCTGCTATGCCCTCAATCTGAGCGCGGGTCCTAGGAATGAACTCTAAATGCGGTAGCCTCTCAGCGCGAGCAGCCCACAGTTCCCTGCCATCTTGGAAGAGAGGTCTTAGCCTGTCTTCCAATGTAGGTCTGTGGCTAGCTACACCCTCCGGTGACGCAGCGTTTCTGGCGGAAACGGTTTGCTCCGCCAAGTCTCCGGTAGCCGACAACTCCAACAGATCAAGATTCACCTCGAGGGCGCTCCAGTACACGTCAGTTAGCAAACTGACCGCCAGTCCATCCAACCGGTGCGCCAACCCCAATGCATCTGCGGCGCAGCCCGGAGAAACTGGCGCCGATTGTTGCAGCTTGTACTCAAACGAGGCCACGTCAACCCGCGCCTCTTCGACCGCTAGCCGAAGAGGTGAACGATCCGCGACTCGCTTGAGGTACTGGCTTTCCTCAACGCAGCTTCCTGTGTTTCGGATGGCAGCAACGGTATGGCTACCGATCATGACAGAGTTCAGTGGATGAACCGAGTTCACTACCAGTTTGTCATCTATGGCCCGTGCATGCCTTATAGTCGCAACAAGCGATTTCAAGTGCTGTATTGCCACTTCGATCGCCATTCCGACGTGTGGCGTTGATAGATCATTTAGGAAGAGCTGAAGTGTCAATCTATCAGTCCAAGAGCCGATCTAAACTTCTTTCCCACTCATCAAAAAAACCCGAAGGCCAATATGACAGCCGGCCGTCCTGCGTCATCGCTGGCGTTTCAAACTCAGCGCGCTGACCTGAATTCCGCGCGAAGAAATGGCACTTTGTACTATCCGCGGGTAGAAACCCATCCTTCACTGCAAGTCTAATTCCATTCAATACGTGATCGCTGTGGGTTTCGATCAACACTTGAACGCCGTTAGCTGCCGTAAGCGCGAGTAGTCTTCCTATCGCTACCTGCCCTTTTGGATGAAGTTGCGCCTCCGGGTTTTCTACGATGATGGTCGTGCGGGGCGTCGCTGACAGACACGCCGTCACAATGGGAAGCGAGTGCGTCAAACCGAACCCCACGTTCGTGGGCCTTAGTGGCTCACTGTAGGCCGCTCCATCCCCTCGGTACGAGAATACCAGTCGGACCAGGTCAGTCATCGGAATTGATTCAGGCTCAACGCGAACACCGGGGCTGAATTCCTGGAGCCACGCATTGACCTGACCGAGAAGGCTCCCAACTTTTGCGTCCCCGACGCGAAGCAGTTGAGGTGTCGACGTCTCGCCGCCGAACTCGAGAAGGTAATGAGCTGTATACTCTCCCCGCGCGCCCAGAAAGCGATTGTGCCTGACGGCGTGTTGGCTTTTGGGCAACGTTACGGTCGGGGTGATCCTATCGGCACGAAGGTACTGCAGCCCCGGAGCCAAGAAATCCATCATTGGCAGTTCGCCGCGCTCGGGCCGCACGGTGCACGTCAGCACGTCGGCGTCAGCCTTTACCGGCGCTACCCACCTAGCCGATTTGGCTTCCCCTAGGGTGCGATGCCCTATGGTTATGGCGATCTCCGGCGATATGAAGTTCTGGTGAAGTACATC
>NZ_LAJE02000083.1 GCF_000970465.2 Devosia insulae DS-56
CTTCGTTGTGGCTGTCTCGATTTACGTTCTTCGTTGTTTTCGTTGTTATCTGTGTGGTTTTGCTATTTGTATGTTCTGTTGTTCTCGTTTTTTCTTTCTTTTGTGTTTGTTTTCTCGTCTTTTCCTCGTTCCCCTTTCGTTTCTCGTTTGCTTTTTTTTTTTTTTTCCCGCCGAAGACGGCCTCCGCGGTTTCTCCCTGTCTCCTGGGCTCGGAGATGTGTATCCGCGACCCCCCTTTTTCCCCCGCACCCTTCCAACCGTCATGCAGCGGCGCTACGCTCCGCCTCTGATTATTTGGTACGGGGCATTTTCGATGAAGCAGTTACTTGCCTGCCTGTCTGCGCTAGCCCTTCTCGTGCTCGGCACCGCCGTGACAAGTGCGGCGCCGGTGGGCACGCCCGCCTGGTCGGTCCGCCCGCTCATCCTGTTTGAAGGGCCGGGCAAGGCCTACGATGTCACCGGCGAGATCGACGGCAAGGTCCGCATCTATGTCGATCGCTGCTCCAGGCAGTGGTGCCACGTCCATGCTGGGCGCAACGCCGGCTGGACCAGGCTCTATGACATCGCCTTCGGCAAGGTGATCCGCCATCCCTGGCAGCTCGCCCCCATTCCCTACAACTGGGGCGGCCCGGGCATCGTCTGCCTCTACGAAGGCCACAACTTTACCGGCGCATCGTTCTGCGCCAAGTCCGGCACCAAGGTCCGCGATTTCCTGCTGCTCGACACCGACAACCGCTACTCCTCGGTCCGCATTGAGGGCAACGTCTCGGTGGACCTCTGCCGCGACCGCGACTTCCATAGCTATTGCGAACGCGTCAACGACAGCGACGCGAGCCTCAACGGCTTCCTCGACAACAACGTGAGCTCGATGCGGGTCTATTGAGTTTCGCTCGCCGCGCTCAGTAATGACGGCCCGTTGCCTCCCCGGCGCGGGCCGTTCCTCTTGCAATTCAGTCGATTTCGCCTCGAATCGCGAATATTGCTGTTCCCCGGCAGCAGTCAGCCAGCGGCACGCAATGCCGCGCTGACCTCGCGCCGCGACACCGGTCCCGGTGCCGCCAATCAGGGAACATCCTCATGAAGCGTCTCCACCTCGCCGCCGCCGCAGCGCTGGCCGCGCTCGTCGGCCTCGCCGTCGCGCCTGCTTTCGCCGCACCCAACGCCCATATGCTGCAGGATTCCAACGTCCGCAAAACCGCCAACCCCAATTCCCCGGTGGTCAACTCGGTCGCAGCGGGCCAGCTGGTCACCGTGCTCGACTGCCAGGGCACTGTCTGCCTGATCCAGATCCCCGGCCCCGACGGCTGGGTGCGCCAGAACCGGCTCGGCGGCCTCGGGAAGGGCGGCAAGCCCGCCTCCAACGTGCCGTTCAGTTTCAGCTTCGGTGTGGGCGGCGACGGCAAGCCGTCGATCTCGATCGGCATCGGCAACCAGCCCAAGCCGCAGCCGCTGCCCGAACCCGAAGAGGAAGAAGAAGACCAAGTCTGCTTCTACAAGAACGCCAACTTCAACGGCGCGAGCTTCTGCGTCGAGCCCGGCGACGCCGATGACGAGCTGAGCGGCAGCTGGGACGACTCGATCTCCTCGATCGAGGTGTTCGGCAATGCCGATGTGCTGGTCTGCCGCGACTACGAGCTCGAGGGCATCTGCGCCGATATCAGCTCGTCCAAGGCCTCGCTGCCCAAGCAGCTCAACAACGCCATCTCGTCCTACGAAGTTAACTGACGCTTCACCATACTGAGAACCGGACGCCGCCCCTCGAGGGCGGCGTTTGCATTTTAGGCGCAATTGACACGAATGCATGGAACTCCCTTGCGTTCCGGCCGTTTCGGCCTCGCGGCGACAACCGATAAATGCCCGAAGCGTCACAAAGAGAGGACTATCCATGCATCCCATCAAACTGGCAGGAGCCGCCACCCTGCTGCTCGGCTCGCTGTTTTTCGCCGGTGCGGCCAATGCCGCCGTCGCCACCAGCACCGTCAACGTCCGTGCCGCGCCGGTGAACGGCGCCGTGGTCGACGTGCTGCGGGCCGGCCAAGAGGTCGAGATCGACCGCTGCACTGGCGGCTGGTGCTACGTGATCAAACAGGGTCCCGATGGCTGGGTCTCGGCCAGCTACCTCAGCGACGACGATTCCGGCTTCGACGATGAGGACGACGTCGATACCCGCGTCATCGTTCCCGATCGCCCGGGCCCCGGCCCCAGCCGTCCAGAGGTCGATGTGAACATCGGCTTCAACGTCCCCGGCTTCAGCTTCCAGATCGGTTCCGGTGGCTTCGACATGCGGCCCGGCCGTCCGGGTGGCAGTCGCGACCGCGTCTGCTTCTATGAGAACACCAATTTCCGCGGCGACAGCTTCTGCGCCCGCCCGGGCGAGCGGCTGGCCCGTCTCGGCCGTTGGGACGATTCGATCCGCTCGATCGAAGTCCGCGGCGATGCGCAGGCTCAGGTGTGCGAGCGCGCCAACTTCAACGGCCGCTGCATCGTGATCTCGCGCAGCGTCGGGAACCTGCGCGGCGCCAACGACAACATCAGCTCACTGCGCGTCCGCTAAGCGCCGCCTGACTGAACAGAAAGCGCCGCCCCGGCTTACTGCCCGGGCGGCGTTTTGCTTTTTGCGGCTAGCGCCGGAAGATTGCGTCGAGCAGTTGCCGCTCGATCCGCGCCAGATCCTCGGCGCCGCGCAACCGCGGACGCTCGTGCTCGACCAGGATGTCGAGCACGATATGCCCCTCGTCGAGGACGATCACCCGGTCCGCCAGCGCCACCGCCTCGCCGACATCGTGGGTGACGAACAGCGCGGTGAACCCCTGCTCCCGCCACACCCGCTCGACCAGGCCCTGCATCGTGATGCGGGTCAGCGCATCGAGCGCGCCCAGCGGCTCATCGAGCGCCAGAAAGTCCGGCCGGCTGACCAACGCGCGCGCCAGCGCCACTCGCTGCCGCTGCCCGCCGGAGAGTTGCGCCGGCCATTCGCCCGCCTTCTCGTCGAGCTGCACCTCGCGCAGCGCCGCCAGCGACTTCTCCTTGGCCGTATTGCCGCTCTGGCCCGGCCCCAGGCCCACCGCGACATTGCCAGCGACGCGCTCCCACGGCAGCAGCCGCGGCTCCTGGAACACGATCCGCGCATTCGGCGTCACCGCCTCGCCGCCCGGACCGGTGAAAGTGATGCGCCCGCTCGTCGGTTAGTCGAGGCCGGTGAGCAGCCGCAATAGCGTGCTCTTGCCGCAGCCGCTCTTGCCGACAATGGCGAGAAACTGCCCCGGAGGCACTTCGAGATCGAGCTTACGCAGCACCGGCACGCTGCCGAACGACTTATCCAGCCCCTCGATGCGAATGCCGACGGCGCTGCTGCGCTCTGCCACGGCAGCCGGCGCCCGCGGGCCATACTCGGGCTCGATCCCCTTGCCCCAGGCGTTGATCTTGCGGGCCTGCTGAATCTGGCTCATCGGCTTACCCTTTCGCCGGCGTCTGGAACGCTGGGTGCCATTGCAGGGTCCGTCGTTCGAGGAACCGCGCCGTCGCATCGGCCAGCTTGCCGAGCAGCGCGTAGATCACCAGCGCCAGCACCACCACATCGGTCATCATGAACTCGCGCGCCGTATTGGCCATGTGCCCGATGCCCGACGAGGCCGCCATCGTTTCGGCCACGATCAGCGTCAGCCACATGATGCCGAGCGAGAACCGCAAGCCCACGAAGATCGAGGGCAGCGCCCCCGGGAAGATCACCTTGCGGAACAACGTCCAGTTGCTCATCCCGTAGACCCGCCCCATCTCGATCAGTTGCGGATCGACCGTCCGCACCCCGTGCAGCGTGTTGAGGTAGATTGGGAAGAACACCCCGAGCGAGGTGAGGAACAGCTTTGCCTCTTCGCCGATGCCAAACCACAGGATCACCAGCGGAATCAGCGCCAGGTTGGGGATGGTGCGGATCATCTGCAGCGTCGTGTCGGTGAGCCGGTGCGACAGGCTGGAGACGCCGTTGGCGATCCCCAAGAGGAACCCGATCGAGCCGCCGACGAACAACCCCGACAGCGCCCGCTGCGCACTGACCGCAATATTGACCGCGAGCTCGCCCGAAATCGTCTTGTCCCAGAACGCCCTGAGCACATCGAGCGGCGCCGGCATCAGCCGGTTGCCGATCAGCCCCAGGCTCGACGCCGTCTGCCAGGCGACGACGATGGCCACCGGCAGCAGCAGCGGCAACGCCCCACCCAGCCGGGACGAAATCCATCGTCCGGCCTGGCGCAGGTTTGGCCCGCCCGGCAGGGCGGCCGGTTTGGGAAGCTCGGCAACCAGCGTCATTTCGCGTCTCCCTGAAGGCGCTAGATATCAAAGGCTTGGAGGAGTTCGCCGTTTCAGCGAAACGGCGAAATGGCCTAGAGCTCGGGCACGTGCCAGAAGACGTCGGCGATCGACAGCTTCCTGGGCAGGATTCCCAGCCCGAAGAACTCGTCGGCCAGCGCCTGCTGGTAGGTCAGGATGCTGTCGTCGAGCGGCTGGATGGCCCCGAGGTCGGCGCCCTTGCGGGTCAGCGCGATCCGCTGGATCGGTTCGGGCACGCCAGTCACCGCCGAAATCTCGCCGACCGTGGCCTCGATATTGGCCTGCGCCGCCTTCCCCACCTTCGCCAGCTCGTCGATTACCTCGGCGATGATGTTCGGGTTCTCCTTGGCGTAGCCGCCATTGGCCAGGTAGTAACCCCAGGAGTCGACGATGCCCTCCGTCGTCACCAGCACGCGGGTGTCTGGCGCCTGTTCGGCGATCGCGTAGTAGGGATCCCAGATGATCCAGGCGTCGATCTGGTTGCTGGCAAAAGCCGGCGCCGCATCCGGTGGCCCCAGGTCCAGCGCCTCGACATCGGCCGGCGTCAGGCCGACCGTGCGCAGCGCCTTTACTGCGAAATTATGCGCGCTGGAGCCGCGCTTGAACGCTACCTTCTTGCCCTTCAGGTCGGCGATCGACTGGATCGGCGAGTCCTTTTTGACCAGGATGGCCGAGCCGGCGACGCTGCTCTTGCTGGCCGCGACATAGACCAGGTTGCCGCCAGCCGCCTGGGCGAACAGCGGCGGGATGTCGCCGGTCGAGCCGAAGTCGATTGCATTGGCGCCCAACGCCTCGAGCAGCGGCGGCCCCGAGGTGAACTCGGCCCACGTCACCTTGACGCCGCGCGCCTCGAGCCGCTTGTCGAGCGCCCCCGACGATTTGGCGAGCGCGAAAACCCCGCCCTTCTGCCAGCCGATGCGGAATTCCTTGGCCGTATCCTGGGCGCGCGCGCCGGACGGCAGGATCGCCAGCGCCGAAGCGGCGGCGAACAGTTTCAGTGTCGATCTGCGATCGATCATGGTCGTCTCCATCAGAAAAGGTTGAATGTCAGGCGATGGCGCGCTGCGGCTCGGCCGCTTCGACGCGCGTGCTGTGCAGCCGCCAGTTGAGTTCCTCAGCCGCCCGCTCGATCCCCTTCAGCAGGCCGGGGCTATGCGGCTGGTAGTCGACGAAATCCGGTTCGATCGCGTAGATGCCGGTGGCGATGATGTCGGCCGAAAAGAACGCAAAGAGCGGCCTCAGGCCGTGGTCGATCGCCAGCGCGTGCCGCTCGCTGCCGCCGGTGGCCGAGAGCACGACAGGTTTCCCCTTCAGCGCCTTGGGCTCCATCAGGTCGAACAGGTGCTTGAACAGCCCCGTATAGGTGCCTTTGTAGATCGGCGAACCGACGACCAGCGCGTCCGCCGCGGTGATCGTCGCGATCAGCTGCGCCAGATCGGCCGGCGCCGCGCGTGGATCGAGGGTCGAACCCAGCGAGGGCTGGATCTCCTGCAAGTCGAAGATCGACACCTTCGCTCCGGAACGCTGCGCCGCCGCTTCGGCGATCGCCTCGACCAGGTTGCGCGTCCGCGACGGTCGCGACGAGCTGCCGGCAAATCCGACAATGTTCAGCCCGGCCATCAGGCGCTCCTCTGGCTCGGCGCCGCGGCGCGTTCGACGAAACGGTTGACCGGCCGCTCGAGTCCGAGATTTTCCCTGAGCGTCGCGCCTTCATATTCGGTGCGGAACCAGCCGCGCCGCTGCAGTACCGGCACCACCTGATCGACGAAATCGGTGAGCCCGGTGGGCAGCACCGGCGGCAGGATGTTGAAGCCGTCGGCTGCCCCGCCGTTGAACCACTCGCCGATGGCGTCGGCCACCTGCTCGGGCGTCCCCACCACGGTCCGGTGTCCGCGCGCCGTAGCCAGCGACAGATAGAGTTGCCTGAGGCTCAGCCCGCGCGCCGCCAGGTCCGACACCAGCTTCAGCCGGCTCTTGTTGAGCTCGGTATTGGTCGGCAGTGGCGGCGCCTTGTCGTCGAGCGAGTAGCCCGACAGGTCGACCCCGACATAGTATTGCTTGAGGATCGACCAGGCGATCGTCGGATGCACCAGCGACTGGATGAACTCGTAGTTCTCCTGCGCCTGCTTTTCCGTCCCGCCCAGCACCGCGAAGATGCCCGGCATGATCAGCAGCTGCTCCGGCCGGCGGCCGAACTTGGCGAGCCGCCCCTTGATGTCGGAATAGAACTCCTGCGCGTCTTCCAGCGTCTGGTTGGCGGTGAAGATCACGTCGGCGGTCCGCGCCGCCAGCTCGCGGCCGGGCTCCGAGGCGCCGGCCTGCACCACCACCGGTCGGCCCTGCGGCGACCGGGCGACGTTGAGCGGCCCGGCGACATCGAAGAACTTGCCGTGGTGGTTGACCTTGTGGACCTTGTCGGGGTCGAGGAAAATGCCGCTCTGTTTGTCGCGGATCAGCGCGTCATCCTCGTAGGAATCCCACAGGTCGAGCACCAGATCGACGACTTCCTCGGCGCGCTCGTAGCGGCTGGCGTGGGCCGGATGCCCGGCAATCGAGAAGTTCTTCGACACGTCCGCTCCGGTCGTCACCACATTCCAGGCGGCGCGGCCCTTGGAGATGTGGTCGAGCGAGGCGAATTTGCGGGCGAGGAGATAGGGGTCCTCATAAGTGGTCGAAGCGGTGGCGACGAAGCCGATGCGCTCGGTCACCTGCGACAGCGCCGACCACAGCGTCACTGGCTCGAAATGAGCCGAATGGCTGACCCGGCTGCGCGTCTCGGCATCCTTGTCGCCGTCCCACCCGGCCGGACTATCGGCAACGAACACCAGGTCGAACTTGCCGCGCTCGGCCGTCTCGGCCAGCCCGCGATAATGGTCGATGCTGTGTCCGGCGTCGGCGTCCGAATCCGGGTGCCGCCAGGCCGCGATATGATGCCCGGTCGCCATGATGAAGGCGCCGAGCTTGAGCTGTCTGTCCTCGGTGGTCATTTTGACATCGGTCCCCGGTGCCGCGCTCCATGCCCGGCAGTGAGACTTTAGACTACTAATTCAATATACAATGTCGACTGATGGCTTTGCGCCGAACGCCGGGTTCGTGAGCTTTTTTTGCCCGCGCCGTCGCCTTGCCGGGGAACGGACCGCTGCATCCCGTCGATGAACCATTTCTGCAACCGACGTTCAGCGCCCTGTCAGCTGACTCGTGATGCACTGCCGCCAAGCTGCCGAGTCGGTGGCACTGAGGGGGCACATCTCAGTTCATTTCTCCCATCGAGCTGCGACGCTCGATAGCCCGTGAGGTGGGGCGCCTCCCCTCCCTCACACGCGGACCCGGCCCGCCGCACGGTGCCGGGTCCGCGATCCCTTTTGGGGCCCCCTGTTCGCAACGGCGGCAATGTGCACCGGCCTCCTTCTCCCTCAAGGGGAGAAGGCACATGCTGCACCGTCAACTCTCTGGACCCCCTCCATGGTTGCGCCCCCTTCCCCAGCTCCCTTCGATTGACATCGCCCCCGAGTCCACGCTCTATGCAGCCCGTTCAAGGTTCCTCGGCGGCCGCCAAGCCAACGGGGATTAAAAGGGAACACGGTGCGACGTACCCATCAGGGCGCAAAACCGTGGCTGCCCCCGCAACTGTAAGCGGCGAGCTCTTCCGTAAACGCCACTGATCTCCCTTGGGAGGTTGGGAAGGTTCGGAAGCGCTGTGACCCGCGAGCCAGGAGACCTGCCTCGACATTTCACTGTAACCCGGCCGGGGTGTGCCGAGGGGAACGTCGATGGCGCTACGACTACGCATCGCAGCTCGCATTTTGATCGGTTCGCCCGTCAGCCCTCGCCTATGCGCGGAGGCCTCCGATGGAGCTTGCCCGATCCCTTGTCGGCGATAGCCCGGCCGCCCTCACCGTCGAGGGTCTGAGCTGGGGCCCGTCGCATCGCCCCCCGATCGTCCGCGAGCTGAGCTTTGCCGTGGCGCCCGGCGAGATGCTGGCGCTGGTCGGCCCCAACGGCGCCGGCAAATCCAGCCTGCTGCGCTGCCTCTACCGCTATCACCGCCCCACCGCCGGTACGGTCCGCCTCGATGGCGTCGACCTCTGGTCGCTGCCGCCCCGCGCCGCCGCCCGCCGCATCGCCACCGTGCTGCAGGAGCCGGCTTCGGATTTCGGCCTCAGCGTCGCCGAGATCATCGAGCTCGGCCTCACCCCGCACCAGCATGATGGGTCACCACACGGTTACACATCGGTCGAAGCCGCCCTCGAGCTGTTCGGCCTTACGTCGCTCGCCACCCGCGACTTCGCCTCGCTTTCCGGCGGCGAGAAGCAGCGCGTCATGCTTGGCCGCGCCCTGGTGCAGAAGCCAGACCTCTTGATCCTCGACGAGCCGACTAACCACCTCGATATCCGCCATCAGCTCGAAGTGCTGGCGCTGCTCGCAGCGCTGCCCACCACCATCATCGTCTCGCTCCACGACCTGGCGCTCGCCTCGGCCCATGCCGATCGGGTGCTGGTCATCGCCGACGGCCGGCAGGCGGCGCTCGGCCCGCCGCTGGAGATCCTGACGCCCACAGCCATCCGCCAGACTTTTGCCGTCGAGACCGCCATCGACAGCCATCCGGCTACTGGCCGACCCCGCTTTTCCTTCCATCTCGATCCGCACAGCTAAGGGAGAATTCCATGCGCCTCAGCCTCCTCGCCGCCCCGCTTGTCGCACTTGCCGCGACCAGCGCCTTTGCCTCCGGCTTCCCGGTCACCGTCAAAAGCTGTAACCGCGACGTTACCTTTGAAGCAGCCCCGGCCCGCGCCGTCTCCAACGACGTCAACCTCACCGAGATGATGCTGGCTCTCGGCCTCACCGGCTCCATGGCCGGCTACACCGGGGTGTCGGAATGGAAGACCCTCGACGAGGAACTGCGCGTCGGCGTTGCCGAGCTGCCCGAGCTGTCGCCCGACTATCCCAGCAAGGAGGTGCTGCTTGGCGCCGATGCCGACTTGTATTTCGCCGGCTGGAACTACGGCATGAAGGTCGGCGGCGAGATCACCCCCGACACCCTCGGCGCGTTCGGCATCAAGGTCTACGAGCTGACCGAAAGCTGCATCCACATCATGGACAAGCCCAAGGCCGCGATCGACGACCTCTATGTCGACCTGCTCAATCTGGGGAAGATCTTCGGCGTCTCCGAACGCGCCGAAGCGCTGGTTGCCGGTTACCAGTCCGAACTCGCCGCCTTCACCGCGACGCTGCCCAGGCGCGACAATCCGCCAAAAGTCTTCATCTATGACTCGGGCGAGGAAAAGCCCTTCACCGCCGGCCGCTACGCCATCCCTACCGCGCTGATCGAGGCCGCCGGCGGCACCAACATCATGGATGATGTGGATTCCAGCTGGGTCGAGATCGGCTGGGAGCCGGTGATCGAGCGCAACCCCGACGTCATCGTCATCATCAACTACGGCGAAGTCACTGCCGAACAGAAAGCCGACTTCCTGCGCAACAACCCGGCTTTCAAGGACATTCCGGCGGTAAAGCATAACCGCTTCGTTACGCTTCAATATGTCGAGGCGACCCCAGGCCCGCGCAACATCGCCGCGATCAAGCACCTGGCGGCGGCGTTCGCGGAGTAGCGGAACAGACGTGCGGCAGACGGCCCCCTCCCATCCTCCCCCATG
>NZ_LAJE02000084.1 GCF_000970465.2 Devosia insulae DS-56
CCAAAACACCGCTATCGAGGCCATCGTCTCCCTCCCCTTGTTTAGGGGGAGGGATCAAGGGTGGGGGTCAGCCCGCACCGGCCTCGGGATGAATCACACCGGCAGCAGCAACCGATCTCGCCGCACCACCTCTGCCGTCATCCCCACATCAGCCGCATGCCGCGCCACCCGGATCACATACCGCCCCGGCTCCACCAGCCAGTGCTGCGCCTCCGTCCGGTAGTAGGCAAACGCCCGGTCATCAAGCGCCAGCGTCAGCCGCTGCCGCTCGCCGGGCCCCAGGCGCACTTTCTCAAACGCCTTCAGCTCCTTGGCCGGCCGCGCCACCGTCGCGTCCGGCGCCGACACATAGACCTGCACCACTTCGGAGCCGGCGCGCCGGCCGGTATTCTCGACCGTCACCGAGACACTCACCTCGCCATCCGCTTCGAACCCAGAGGCATCCAGTTCGAGGTCCGACACCGCAAAGTTCGTGTAGCCAAGCCCGAAGCCAAACGGGAACAGCGGCGCGATGCCGTGGCGATCGTAGTGGCGATAGCCGATGAACACGCCTTCCTCGTAACGGACCTTGCCGTCGAGGCCGGGATAGATCTCGCGATCCTGCGAGTTGGTCGGGTTGTCGGCCCATTTGACCGGAAAGCTCTGCGGTAACCGGCCGCCCGGTTCGGCCGCGCCGGTCAGCACGTCGGCAATGGCGTTGCCCGCCTCCTGCCCCGGATACCAGGCCTCGAGCACTGCCGCGACTTCACCCAGCCACGGCATTTCCACCGGCCCGCCGGTCTGCAGCACCACCGCGGTGCGCGCGTTCACCGCGGCCACCGCCGCGATCAGTTCGTCCTGCCGGCCGGGCAAGGTGATCGAATCGAGGTCGCTGCCCTCGGTATCCCATTCGCCGTTGCGCCCGACGAATACCAGCGCCACCTCGGCCTCGCGCGCCGCTTCGACTGCCGCGGCGATCGCTGCATCGCCGAGCGGCAAGCCGATACCGGCGGCGAAAGCCGCGAGACCGAGTGTCGCGAACGGCTTGGCGGCGAACTCGATCACCACGTCGTAGCTGTGGCCGGCTTCGAGATTGATGGTTCCCACCACCTCGTCGCAGCCCTCCTCGAAGAAAGTGCGGCCCTTGCTCCAGTGCGTCCACGCATCGGCGACCAGCTTGCCGTCGACCAGCACCCGCGAAAACCCGGCGCTGTAGATGCCGACGCGATGCTCGCCGCTCGCCTCCGGGGTGAACCGCCCGGTGAGCCGCGCCGAGAAATGCAGCGGATCGACCTTGCCGCCGCCAACCCGTCCGATCCAGAAGGCCTGCGCTTCCTCCAGCGTCTCGGTGAACACCGGCGCACCGCTGAGCGTCTCGTTGGCGAAATACTCCGCCGTAAAGCCGCCGCGCAGCAGCGGTTCGAAGCGGTGGTTGGTCGCCCCTGCCGCATAGCTGAGGTGATCCTCGCCCAAAGCCGCGACCAGGCCATCCCACGGCGACACCCGATAGTGCGGGTTGAGCTGCGCGCTGCCGCCACCCATGATCTGCGCCACTCTGGCGTTGGGCCCGATCACCGCAAGCTTCCCCGACCCGCTGAGCGGCAGCAGCTCGCCGGCGTTCTTCAGCAGCACCGCGCCTTCGGCGCCAGCACGACGGATCAGCGCCCGGTGCTCGGCGCGGTCGTCGGCCCGCTCCGCCCACTCGCTGTGATCGTCGAGCGCGCCGGTCCGCTCCATCAGCCGCAGCACGTCGAGGACCCGGGCCCGCAGCGTCTCGCGGCTGACTTCGCCGGCTTCCACCGCCGCCACGAGCTTCTCGCCACGATCGCGCGGCGGCCCCGGCATTTCGAGGTCGAGCCCGGCATTGACGGTCGGCGCGGTGGAGTGGGAGCCGAACCAGTCCGACATCACCACGCCGTCATAGTGCCATTCCTTGCGCAGCACCTGGTCGAGCAGCCAGGGGTTCTCGCTGGTGAAGGTGCCGTTGAGCTTGTTGTAGGAGCTCATGATGCCCCAGGTGCCGGCCCGCTTCACCGCCCACTCGAACGGCACCAGGTAAAGCTCGCGCAGCGTCCGCTCGTCGATCTCGGAGCTGATGGTGGTGCGCTCGATCTCCGATTCATTGCCGGCAAAATGCTTGATCGTCGCCGAAACGCCCTGCCCCTGCAGCCCCTCGATATAGCCGACGGCGAGGCTGGCGGTGAGGATCGGATCCTCCGAGTAGCACTCGAAATTGCGCCCGTTGCTGACCGAACGATGGAGGTTCACCGTCGGGGCGAGGCTAACATGCGCCCCCTTCGACTTCACCTCTTCGGCCAACGCCGTGCCGATCTCGGTAAGCAGCCGGACGTTCCAGCTGGCGCCGAGCGCGATCCCCACCGGGAACGCCGCCGATTTCACCCCGCCGATCAGTGAGCCACCGCCGCGCGCCCCGTTCGGCCCGTCGGTGACGCGGAGCTTGCCGATACCGAGCCGATCGATTGCCGGCAGCGACCAGAAATCCTCGCCCGACAGCAGGCTCACCTGCTCCTCGAGCGTCATCCGGTCGACCAGCTCTTCGATCCGCCCCATCGTCATCTCCTTCGTGTTGAACGTTCTACGCTCCCTAGAGCATTTCACTGTTCCAAGGCAACGGCCCACATGCGCCGCGCACCCCTAGTCACAAGGAGTAACCGTGTCTATATTTGTGACTAGAGTATTTTTGCCCGTTTGGAGGCACCAGATGAAACCCATTCCCGGCCGGAGCGAGACCTGCAACGCCATGGCCGACATCCTCAATCGCATCGGCGATAAGTGGAGCGTCATGATCGTCGGCTATCTCGGCAAGAAGACCATGCGCTTCAACGAGCTGCGCCACACCATCGGCGGCATTTCGCAGCGCATGCTGACCCTGACCCTGCGCAACCTCGAGCGCGACGGTCTCGTCACCCGCACAGTCTACCCCGAGATCCCGCCGCGGGTTGAGTACCAGCTGACCCCGCTTGGCCAGAGCCTGCAGGGGCCGATCAGCTCGCTCTGGGCCTGGGCGGAAGAGCATCAGGGCGAGGTGCAGAGTGCCCGCCTCGAGTATGACGGGCTGCACGACGAGACCACCGACCAGCACCCGCCGGAGCGGCGCTATGCCGGCGCCGCGAGGTGATGGCTGGGGTAGCAACCCGCTCCAGCCTTGCTGACGACCTGAGCGCTATCGGCCTCGCCGATGGCGATGCCGTGCTAGTGCATGCCGCGCTGCGACAGGTCGGCAAGCTGGTGAACGGCCCCGACGATATCATCGACGCGCTGCGCGACGTGGTCGGCCCGGCTGGTACGATCCTCGGCTATTGCGACTGGCAGCTCGAGGACGAGCTGCGCGATGACTCGGCGATGCGCCAGCATATCGCTGCTTTCGACCCCGAGCGCTCACGCTCCACCCGCGACAATGGCTATTGGCCGGAGGCACTGCGCACCACGCCCGGCTCACTGCGCAGCGGCAGCCCCGGCGCCTCGATGGCGGCACTCGGCGGCGAGGCCGAGTGGTTCACCGCCGACCATGCGCTCGACTATGGCTACGGCCCGCAATCGCCGCTCGGCAAGCTCGTCGAGGCCAAGGGCAAGGTGCTGATGCTGGGGGCGCCGCTCGACACCATGACGCTGCTGCATCATGCCGAGCACCTCGCCGATTTCCCCAACAAGCGCATCCTGCGCTACGAGGCCCCGATCCTTGTGGACGGCGAAACGGTGTGGCGCTGGTTCGAGGAGTTCGACACCGGCGATCCGCCGGACGGATTGCCCGAGGATTACTTCGCCACCATCGTCGAAGCGTTCCTCGCCACTGGTCGCGGCAAGCGGGGCAAGGTCGGCGAGGCGAACTCGGTGCTCGTCCCCGCCCCTGAGGTGGTGGCATTCGGCGTCGATTGGCTCGAACGCTGGGGTAAAGGTCTCTAGCGCCACGCTGACCTTCCCCTCACCCCGTCCCTCTCCCCGGCGGGGAGAGGGGGCGATGTGGCACCGCCCGTTCAAAGTGCATCCCCTCTCCCCTCCGGGGAGAGGGTCAGGGTGAGGGGCAGTCCCTCGCACATCTCCAGAAAAGGGAGCCGCTAGCGCTTGGCCACCCAGGCGCCGCTATCACCATAGCGCTTGCCCGAGAACTTCTCGGCCGCCAGCAATTCGCCGAGCGTCTTCAGCTCCTCGGCCGAGAGCGCAATACTCGCTGCGGCGACGTTCTGTTCGAGATGCGCGATCCGCCGTGCTCCGGGAATCGGCACAATGAAATCGCCCTGGTGGATCACCCAGGCGAGCGCCAGCTGCGCCGCTGTCACGCCCTTCTCCGTTGCCATCGCTTCGAGCAGTTGCACCAGTCGGGCATTGGCCGCCATGTTCTCTTCGCTGAAGCGCGGCAAACCGCGCCGGAAGTCGTTGGCGCCGAGATCTTCCGGCTTCTGGATTGTGCCGGTGAGGAAGCCGCGGCCCAGCGGGCTGAACGGCACAAAGCCGATCCCAAGCTCACGGCAGGTATCGAGGATGTCGCCCTCGGGGTCGCGGGTCCACAGCGAGTATTCGCTCTGCAGCGCCGCGATCGGATGCACGGCATGCGCCCGGCGCAGCGTATCGGCGCTGGTTTCGGAAAGCCCGATCGCCCGCACCTTACCCGCCCGCACCAGCTCGGCCATGGCGCCCACCGTATCCTCGATCGGCACCTGCGGGTCGACGCGGTGCAGGTAGAACAGGTCGATCGCTTCGACGCCCAGCCGCTTGAGCGACGCCTCGGCCACCTCGCGGGCATGCTCGGGCCGCCCATCGACGCCGGCCATGGCGCTGATGTCCGACTTGCTGGGGTCGATCTTGAACCCGAACTTGGTGGCAATTACCACCTTGTCTTGAAACGGCTTCAGCGCCTTGCCGACCAGAATCTCGTTGGCGAACGGCCCATAGACCTCGGCGGTGTCGAACAAACTGACACCCAGTTCCACGGCGCGATGCAGCGTGCGGATTGCATCGGCTTCATCCTGGCCGCCATAGGCGTGGCTCATCGCCATGCAGCCCAGCCCGACGGTCGAAACAGTCAGCGGCCCGAGGGTTCGCGTCGCCAAGCGGCTACCAGCGGGCGGCTGCCCGCCTGACGGTTGCCGGTCGCTTGCGGCGTTCTGGGAGTGCGTCATAGTCCTTCATCCTCTTCGATATGCCGGCATAGCCGGCGATCTTGGCGTCGAGGACAAGGAGGCTCTCGGAGAGTTCGGCCAGCTGGGCCCGCACCTGTTCGCGGTGCCGCTCCAGCAGTTCGCGCCGCGCCGCCTCGGTTGCGGGACCCTGATCGCGCAGGGCTGCATAATGCAGCATCTCCCGAATCGGCATCCCGGTCGCCTTGAGGCGGCCGAGAAATTCGATCCAGCTGAGGATCGACGCATCGTAATCGCGCTGGCCGGACTGGTCCCGGTCGGCATAGGGCAACAGCCCGATCCGCTCGTAATAGCGGATCGTATGGGCGGTGAGTCCCGAACGCTCGACCAGCTGACCGATCTTCATCTCTGCCTTCCTTGCCACAACGAGAAGGAAGGCTAGGAGTTCGAGTGCACTCTAAGTCAAGCGGTGATTTTCATACCGTGACCCGAGGCGTCTTGGCTCGTGCGATTGAGGCGAAGGCACCAAACTCACCCCACCCACAGGGTCATTCCCGCGAAAGCGGGAACCCCCATTTGCGGAGCTTTGCAGCGGGCTCGGTAAACAGAGGCCCCCGCTTTCGCGGGGGTGACACCGTGGAGGGGCAAGGATGGTGCCTGGGCGAGAGCCCGCTATCAGAGCCTAGGCGTTGAAGCCGCTGTCGACGAGGATCGAGGTGCCGGTGATGCTGCGCCCGCCCGGGCCGGCGAGATGCACCACCGCCGCCGCGATATCCTCGGCGGCGCCGAACCGGCCGAGCGCATTGAGGCCCATCTGCGACGGCGCCATCGGCCCATCTGCCGGGTTCATGTCGGTATCGGTGGACCCTGGATCGACGGTGTTGATGGTGATCCCCAACGGGCCCAGTTCGCGCGCCAGCGCCCGGGTCATGCCGCCCAGTGCCGATTTGCTGGTGACATAAAGGCTGAGGCCCGGCCCTGCCACGCGCGTCGCCATATTGGTGCCGATCGAGATGATCCGCCCACCCTCGCTCATGTGTTTCACCGCCGCCTGGGTGGCGAAGAACGGCGCCCGGGCATGGATCGAGAACAGCCGATCGAAGCTTTCGACCGTCACCTCGCCGAACGGCCCGCCAGTGCCGACGCCGGCATTGTTGACGAGGATATCGATGCGCCCCAGTTCGGCGACCGTCCGGTCGACGGCGGCCATCACCGCATCGGGATCACCCGAATCCACCTGCATGGCGATGGCACGCCGGCCGAGGGCAGTGACTTCCGCCGCGATCTCGCCGGCCTTCTCGCCGTTGCGCTCGAAGGTAAAGGCGACATCGGCGCCGGCTTTGGCCAGCGCCAGCACGGTGGCGGCGCCGATGCCGCGGCTGCCGCCGGTAACGAGGGCCACGCGGCCGGAAAGCTCAAGGTCAGTCATATCGGATCTCCATTTTCTACCGATCGGTACACAATTGGCTATGACGGTTGCGATGCAGCGTCAAGAATTTTATACTGATCGGTAGACAATCATCCGGAAACCCGATTTTGGCAGGCCGTCCCCGAGAGTTCGATCGCGATCTGGCGCTAAACCAGGCGATGCGCCTGTTCTGGGAGCGCGGCTATGAAGGCACTTCGGTCAACGACCTGACCGAGGCGCTCGGAGTGGGCAAGCCGAGCCTCTATGCCGCCTTCGGCTCCAAGGAGCAGCTGTTCTATGAGGCACTTGACCTCTACGTGCGCACCTACGGGCCAACCCTGGGAGACGTACCCACGGCGCGCGGAGCGATTGAGTCGCTGCTGCGATCCAACGCCGAGACCTACACCGATCCGAACATCCCATCGGGTTGCATGATCGTGCTCGCCGCCGCCGTCGGCCCGCCGCAGAACGCCGAAGTCCGGGCGCATCTGGCTATGCTGCGCAACGCCTCGACCGGCTCGTTCGCGGCGCGGATCAGGAAGGGGATGATCGACGGCGATGTCCCCCGAGGCGCCGATGCCGACGCCATGGCGCAGTTCTACACCACGGTGCTGAACGGGCTCGCCCTGCAGGCACGGGACGGCGCCGGCGGCGCCGCCCTTGAGCGAGTAATCGACGGCGCCATGGCCGCCTGGGACGTACTGGCAGGAACGTCACCGCGCCTGTAGCAACCTGGTGGGCACCGGACCGTCCCCCTCACGGTGTCACCCGGCGAGGGCCTATAAGCGCTAAGGCACGGTCTCACCCCACCCACCGGATCATTCCCGCGAAAGCGGGAACCTCTGTTTTCTTGGCCTTCCGCACGATCGCAAACGGAGGTCCCCGCTTTCGCGGGGATGACACCGAGGTTGTGGGACTTGCGGAGCGTTGTTTCTCCTAGACGGGCCCCCCTAAAGGGCCTGAACCAGCCACCCTACACCAGCGCCGTGATTTCCTTCTTCCGCCACCAGCCGAGGTAGTAGGTAGCCTGGAAGGTGAGCAGGGCCGTGAAGCTGAGGCAATAGCCCCACCACACGCCCTCGAGCCCGAAGAAGTGGCTGAGCGTCAGCGCCGCCGGCACCTCGACCAGGATGATCGCCGCCAGCGACAGCGCCATCGGGATCCACACGTCGCCCGAAGCGCGCATCACCGCCGAGAACACCGAGCCCCAGCCGAACACCAGGCAGCTCCACAACACGATGTGCAGCAGCCGTTCGGCCACCTGCACCACCGCTTCGTCGGTGATGAACAGCCGCACCAGGTGCTGCGAGAACAGGTAGGCGATCAGCACCAGCGCCCCGGTGACGATGAGGTTCATCAGCAGCGCCGTACGGGTCACCTTTTCCACCTCGTCGAAGCGCCGCGCGCCGATCGCCTGGGCAGCGAAGATCGAGGCGGCGATGCCGATCGACATGGCCGGGAACTGCACATAGCTCATCACCTGGTTGACCGCGCCATAGGCCGCCGTCGCCTCGGAGCCGTAGCGGTTGACGATGCCGACGATGACGATGGCCGAGATCGACGACACCACCATGGCGACGCCGGCCGGGATGCCGAGCTTGAGGATCAGGCCGAGCAGCTGGAAATCCACCTTCAGGTGCCGGATCAGCTCGGCATCGGGCGCCATCGGGCTCTTCTTGTAGTTGAGATAGAAGAACAGAAAGATCAGCACCACGACGAAGCCGGCGATGAACGCCACCGCGGCGGCGAGCACCCCGATCTGCGGCAGGCCGAACCAGCCCTGGATCAGCGCCGGCGTGACGAACAGCCCGACGCCAATGGAGAACACCAGCGTCAGCAGCGGCGTCACCGTGTCGCCGACGCCGCGCAGCGTCGAGGTGATGATCAGGAACAGGAAGAATCCGGGCATGCCGATCAGGACGATCCGGCCATAGGCCGTCGCTTCGGCGACGATGTCGGCGGGCGCCCCGAGCAGTTCCATCAGGTTCTGCGCGAACAAGCCGCCAAACACCGCGACGACCAGACCCATCAGGAAGCCGACGGTCAGCGTCGTGCCAACGACCTGCTTGATTTTGAGGAGGTTCTTGGCGCCCCAGGCCTGGCCGATCAGGATCGCCGCGCCCGAGGCGAGGCCGATCACGAACGAGATGAGGAAGATCATGATCGGGAAAAACACCGAGACGGCGGCCAGCGCCTCCACCCCGATCATCTGCCCGATATAGATATTGTTGATGGTGCCCGACAGCGACTGCAGGATGTTGCTGAGCATCAGCGGCACGAGGAAGACGAGGAACCGCTGCCAGAGCGGCCTAGAAAGATTGTTCATCGAGTGAACTCCGAAACCCGTAAATTATGCGACGGCGTTAGGCCCCTAATGACCAGCGGCCGGTCGAATTGACCGGGTCGCGAGGCGGGCCACTTCACATCTCAGCTGAAGATGCAGGCGGGTCGGAGCACGATGGGGTATGAACGCACGGCCGGTTCTCTAGCCCCGGGCAGGGCAGCAGTCAATCACGCGCCCTCCTCGTGCCATCGCCTCTCGGCCAATAGAAGTCTAAGGGAATGCCAATGATCCAGCCCATCGCCCAGCCTGTAGCGATCGTCACCGGAGCCGGCCAGGGCATCGGCGCCGCCATCGCCCGCGAGCTTGCTGCCCGCGACTACCGGCTGGTGCTGTTCGCCCGCTCCGAGCAGGTCGAGGCGGTGGCCGCCGAGCTCTCCGCCACTGCGGTGCGCGGCTCGCTCACCGAGCCGGCCGATCTGCAGCGGCTCGTCGATTTGACCATCGCCACGCATGGCCGCATCGATGCCGTGGTCAACAATGCGGGGCACGTTCCCACCGGCGATATCGGCACCATGCCCGACGAGGACTGGCAGCATGGCTTTGACATGATTGTCCTCAACCCGGTCCGCCTGATGCGGCTGGTGACGCCGCACTTCCTCGCTGCGAGGAAAGGCGCCGCAGTGAACATTTCGAGCTTTGCCGGCAAATCGCCGGAGCTGGTGATGCCGATGTCGTCGGCCCTCCGCCCGGCGCTGCAGGCCTGGACCAAGCTCTATGCCGATCGCTACGGCGCCGAGGGCATCCGCATGAACGCAGTGCTGCCCGGATTTCTCGACAATTACGACACCGTCGAAACCCGCCGCCAGAAGATCCCGATCGGCCGCTATGGCGAGCTCGAGGAGCTGGCCCGGGTTGTGGCCTTCCTCCTCTCCGACGACGCCTCCTACGTCACCGGGCAGAGCCTGCTCGTCGATGGCGGCATGACCCGTGCCATCTGACAGCTCTGGATCTGCTCCCCTCCCCCTTGAGGGGAGGGGTTGGGGGT